>JBGPOZ010000127.1:0-13634 GCA_041488295.1 Allostellaceae bacterium
CTCGGCCTCGGCATGCAGCGCGTGCGGCTCGATGCGGCCGTGGCGCAAAAGCTTTCGCCGCCGCGCCGGAGCGCGCTCATCGTCGTCAATGTCGATCCCGAAAGCCCCGCCGGGCGCGCGAAGCTCTTGCTCGGCGATCTGGTGACGGGGTGGGGCGGCGCGGCCGTGACCCATGTGCGCGACGTCATGGAGCGGTTGGGGCCGGAGAGCGTCGGCACCACCGTCGAGCTCGAGCTCGTCCGCGCCGGCGCCGTCATCCGCACCTCGGTCGCGATCGACGAACGGCCGATCGCTGCGTGACATTCGCAATGCACAGATGCCTGTCGCGCCGCGGCGGATCGCCATGATCGCCGTGGCGCTTCTCGCCGGCGACGCCTTGACGCGCGAGGAGGTCGCCGGCCTCCTCGACGGCGCGCCTGATATCGTCATGAACGGCGTCGCCGAAGATGAAACGGCGCTCTTTCGGCTGATCGAGGAGGCGCGTCTCGATGTCGTCGTCGTCGCGCCGAACGCGGGGGATGCGCCCGATTTCATCCGCCAGATCGCCGAGGACGCCCCGGTCGTCGCTCTCGTCGCCGACGATCGCGCCGCCATGCGCGCGTTGCGCTCCGGCGCGCGCGGCGCCCTCATCCGTCCGGCCGACCGCGCGGCGCTCGCCGCGGCGATCCGCGCGGTCGCGGCGGGGCTTTCCGTCCATCCGCCTGATCTCTTCGAGGATGCGGCGCGGCCGAGCGAGGCCGATGGCGCAACCTTCGGCGCGCCGCCGTCGCAGGTTGGGCTGACGCCGCGTGAAATGGAAGTCCTGACCCTGCTCGCCGCCGGCGCCTCGAACAAGCTCATCGCGCGCCGCCTCGGCATCTCCGTCCACACGACCAAGTTTCACGTCGCCGGCATCTTCGACAAGCTCGGCGCCGCGAGCCGCATCGAAGCCGTCGCCCTCGCCGCCCGCCTCGGCCTGGTGCTGCTTTAAAGTGTCCCTCTCCCCTCGCGGGAGAGGGAGGGGCCCATCGCAAAGCGATGGGAGGGTAAGGGGGCGGCGCCACCCGCTCGCTCGTCCGGAGAGAGCTGAAGCCCGCGCCGCCTGTTCTTCCAGATAAATACAGGCGAAATACAGGTCCCGTCCATTCGATATGTCCGGTCCGGCCACATCAACCCGCCCGCGCACGGATGCGCGCGGCAATGCGCTCGCTCTCGCTCATCTCCCGCTCGAGCCGCACGAGCTCGAGCGCGCGCTTCCTCCCTTCGAGCACATGCGTCACGGCGCCCGCTTCCTCGGGCGTGATCTCGCCCGTCGCCATCGCCGTGAGGGTCGCCTCGAAGAGCGGCATGACATCGGCCGCCGTGGCGCCCTCGGGAAGAGCCAGCGAAATCGCCCGTCCCTTCGGCTTCGCGACGAGCCGGTCGGCGCAAAACCGCGCCGCCACCGCATCGCCGCCGAGCGCCCGCTCGACGATGACGCGCAAAATCCGCGCATCCTCGCCCTCCTGCAGTGCCTCAGCGAGCAACGTCGCCCGGTTCCGCGCCCCCCGCGGCCGACCCGCCGTGTTCCCGGACTGTCCTGGAATGAACCGCCCGCCGCCGTCGCGGGTGGTGTCGGTGTCTGCGGTCATGATCGCCTCCAAATCAGAAATGAATGGAGGTCATGATATATCCGGAAAGGATATTTGGCAAGAGCTATCGCGCGGTGCGATCGCAATTGCAGGGGTCTTGTGCGCAATCCGGGGTGAGCGCAGGTGGGAAGCTCTTGCTTTCGCCTGCCTTCGAAATTTCGAAGACCTGCAGGCTCATAACCTGAAGGTCATAGCTTCAAATCCTATCTCCGCAACCAAGAATTAAGCCCCCTAGGCCAATCGCTTAGCTGGCTTTTTCATGTGCCAAAGGGGCGCTTTCCCGCGACTATGTGCCATTCCAGCAAATGCCAATGGAATCAAAGCTTTCCGGTTCCGTATCAGCCTGTATCGGCCTGTCCATGTCACACGCTCGGCACATGAATCACCCTATCAGTTCGCTATGCGTTCCCCAGCGGTGCTAGGGTTCATCCCGAAAACAGAAAGCGGGGTCGAAAGCCATGTCCGACGAGGACGCGATCCGAGCGGTTGAGCAGCTCATCGAAATGTTCGAAGAAGCGATCGAGCAAACGGGACGTTCATTGCTGCGAACCAAGGAAGCACTTCAACTCGACGTAGAAATGAAGCGCCGGCTATATGCGACGCTGCCGGTGGATAGCGCTGCGTACCGAACGTTCGAGCGCCTAAGCAAGGCGGAGCCGTTTTGGATCACATCGACCCCGAGTGGCTACGTGGCGCCCAAGGATCAAGGCTATCTCGCTAAACGCCTCGCGATATTGCGAGCGGTCGCCGATCAATTCGGGCCAGAGCCATTGCGGCAGGCGGGTGCCGAAAAGCACCAGTACCATGTCGTGGCCGGTGACCACGGCCGAGCTAGGCGGTTGATTTTTGACCTTATGAGCCGAGCCAAATCTGATCTTGGGATCGTCGACCCGTACGCCGACGAAACCATATTCCCTTTTGTCGAATCCCTCGACCCTTCGGTGGTGGTTCAGGTTCTCGCCGGATCAAAACCAAAGGCCGTGCTCAAGACGATCACCGGGGGATATCAGGCGTCGGGACGCAAGCTGGATATGAGGAAGACCGCGGCATTCCACGATCGATACTTGATCATCGACGGAGCGGAAGTGTGGAGCCTCGGCGCTTCAATCAACCATGCCGGCAAGTCCGCGTTCACAATCTCGCGGGTATCGGACGATGCGGCGCGGAACAAGATCGTTGCCGATTTTGCCGCCGCATGGTCTTCGGGGGCACCGCTTTAGCGGAGTGGCTGCGCCCCGCATTTCGGGAACGCCACGAGGGCACCTTATCATTTTGGGCCAAAAAGGCGGTTGAGGCGGTTCGCGTCACCCGCTGCCAACGGTGGGCAGTCCAACAGGGGCGAAAGGGCACGCCAGAGTTGCGCAAGATCCTCCGGACGTGACAAACTTTCAATTAATCGGATAAGTAAACGTCGTCGACTTTCTGAGGGCGGCACAATGGGGGGCGGCACGAACGTTAGCTACGGTGCTACAGACCTGAGCCGGCTGATTTCGCGTGTACCAAAGGCCGACTTGAAATCTGGCGTCACGCTCAATCGGTTCGCACTGGCGGGATTGAGCGGATATCAGCAGTTCATTTCCCCGTACAAGGGGTTCGGCTGCGCGTACGGCGTGGCCTATGGCCGCGGCTCGTGTTCTGACATTGCGTTACGAATCACGCGGCGCTTTGGCGCAATGCGCATGCTTCGACTCATCCCGCTTCAAGCGGCGCGGTGCAAGCGGGCCCTTATGGTTCTGCAATCAGTTAATCCATCGCCCGAGCGGCAGGGCGATGAAAACTCTGGTGAGAAGGCACGTCCCCCTTGGAACTGCGACGGTGTCTACTGTGTGGCGTGCTGCCCTTGGCCCTAACTCATCACTGCGCGTTAGACGCTCATCATCGGAGGAATCGGGGTCGGAGCGGATTTCAGGGCTGCATTTCTCGTGCAACACTGCGGCGGTCAGGGTTCGCAGAGCGTTCGATCGCGACAACAAGCCTCTCATGGCTGCACCCGACCAAGCGCCCGGAAACGTCGGATCGTCCTTGCGACGCAGGGTCACTCCATGGATGACAGTACACTCGATGTGCGCCGGGCGATGTCGGTAACGTGCACCGTCACCGATACTCGATTGCCGAATCGATCGCCGCGCCGTGCCAGGAGGAATCGTCATGGACGCGATGATCGTCGTCGACATGCAGGTCGGCCTCCTGAACGGAGAACCCAAGCACGACTTGCCGGGCGTCGTTGACCGGATCAACCGATTGA
This sequence comes from Allostellaceae bacterium, assembly GCA_041488295.1. Classification (GTDB taxonomy): domain Bacteria; phylum Pseudomonadota; class Alphaproteobacteria; order ATCC43930; family CGMCC-115725; genus URHD0088. The sequence continues at coordinate 3,856 of JBGPOZ010000127.1, forward strand.
CGGCAATCGTGCGCAAGCGCTCCGGCCGGGTGCTCTGGATACGACATTGCGGCAGTGCGGGTGACGACTTTGAACCGAACACGCCCGGATGGTCGTTCCTGCCCGAGCTGGATCGCAACGAGAGGGACCTCGTCGTTCGCAAGACGTTGAACGATCCATTTGCCGGAACCGACTTGGAGGCGGTTTTGGCGGAACTCGCGCCGGATCGGATCCTGATCGCCGGATGGGCCACCGATTTCTGCGTCGATGCGACCGTCAGGTCAGCGGTCTCGAACAATCATCATGTCGTTGTCGTCGGTGACGGACACACCTTGAACGACCGGCCGCATCTCGCCGCCTCGGCCGTGATCCGCCACCATCATTGGGTCTGGAGCAATCTCATCACCAATCGATCCATACGGGTGTTGCCTGCCGCCGATCTCCTCGAGGGCGGCTAACCGGAACCCTTGCCCAGAAGTGAAAATGGAGTCGGAGTGGTACAGAGCGCGCCTACGCGACACTGAGGCGGTCACGGTTCGAGTAGGGATCGATCTCGACCACGATTCTTTTGACGGTGACGCTCGGCGCCTTGCGGCGGCGACCGACCGCTTTCATCGTGATGAAGCCGGCCGCCTCCATCTTCGCCAATGTGCGCGTGAGGTTCGGCTGCGCCCGCCCGCTCAGCTGCACGAGCTCGGCAACCGATTGCGGTTTGCGGTCTCGGATGATGGCGAGAAGCGCGCGGTTCTCCGGCGTCAATAGCCGCACGACGGCATCGACCGAATTGAAGCTCGGCTTCGCCGCATCGGCCGGTGCCGGCCGCTCGCCTCGCGCCACGGCCTTCATCTCGTCGCGCAGAGATCGTAGAGTCTGAACCTTGTACTTGGTCATTTCGACCTCCGTATCTCTTCCACTTCGACAACCGTCGTGCCAATCCCGCGCTCGCCTAACACCCGCTCTACCTCGTCGAAAAAATCGTCGATCAAGGTCTCGGCATCCTTGAACCGATAGGGTCGCCCCGGGTCGCTCTCGGTCCGGTGCCAATGATCGTTCGTATCCGGCGGCCGTCTGAACCGCGATCCGGCCGCCGGAACACTGTGGGCGTTATCGAAGCCGACCAGCCGCGTGCCATCCGGCGCGTGCAGCGTGAACGAATAGGACAGTCCGTGCGGGCGCTCCTTGGCAGCCTTGACGCGCTTGATCTCGAACTTGATCCAATAACCCTCTTCGAGATGATGGATGCGCCCATCGAAGGCCAGCAGGAACTCAAGCCCATATTCGGACGGTTCTTTCATATCATGTCCGGGAATGATATTATATTCTCTCGCTCATCACGTCAAGGGATTGCGTCCCGACTCACCCCATGGAAAGTGTATCGTCGTTCCGGCCGGAGCGAAGCGTAGAGCCGGAATCCAGAGCGGTGGCCCCGGGTGCCGCCTTCGCGGGTATGACGGCAAAACGACGAAGCGTCGGAGACGCCGCATTGGAATGCAGCGTGGGAACGACCTCAATAGCCGATCATGTCCATCTTCGTGAGCGATACTTTTGCGGAGATGGTCGGAGCGTTGGCCAACAACCACGCGGTGGCTTGCTCGGCATAAGTACTTTCCGCCGATAGTCCTTCGACCGGAACGATGACCTCGAAACCCCTCATCGCGGCAGCGCTGCCGGTGTAGAGCACCGCACCATGCGCCGCGGTCCCGACGATAATCACGGTCGTGATGCCCTTGTCTTTCAGTATTTTCTCCAGGTCGGTATCGATAAACTTATCGGCAAAGCCGGCAACCGACGGCTCGCCTCCTTTCGGCGCGACCTCATTCAGCACGTCTTCAAGTTTCGCGGATTTGATCAAGCTATAGACGACGGTCATGTCGTGAGCGCGGGCGTCCGCCAGAAGCTTTGCGACTTTCGGCAGGGATGCAATGCAGCGTGGTCGCCGCTCGGCATTGCAAGTCTGCTTGACCAAATCCAACATCAGAAGAGCCGTCGTCTTCGGCTCGACCTTTACCGCCTTCAAGGCGGGCGCCGCCGGCGCTTGGACCGAAGCCCATTCCTCGATGATCGTCTGGGCGCGGATCGGCTGGCTTGCGAAGACGACGATCGCCGCGGCAAAGGCCGCGGCCGTCATTGCTTGCTTGGTGAAACCGTAGACCTGCCTCATCGGATCCTCCTCTGCGCGTTCCGCAAAGTTGCTCTAGCTTATGAGGGTCGGAGTGGAAATAGGGTCGGAGTAGTCGGAGTGGACTGTTTGCGTCGTCATTGCAAGCGCAGCGAATCCACCTCACTTCAGTTGGTCCGCCACCTTGTCGATCGCAGCCTTGGCGCAAACCTCGTCCTTCTCGCCGCCCGGCGCGCCGGAGACGCCGATGGCGCCGATCACCTCGTCGCCGACCTTGATCGGCAGCCCGCCGGCGAGGGCGATGACGCCGGTGAGGAACTGCGACGGCCGCAGCGGGTTTTTGGCGAGGTTCTCCGCCCACTCCGCCGACGGCACGCGGAACGTCCGCGAGGTGTAGGCCTTGCGCTGGCTGTTTTCCATAGTGTGCGGCGAGGCGCCATCGCCGCGCAGCTGGATGAGCACTTCGCCGGCATGGCCCAGAACCGTGATCGAGACGCGGTAGCCGCTCGCCTTGCAGGTCTCCAGCGCGGTCTGCGCCATCGTGACGACCATGGCCGCCGACAGGCTCTTCTCGTTGATGAGCTGTGCGCTCGCCGGTCCCGCAAGCACGGATGCGAGCATGCCGCCCAGCGCAAGAGCGCCGCAGCGAAACACCGATAGAGACATGAAACCCTCCCAGATCGCAGCCGCCGGTTCGTGGCTGCACAACGAGGTGTAGACGAATTGTCGGCGAAACACAGCAGCGGAAAGAGCGTCACGGTGGATTTTTTTCAATGCGGCGCTTCTTCGTCCGAGCTGTCGTTTCGCTCGGTGCGCGCATGACGGCAGCGAGGAGCCGCTCCTCCAGGGCAATCGGGTGAAGCAAGATAAGGTCCACCACGGAGTCACGGAGGGCACGGAGAAGTGGGAATTGGACCGCAAGGCGGCTGAAAGAGCCTACGTTTCTCCGTGCCCTCCGTGGCTCCGTGGTGATTCTTGTTCAGATGGCGCTTTCACCCGATCGCCCTGGCCGCTCCTCGCATCGGCGGCGACAGACGCCTTGCGCCTCCGCTAGAATGCGTCGTCGAGCAACGCAGCGGGTGATGCATGAGCCTGGAGACAGAGAGCGACATCGAGCGCGGGATCGTCGAGACGGCGCGGCGTGTCCTGCCCGGCGGCACCTTCGGCAATTTCGCGCCGGAAGTGGTGATCCGCGAAGGCCGCGGCGGGCGCGTCTGGGATGAAGGGGGCAAGGAGTATGTCGACTTCCTCCTCGGCTCGGGCCCGATGCTGGTGGGGCACGCCCATCCCGAGGTGACCGCGGCGGCCCAGGCGCAGATCGCGAAGGGGACGACCTTCTTCGCCAACAACCGGCACGGCATCGAGCTCGCCGCGGCGATCGTCGAGGCGGTGCCATGCGCCGAGAAGGTGCGCTTCGTCTCGAGCGGCACCGAGGCCGATCTCTACGCCATGCGCGCCGCGCGGGCCTTCCGCAAGCGCGACAAGATCCTCAAATTCGAGGGCGGCTATCACGGCATGAGCGATTATGCCCTGATGAGCCTCGCGCCGACGCGCCCCGGCAATTTCCCGCAAGGCGTTCCCGATTCGGCGGGCATCCCGCAGAGCGTGCGCGAGGAGGTGCTGATCGCGCCCTTCAACGACGCCGAGACGGTGGCGAGCCTCGTGCGCGAGCATCGCGAGACGCTGGCCGGCGTCATCGTCGAGCCGATGCAGCGCCTCATCCCGCCGGCGCCGGGCTTTTTGGAGGCGCTGCGGAAGATCACCGCCGACAACGGCATCCCGCTCATTTTCGACGAGGTCGTGACCGGCTTCCGCTTGGCCTATGGCGGCGCGCAGGAATATTACGGCGTCGAGCCCGATCTCTGCACCCTCGGCAAGGTGATCGGCGGCGGCTTCCCGCTGGCGGCGATCGCCGGGCGCGCCGACATCATGGCGCATTTCGACAAGGCCTCAGTGGGCGAGGACGGCTTCCTCATGCAGATCGGCACGCTCTCCGGCAATCCGGTCGCGGCGGCGGCGGGGCTTGCGACATTGGAGATCCTGAAACGCCCCGGCGCCTATGAGCGGATCTTTGCCACCGGGCGCACCCTGATGGAGGAGTTCACCAGGCTCTTGAAGCGCTCCGGGCTCCCGGCGCAGGTGATCGGCGAGCCGCCGCTCTTCGACGTCGTCTTTGCCGATGGCGAGATCCACGATTATCGCGGCACCATGCGGGGCGATGCCGGGCTGCAGCGGCAATTCAACAAGCTGCTGCGCCAGCGCGGCATCCTCAAGGGCGAATCGAAATATTACGTGTCGCTCGCCCACACCGAAGAGGATATTCGGCACACCTGCGATGCCTGGGAAGCGGCGATCGGCGAGCTTGTCGCGCACCGCGCGGGCCTCATCTGAGCGATGCGGATCGAGATCATCTGCACGGGCGATGAGGTCCTCACCGGCAAGATCGTCAACACGAATTTCAGCTATATGAGCCAGAAGCTCGAGGATTTCGGGCTTCAGGTGTTCTGGGGAACCACCGTCGGCGACGACCGCGAGAGCCTGCTGCGCGCCTTCGGCCTCGCGGCGGAGCGCGCCGACGCAGTCATCGTCAATGGCGGCCTCGGCCCCACGATCGACGATCTCTCGCAGGAGATCGCGGCGCGCGCCGCCGGCGTCGAGCTCGTCCTCAACGAGGCGTGGCTGGAGCGAATGGAAGAGTTCTTTCGCCGCCGCAGCCGTGTGATGCCGCCCAACAACCGCAAGCAGGCGATGCTGCCGGCGAAAGCCGAGCTGATCGACAACCCGGTCGGCACCGCCTGCGGCTTCGCGCTCGACATCGGCAAGGCGCGCTTTTTCTTCACGCCCGGCGTGCCGCGCGAATTGAAGCGCATGCTCGAGGACGAGATCATCCCGCGCCTCCTGCGCCGCAGCGGCACCGCGACGGTCATTCACCTCAAGCGCTTTCATTCCTACGGGATCGGCGAATCGCATGCAGATGCGCTCCTCGCCGGCCTCGAAGAGCTGGTGCCGGGCGGGGGCGTCAAGCTCGGCTTCCGCGCGCATTACCCGCAGCTCGAGACCAAGCTCACCCTGCGCGGCGCCGATCGGGCGGAGATCGAGACGATGCTCGAAATCGTCACGGCGGAGGTGCGGAGGCGCCTCGGCAATTTCATCCTCGCCGAGGATGATGCGACGTTGGAGGGCGTCATCCTCGCGGCGCTTGGCGACCGCCGCGCTTCGCTCGCGCTCGTCGAGACCTTCACCGGCGGCCAGATCGCCGCGCGGATCGCGCCTCTTCCCGGCGCCGAGACGGTCTTCCGCCGCGGCGTCGTCGCCCGCACCCTTGCCGAACTGAACGCTTCCATCGGCCTTTCCGGCGCGGCGTCGATCGGCGAAATCAGCCCCGAGACGGCCGAGCAGGCGGCGCGGGCAGTTCGAAGCCGGACCGGCGCCAGCCACGCGCTCGCCGTTCTCGTCGATCTCGACGAGGGTGCTGACCGGATCGATTTCGGCGCGACGATCTGCCTTGCAATCGCCAGCGAGGACACGATCGTCTCACGGCGCTCGCGCATCCTCGGCGGCCGCGAATGGGTCCGCCTCGGCGCCGTCGAACTCGCCCTCGATTGTCTCCGCCGCTTCTTTCAGGGCCTCCCGGTCAACGAGCGCATCGATTTCGAGAAGGTGTGAGAGGGCATCGCCGAACCGCGCGCCCCTCAACTCGGCGACAAGACGTGGATCACCCGGCTCGTGATGAGCTCGCGCGTCTTTGCTCCATAAGCCGCCATGTGCGGCGCCGCGGCATGAGCCTTCAGCGCGTCGATGCTCTCCCACTTCTCGATGACGACGAAGGTGTCGGGGCCGAGCTTGGTCTGGATGGCGCCCATCCCCTCGGCGTCGACCGCGGGCCCGTATTCGATGCAACCCTTCTCGGCATGAACGGCTTGCATGTTGGCGCGGAACGCCGTCAGGATCTGCTCGCGCATGCCGGGCTTGGCGGTGATGATGGCGAGAACGTGGATCATCTCGTGGTGCTCCTCATTGCGGGGCGGCGACGCGCAGTGTGATGCCGCGGCAAGAGCCCGTCCAGACCCTCGCGAGACGCTCTACCGCGGGCAGATCACAAGGCGCCTTCCCGATCTCCTCTCCCCTCGGGGAGAGGGAGGGTGAGGGGGAGTCGCCGCAAGCGCGGTGGATTTCGGGTTGGCGCTTGAGCTGCGGCACTTCCCCCTCACCTTGATCCTCTCCCCGCTGGGGAGAGGAAAATCGGGAAGCGGCCGTCCCCGTCGAGCGCTCGCGCTGGCCGATCGCCTTGCGCTATCGACCGCGCCCACTCTCTTGCGCTATCCAATGCCGTGGCTGCGATGGAGGGCCGGTGATCGTGGCAAGGACGATGAGATGCGAGCCCGTCGATGTCGTCATCGTCGGCGCGGGGTTCGGTGGCGCCGCCTTCGCGAAGCGCCTCGCCGAGCGCGCGCCCGGCTTGCGCATCCTCTGCCTCGAGCGCGGCGGCTGGGTCGATCGCGCGGCGATGCCGGCGCGGAATGCGGGCTGGCAGCGCGCGGTCCTCGAGGAATGGGCGACCTCGCCCAATCTGCGCCGCAAATCCGCCCGTCCCTCGCATTCCGCCGACTATCCGATCGACGACACGGACTCCGCCTTCAAGCCGCTGATGTGGAGCGGGGTCGGCGGCTCGACGGTGAATTGGGCAGCGCATTTCCCAAGGCTCCATCCTTCCGATTTCCGCACGCGGACATTGGACGGCGTCGGCGATGATTGGCCGTTCGACTATTTCGATATCGAGCCCTATTACGACCGGAACGATGTCGAGATCGGCGTCAGCGGCCTTGCCGGCGATCCCGCTTACCCGCCGAAGCCAGCGCGCGCCATGCCGCCTTTGCCGCTGGGCCGCCTCGGCATGGTCGCGGCACGCGGCTTCGACCGTCTCGGCTGGCATTGGTGGCCGGTCGATGCCGCTATCAACTCCGCCCCTTATGACGGACGCGCCGCCTGCAATCATTGCGGTCCCTGCCTCATCGGCTGCGCGACCCACGCGAAATCATCGGTCGACGCCACATATTGGCCGAAGGCGATCAAGAGCGGCGTCGTTCTCCGCACGCATGCCATTGTCCAGCGCGTCCTCATCGAGGCGGGCCGTGCGACGGGCGTCGTCTATCGGGACGCCTACGGCAGCGAGCATCTCCAACCCGCGTCCTTCGTCGTCGTCGCCGGCAACGGCGTCGGCACGGCGCGGCTCCTCCTCGCCTCTGATCTCGACAGCCCGGCGCTCGGCCGCAATCTCATGTTCCATCCCGCGGCGTATCTGCGCGGGATGTTCGACGAAGAGCTCGACGGGCCGGTGGGGCCGGTCGGCTGCGCCCTCTATTCCCATGAATTCTATGAGACCGATCCTGGGCGCAGCTTCAAGCGCGGCGTCCATATTCAGGTGACGCGCGAGAACGCGCTCCTGCTCCAAGCGCTCCGCCTCGACCCGCTCTGGGGCCGCGAGGCGCAGCGCCTTCTCGCCGAGGAGTTCCGCCACTCGATCGCCGTGCTCGTCCTCGCCGAGGATCCGCCCGAGCCGGAGAATCGTGTGACGCTTACGGATCGGATCGAGGCCGACGGGCTCCCCGGCGTCAAGCTTCACTACCGGCTCGCCGCGGAATCGCGCCGCGCCCTCGATTTCGGCTTGGATCGCGGCGAGGAGCTGTTGCGCGCCGCCGGCGCGAAGCGCATCGTCCGCCTGCCCTTGGCGCCGGCGACCGGCTGGCATCTGCTCGGGACGGCGCGGATGGGGAGCGACCCGCAGCGCTCCGTCACCGACGGCAATGGCCGCTGCCACGCCGCGCCCAATCTTATCATCGCCGATGGCAGCCTCTTTCCGACGGTGGGCGCCGTCAACCCCGGCTCGACGATCGGCGCCCTCGCGCTGAAGCTCGCCGACGCGCTGGCGCTGGAGGTCGCATGAGCCCGGAATTTCTCCGCGTCGTCCTCGATACGCTGCTGCCGGGCACGGCCGTGGAGCAGGGGCGGGCGCCCGTGCCGAGCGGCACCGAAGCCGGGATCGACCTCGCGCGCCACGCCGAGACGGCGCGCGCCGTTCTCGACGCCATCGCCACCGCCGCGGGCAGCGCCGCGACTTTCGCTGGCGCCACCGAAGCCGAACGCGTCGCCATCCTGCGCACGGTCGAGCGCGGCGACCCCGAATCCTTCCGCCTCCTCGTGACAGCGCTCCTTGTCGAATATTACGAAACCCCCGCTGTCCTCACCGCCTTCGGCTGGCGCGCATCGCCGCCGCAGCCGCAGGGACATGCGGTGCCCGAGGCCGACGCGGAAACGGAACGACGGCTCGAACGGGTGCGGCAGCGGGCACCGGCGTGGCGTGCCCCGCCATCCCCCCCACCCTGACCCTCGCCCGCAAGGGGGGAGGGAAGGACGATGCACCGGCAATGGCTGCTCCCTCCCCCCTTGCGGGGGAGGGTTGGGGTGGGGGTGTTTGGGTGCACGATGGTGGTTTAGCGAGGCGCGAGCGCTGGACTCGCCTCCGTTCCGCCCTCTAGCATTCAAGCCATGATCCCCATCATCGACATCGCTGCGCTCTTCGGCCCGCCTTCCGCCTCGCGCGACACTGCGGATCGCGCGTTGCGGCGCGCCGCGACCGAGGCCGGGTTCATGATCGTGACCGAGCTCCCGAAGGACGCGGCGCTGACGCCGGCGATGCGGCGGGATCTCCTCCGCATCTTCGCGTTGCCGGAAGCCGAGACGCGCAAGCTCTGGCGGCAGAAATTCGCGCCCGCCAACACGAATATCTATCGCGGCTGGTTCCCGCGCCAGGATGGCGTTGCAACCTACAAGGAAGGCATCGATATGGGGCCGGACCTTGTGCATGGCGCGGCGGCGGTGGAGGCGGGGGATCCGCTCTGCGAAGCGACGCCGCTGCCGTCCGATGCGCTTCTTCCGGGTTGGCGCGAGACCGCCGCTGGTTACTATCGCGCGATGGAGCGGGTTGCGGCGGCGCTCATGCAATCGCTCGCGCGCGGTCTCGGCCTCGACGAGCGGTGCTTCGATGCGGCCTTCGCGGGCGGCATCTCGACCCTGCGCCTCATCCGCTACCCGGTGCGCTCGGACGCGTCTTTCGCCGGCGCCGAAGCCGACGAGATCTGGACGATGCATCGCAGCGCGCGGCGCTACGTGACGGGAAGGGCGCATGTCGATTCCGGTTTCGTGACGCTCCTCGCGCAGGACGGGGTCGAGGGGCTGCAGGCGCGGCTTCCGGACGGAAGCTGGGGCGACGTCCCGCCGCTCGAGGGCACGCTCGCCGTCAATTTCGGCAAGGTGCTGGAGCGCTGGGCGGACGGCGCCATCAAGGCGACGGAGCACCGCGTCCTCGGTGCCGGTCGCGAGCGCTTCTCGATCCCGTTCTTCTATGAGCCGCGCGTCGACGCCGAGATCGCGCCGCTGCCGCTGTCCGGCGCCGAGCCTTTCGCGCCCTTCCTCTACGGCGACCATCTCTGGTCGCTGATGACGCGATTCGTCGAGTTCAAGGGCTTGGAGCATCTGCGGCCGCCGCGGCGCGCGGTCGGATAATTCCTCTCGCCCTGGGGAGAGGGTAGGGTGAGGGGGAGTTTCCGTCGGCACGGTACCTGAAGCGGAAGCTGGGCCCGCACCACCCCACCCCCCGGCGCGGAGACCCCCCCAAGCACGC
>JBGPOZ010000128.1:0-13381 GCA_041488295.1 Allostellaceae bacterium
GCCGCGTTGTTGTACATGATTCCGGTGGTGATGAGCTTCGAGCCGAAATAGGTGAAATCCTTGTCGTAAGCCGCGCTCGGCAGCGCCGACACATCCGCCTCGCGATAGGCGAGCAACCGGTCGTCCGCCTTCAGCTGCTCCATCGTCAGGGCGTCGGCGATGAAGAGAACATCGGGCCTGGGATCGCCGGCGATCAGCTCCGCTTGAAGCTTGTTCATTACCTCGGTCGTGCCGGAGCGGAAGATCTCGAGCGTGACGCCCGGCTCTTTCTTGGCGAAGCCGGCGGCGGTCTCGGCCGCGATTTTGTCGGGCTGAGACGTGTAGAGGACGAGCTTGCCGGAGGCCGCCTGCGCCGATGAAGCGAGGGCGAGGATTGCGAGAGAAAGCGCGGTTGACTTGATCATCTCCGGTTCCGATCGGTCGATGGTTTCGCACGAGCAGGTCGAAAGCTATGACAGGTCGACGACGCTTTTGTGAAGGGGGCAGGAAATGGCCTCTTCCTTGAGGCCGGCCCCGCGGAGGGTTTAATCTCCTCCTCATCCACGATGTAGCGCCGCGTTCATGATGGGAAGGGCCATGTCGCATCCTCCTCTGAACTGCCTCTTCGCTCTGCCTCGCGCCACTCTCCTCCTCGCGCTCGCCGGCATGCTCGTCATGCCTGCAACCACATCCTGCCTTGCCGCCGACGATGAGAGCGATGCCGGTGTGACGAAGCTGCACCTTGTCCAATCGGCCGAGCGCATGGTTCGCCGCGATCGCATCCGCGCGCAACTGCGTGTCGAATCGGTCGGCAGCGATGCACGGCAGGTGCAGGCTGAAATCAACAAGCGGATGACGGCAGCGCTCGATCAGGCGCGCGCGGTCCAGGGCATCAAGCTCGAGACCGGTGGGTACTCTGTCTATGAGGAGCGCCAGACCAGCCTCGCCTCGCGCTGGCACGGGAGCCAAGGGCTCAGCCTCTCGGGCGACGATTTCGGCGCGGTTCTCGGCCTTGCCGGAAGCCTGCAGAATGCGGGTCTTGCCATGTCCGGGCTCAGCTTCGAGCTTGCTCCCGAAACTGCGCGCGGCGTCGAGGACGAGCTGACGACCGAGGCATTGGCGCGTCTGCGCCAACGCGCCGAACGGATCGCAGGCGATTTGCAGATGACGGTCGATCGCCTGCGCGATGTTCGCGTCGGCAATGTCGATGGTCAGCAACCGCGCCCGCAGATTGTTTTCGAAAAGTCCCTCGCCAGCACGAGCGTCGTGCCGCCTCCGGTCGGCGAGGCGGGAGATGCCACGGTGCGGGTCAGCGTCGAAGCCGAGATTCTCCTCGGTCCGGTCGATCCGCACAGCCCTTGAGCCGCCGGATGCGGTATGATGCGCCGGGCCTCCCACATCGACAGCTATTACCGGCGCATCATCGAGGCGTGATGTGCACACGGGGCCGGTCTTGCGCCGCGCCCTCGATCAGCCGATAAGCTGCCCTCACGTCATGGATATTCTTGTCTATTCCGGTCTGGAGCTGCTCGGCGACGGGGTGATGAAACTGCCCTTCGTGCACGCGCTGCGACGTGCTTGGCCAGAGGCTCATGTCACTTGGCTCGCCGGCAAGGGCAAGACCGTCTATTCCAGCGTCCTGGCGCCGCTCGTCGGCGATTGCCTCGATGAGATCATCGAGGATGCCGGAATCGGCTCCGCCGCGAGCGAGCTTTTGCGCAACCCGCTGCCGGGGCGCCGCTTCGACCTCGTGATCGACACGCAGCGGCGCGTCCTCACTACCCTCATCCTCCGCCGCATCCGGACACGCTGCTTCATCTCAGGCGCCGCCCGGTATCTCTTCTCGACGCGGCGGCCGCGCACTCGCCGGGCCAAGCCCCCTTCCGTGCTCGGCCAGCTCATGGCGCTGCTCGAGCTGGCGCGGGGGGAGAGGGTGGAGCCGGTTTTCGACGTGACGTTGCCGCCGGAATGGGTCGATCGCGCGGCCCTCCTCCTGCCGCCCGGCCCGTGCTATGTCGGCCTCGCACCAGGCGCCGGCCACCCGATCGGCGGCGCGACGAAGCGCTGGCCGCTGGAGCGCTTCATCGCTCTCGCCCGCGCGCAGGCGGCGGCCGGGCGGCGACCGGTTTTCCTGCTGGGTCCTGCCGAAGTCGAATGGCTGGGCGAGCTGCGGGCGGCGGTGCCGCAAGCGCTCTTTCCGCTGCAAGAAGACGCGAACGGCAATGGCGCAGAGCTCTCGCCGCTCCTCACCATCGCGGTGGCGCGGAACCTCTCCGTCGCCGTTGCCAATGACAGCGGAACGGCGCATCTCCTCGGCGCCGCGGGTTGTCCGATCGTGTCGCTGTTCGGCCCGACCCGGGCCGAGAAATCCGCCCCGGCCACGCGGCGCCTCGAGGTGATCGACGCGAAATCCTTCGGCGAACCGGTGATGGCGAGTATTCCGGTCCAGCCGGTCGCCGACGCGGTGGAGCGGCTCCTGCGCGCGGAGAGGGGGAGGTAGTCGAGGTCAAGCGCAGAAGTGGGAACGCTCCACCTTGAGCCGCTGCTTCAGCCCGGTGGGGCGCCGTCTCAGGCCATCACATCCGCGAGCTCGGTCATCGTGCGCACGAGGATGTCGGGCTGGTGCGGCGTCATGCCGAACGGGCGCCGCCGCCGATCGATGAACGCCGTGCGCATTCCGGCGGATTTGGCGCCGATGCAGTCGAAGGCGTGATTCGCCACGAACAGCACCTCGTCCAGGCGCAGGTCGAGAAGTTCTGCGGCCTTCATGTAGGTCGCCACATGCGGCTTGAAGGACTTGGCCTCCGCCACCGAGATCACCCGGTCGAACGGGATTCCGTGATATTTCTTGGCGGTTTCGAGCATGTCGGGATCGCCGTTCGACAGCACGACCAGCTTGTAACGCGTCCGCAACCGCGCGAGCGCATCGGGCACCTCGGGAAAGGGTCGCAGCTTCTCGATCTGCGCGACGAGGGTGCGCACCTCGTCCATCGTGTGCGCGATGCCGGCGCGCTCGAGGACGAAAGCGACGGATCGATGGCCGATCTCGCGGTAGGAGGTGTGCTCCTTGTGCAGCAAGGCGTCGATCATCGAATTCTCGAAATGGGTCCGGCGCCACCACGTGACGAACGAGCTCGGGTTGCCGGGCCAGCCTTTTTTCTCGAGAAAGGGCGTTGCGACCTCGGTCAGTCCCGACTGCATGTCGACGACGGTTCCGTACTGATCGAACATGCAGACTTTGACCCGACGCTTCAGGCTCTCGACGTTACCCATGTCTCGCGCTCCCGGTTGCCGGCGCGTCCTTGACGAAGATCATTTTGATGCCTGGCTTGAAGCTGAGGCGGCGGCGCCGCAGGGAAAGCCCGTGACGCTTCAACAGCCGCGGGAGATTGCGCGGATTGAAATAGAGGCAGTGGGAGGGTGGCGAGAAGGCGTCCCAGCGCGAGAGGTCGCGCGGCCGGCGCCAATGGGTGATGTCCGGCGTCGTCAAATAGAGGATGCCGTTGGGGGCGAGAAGATGCGCGATGGCGGCGATGAAGGAATTGACGTCGGCGACGTGCTCGATCACCTCCGAGGAGTAGATCGCATCGAATCGAAGACCGGATCGGGCGAAGCTCTCGACCGGCTCGTTGTGAAAGTGCGACAGCGGAAAATGTTGGCGCGCCCACGAGATACCCTCTGCGTCGAGATCGAGGCCGTGCGCCTCGAACCCGCGATCGCGCATCGCCTCGACCATGAAGCCGCCCGAGCAGCCGACATCGAGGAAGCGCCCGCCCGGCTTCGCCCACGCCGCGAGCTGCCTCGCCCTGCCGCGCGAGCGCCGTGTCTTCTTATCGATCTTTTGGAAGTAACCGGTCGTGGCGCCCTGATAGGGGTCGCGGTAGAGCGCATCGCGCGTTTCGGCGCTCGGCAGCGGGTGGAGATAGACGAAGCCGCATTCCGCGCAGCGCCGCAAATCGTGACCGGCGATCTGCGCGTACGCCTCCTGGTGCTGCGCCGATTGGCAGATTTGGCAGAACGGTTCCGCGGTGGTCATTTCCGGTCGATCCGAGCACCGGCTCAGTGGCCGTTGTGACCGCCGTCCGGTGGCTCGGGCAAAGTGACGACCGAGCCGGTGCCGGAAGACGCCGCGGGTTGAGTCGCTTCGGCGGCACGGCGCAAGCGGTTGTATGAGCGGATCGTGAAGGGCATCGAGGCAATGTAAGCAACGCCGATGACGGACAATGTCGGCCACGGGGCCGTCGTCAGGAAGGCGAAGATGAGCCCGATCGCCAGCATGACCGGCACAGCATAGTGATGGGGCACGTGAAATCCCTTGAGCGAAAACGTCGGAACGCGGCTCACCATCATCGCCGCAACCGCAGTCATCCAGACGGCGTTGAAGATCGGGTTGCGAAAGATACTGTCGCCCAGCGCGAAGCTCGCGATGAGCGGCAGCAACGCAAGGCCCGCGCCGCCCGGCGCCGGAACACCGGTGAAGAAGTGGCTGGCATATGCCGGCAGATCGACATTGAGCTGCGTATTGAAGCGCGCAAGACGCAAAGCGCAGCAAATCGCGAAGAAGACTGCAAGCGCCCAGCCGAAGCTCGACAGCTCGTGCATCGTCCAGAGATAAACCAGCACCGCCGGAGCGACGCCGAAGCAGATGGAATCGGACAGCGAGTCGAGCTGCGCGCCGAACGGCGAGGCGCTCTTCAAAAGCCGGGCGACGCGGCCGTCGAGCCCATCGAAGATCCCGGCGACGATGATCGCCACCACCGACCACTCGAACTTGCCATCGAGCGCGAAGCGGATCGCCGTCATCCCGGCGCAGAGCGCGAGGAGCGTCAGGATGTTGGGGATCATCCGGTTCAGCGAAACGCCGCTCATGCGCCGGACGCGACGCTCGGGAAATCGGACGCGCGATGGTCGCAGCATGGTCTTCTTCACCTCAATGCACGATGCCCTGGCGGGCCGGCTCTTGCGCCCGCCGGTCGGCGATCACCGTTTCGCCGCCGATGACGCGCTGCCCGGTGATGACGAGCGGAATCCAACCGTCCGGCAGGTAGACGTCGGTGCGGCTGCCGAAGCGGATGAGGCCGAAGCGCTGCCCGGCGACGACGCCCTCGCCCTCGCGCAGCGCGCAGACGATGCGCCGGGCGATCAGCCCGGCGATCTGCACGACGGCAACCGCCTCGCCGTCGTCGGTATCGAGGCGGATCGCCATTCGCTCATTGTCCTCGCTCGCCTTGTCGAGGCTGGCATTGACGAATTTTCCCTTGCGATAGCTCAGCTTGCCGACGCGGCCACCGACCGGGGCGCGGTTGACATGGACGTCGAAGACGTTGAGGAAGACGCTGATGCGCTGCATCGGCGCCGCGCCCATCGCGAGCTCGGCGGGCGGGACGGCCGGCCCGACCGAGACGATCTTTCCGTCGGCCGGGCTCACCATCAAGCCCTCGCGGCGCGGCGTGACGCGCCAGGGATCGCGGAAGAAATAGGCACACCACAACGTGAGGACCAGCGCGATCCAACCGAGCGGTGGAACGAGCAGGAACAGCAGGAGCGTCGCGGCGGCGAAGATCGCCACGAATTTCCATCCATCGGGATGGAGGGGGGTCAAGAAATCTCTCATTGCCTCGGCGCGGTTGAGGTGAGCGCAACGCACGATAGCGCAAATCGGGGGTGCGGCGCAGCCCTGGGATCGAGCGAATGGTTCAGCGTCCCTCGCGGCGCCATGCCGCAAACAGCATCCCAAGAACGAGAAGGAAGGCGAGCGCCGCCGGAAGAAGCGGCGTTTCGCTGAGGCCGCGCACGACGTAATCGCCATTGGCACGGAAGCCGAGCCAATTGCGGCCCGCCGCCGCGTGGTCCGGCGCGACCCGGCGAAGATCGGGAAGCGGGCCAGGACCGATCCAGAACGTGCCGCCGCCGGTCGCTTTGACGATCGGGGCCAGTTTCTCCGCCGTGGCGCGCACGTCGGACAGCTCCAGCGGGTTGAGCGCCCCCGCGGCGGCGAGGGTCGTGCGCGGACCGTCGGTGATGCGGTAGAGCCCGCTTTCCGTGACCGGCAAGGTCGCCTTGCTGCGCCCGCCCGCCGCCGGCGCCAGTTTGACCTCCTGCATGACGCCGTTGGGTCCGGTCACGCGCACCGGACGATCGTCGGCTTCGAGCGACTGCCGCGTGATGACGAGACGATTGCCCTCGACCGCCGCGCGCAGATCGTTCTCCTCGAGGTCCGGCTCCTGCATCAGCCAATAGGCGAGGCGGCGCAGGAGCTCGGCTTGCGGCCCGCCGCCCTCGAAGCCCCGCGTCCATAGCCACATCTCATCGGAGAGGAGCTGCGCCACGCGGCCCTTGCCGACGCGGCCCAGGACCAGCAGAGGCTCGCCATCGGCTCCGCTCATCACCGTGTCGCCGCGCCGTGCGGTCGCTTCGATGGTGCGGAACCAACGGCCCCAGCTCGGATCGTGATTGGCGTCCGGCGCGTCGCCCGGCAATTCGGCGGTCACGGGGTGGCGCTCGCCGATCGCCGTCACACGCGGACGGAAGCCTTGCTCCAGGACCCGTCCGGTCGGCTCGGCCGGCAGAACGGCGCCGAGCGGGGTGCGGTAAAGGCTCGAGACCGTGCCGAAATCCGGACCCGAAGCGACCAGAAGGGCGCCGCCCTTCTCGACATAGCGCGCGACGTTGTCGAGATACGCCATCGGCAGGACGCCGCGCTGATGATAGCGATCGAAGATGATGAGGTCGAACTGGTCGAGCTTCACGTCGAACAGCTCGCGAATCGGAAACGCGATGAGCGATAGCTCGCGGATTGGCGTACCGTCTTGCTTCTCCGGCGGGCGAAGAATCGTGAAGTGGACGAGATCGACCGTCGGGTCGGATTTGAGAATGTTCCGCCAAGTCCGCTCGCCCGCATGCGGCTCGCCCGAGACGAGGAGGACGCGCAGGCGGTCGCGCACGCCGTTGACGACGATGGCGGCCCGGTTGTTGTCGAGCGTGAGCTCGCGGGATTCCGCCTCGGCCTCGAGCTCGACGATGTTGGGGCCGCCATGATCGATCGGAACCGTGATCGTCTGCTTGGCGCCGATCGGAACCGAGAGCTGCGTCGGCTGGCCGCCATCCTTCCGCATGGCGATTCGCGTCCGTGCGCCTGCAATCGGCGCCGTCCCGAGATCCTCGACCTCGATGGCAAGCTCGACCTCCTTGCCGACGAGGCCGAAGCTCGGCGCCTGCTGGATGACGAGGCGCCGATCGCCCTCGTTCGGCTGTCCGGAGAGAAGAACGTGAAGCGGCGCATCGAAGGCGAGCTGATCCGCCGGCGGCACGTCGTGCACCTGCCCGTCGGTGATCATGATGATGCCGGCAAGACGCCGTCGCGGGATGTCGTTCAGCGCCCGGCCAAGCGCCGCGAAGAGGAGCGTGCCGTTGTCGGCGAGCGCGGCATTTTCTTCGGGCTGTCCCGCATGGACGATGCGCAGATCGAGATCCTTGTAGCGGCCGAGGCGCTCGGTCACTTGCGTCAGCGCCTCCCGCGTATACCGGGCGCGGTCGCCGATCCGCTGGCTCGGCGAATCATCGACGACGACGACCGCGACGTCGTGCTGCGGATCGCGCTGCTCTTGCACGAGGGCGGGGTTGATCAAGGTCGCGAAGAGCCCGGCGATGGCGAGAAATCGCCAGATGAGCCCGCTTGCACGCCACCACAGGCCGAGCAAGATGACGACAAGCGCGACAAATCCGAGGATGCCGAGCGCCCACCATGGCAGGAGCGGCGTTGCCGCCAGAGTGTAAGCGGTCCCCATCATTGGCCGAGGCGCTCCAGGATTGCGGGCACGTGGACTTGATCCGATTTGTAGTTCCCGGTCAGCGAGTACATCACCAGATTGACACCGAACCGGAACGCCATCTCGCGCTGCGCCTCGCCGCCCGGCACGACGGGAAAGGCCGGGTGGTCCTGATCGTCGACGGCCCACGCCCCGGCGTAGTCGTTCGAGCCGATGATGACGGTCGAGACGCCGTCATTGACGTGATCCTCGGTCGGCTCGACCCAAAGCTGACCACCCGCCCACCGTCCGGGAAATTCCTGCATCAGATAGAACGCCTTGGTGAGGACATGCTCGGGCGCGATCGGCGCGAGCGGCGGGACGTTGAGGCCGGCAACCAGCTGTCGCAGCCGATCATTCACGCCGCCCGACAATGCGCCCGTCGTGCCGGCCTCGCCTTGGTCGCGCGTGTCGAAGAAGATTGTGCCCCCGGTCGCGAGATAGCGGTTGAGACGCTCGACCGCTTGCGGCGACAGCGCGGGTTGCTCGGGCACGACCGGCCAATAGATCAACGGGAAGAAGATGAGCTCGTCGACCTCCGGGTCGATCGCCATGGGCTCGGCGGTCTCGACCGAGGTGCGTTGATTGAGAACGTTGCCGAGGCCGACCATTCCGGCGCGGCTTTCATCATCGATCTCGCGGATGCCGGTGATGATGTAGGCGAGATGGATCTCCGACGTCGCCTGCAGCGCGAAGTCGTCGCCCGCGGCGGCGCTCGCCGGTGTGACGCAGCGAAGGAGGAGGAGGGCAATGACGGCGGCGGCGGCGCTTCGCCGCGCCGCACGGACGCCACGACCGAGCAGTCCACGCAACGCATATGCGATCAGCAGATCGATCAAAGCGAGGATGAGGGCCGCGGTCAGAAGCGGCGGGCGAAGGTCGGTCTCGGCGCCGCGCGCGAACGTATCGCGCGTGACATTGCCGGGCAGGCGGTCGATGTCCGTGAGATCCGGGACGGCGGTGGCGAGGTTCAGGGCATGCCGCGAATCCTGCGTGCCGTAGTACCCCGGCGGCCGTGCCGCCGAGACAATCGCTTTGGCGAGGGCGGGACCGGCGATTGGATGGATATTAGGAAACGGTTTCTGCAATCGGCCGTAGCCGTCGAGCAGCTCGACGGGTGCCTGCGGGGCGTCGCCCGCGCCGCCGACGCCCTGGCTGAGGCTGAGTGTGCGCCGCAGCATTTCGACGAAAAGGCCGGAGAGCGACAGATTCGACCAATCGGGGCTTCCGGTCGTGTGGACGAGCACGAGCCAACCTTGGCCGCGCCGCTCTCCCGTAACGAGCGGCGTGCCGTCGGTGAGACGTGCCCAGGTCTTCGCGGCGAGATCGAGCGTCGGTTCGGCGAGGACCTGACGCGTCACGGTGACGTCCTCGGGAATGGCAAGCCCGGCGTACGGGCTCTCCGCGGCGAAAGGCGCCAGATGTGCCGGTTGCTCCCATGAGAGCGTGCCGCCGATGGTGCGGCCGCCGCGACGAAGCGTCACCGGAAGCAGGCCGTCATTGCTTGCCGCCGCGAGATCGGGTCCGGCGAAGCGCAACAGGACGCCGCCCGCCTGCATCCATTTGACGAGTGCGTCGAATTCGACTCGGCTCGCCGGTGCGGCGTCCGCAAGAACGATCATCGCCACATCACGACGCAGCAGCTCGCCGACCGAACCGCGCCGCACCTCGCTGAACGGGTTGAGCGCGCGTTCGAGATAGAAGGTCCCGGTCAAGAGCGGCTGTGCCGCCTCGCCGGCTTTTGCCGCGACGATGCCGACCGGCCGCCGCCGCCACCGATCGTCGAGAAGCAGCACGGCGCCGGCCGAAGTTTCGCCCTCGATCTCGATGCGCACCGCCTGGTTACGCAGCTCGGTCGGCATCGGCAGGCGGAGGTCGCGGATCTTCTCGCCCGGCAGGACACGGATCGACTCACGTGCGAGCAGCCGGCCGTCATCGCCGCTCGCGCGGACGGCGTACTCCGCCGGCCCTTCCGCGTTCGCGCGATGAATGGAAACGGCGAGATCGCCGCTCTCTTCTCGCGGTGGTCCCAGTACGCGCGCCAGCGATGCCGGCGGGTCGCTCACGATCCGCACGCTGCCGAGGCGCTGCAGACGCGCGGCGAAATCATAGGCGTTTCCCTCGTCGATGCCGTTGCTGAGCCAAACGACGTTCGCGACACCCTCGCTCGAAAGGTCGCCGAGCCGCGCTGTCGCGGCCATCCGGTCGGCGGGCCAGGGGCGGGGAACCAATGTTTCGGCGGTCGCCCACGCGTCGGACGCGCGCTGCAGAGAAGCGGGCGGCGCTGCTTCCTCGCCCGGTTGCGGCGCAGTGTCGAGCAAGACGACCCGGCGGTCTTGGCGGCCGGCTTGATCGAGAAGCTCCCTCATGATGCGCTGGCGTGCCGGCCAATCATGGGCCGCCGCCCAATCATTGTCCACGACGAGCACGAGCGGTCCCTTTTCCGCTAGCTCCGTGCTGGGGTTGAGGAGCGGATGGGCAAGCGCGAAGATGACGAGGGCGGCCAGCGCTATGCGAAGCAGGATCAGCCAAAGCGGGGTCCGTGCCGGCGTTTCCTCGCGCGGGACGAGACCGAGAAGGAGACGGATCGCCGGGAAACGCTGCCGGCGCGGCACCGGCGGCGTGACGCGCAGCAGCCACCAGACAATCGGCAGCGCCGCGAGCCCGAGGAGCAGCCAGGGCGAGGCGAAGGCGAGGGCGCCGAGCGACAGCATGGCTCAGCTTCCGGGAAGGCGCGCGAGCGCCATATAGAGGGCGAGCAAGGCGGCGTGCGGCGGCCGATCCGTGCGGTGCGCCGAAAAGCTCCATCCGGCCGGGCGTGCGATCGCGACGAGGCCCTCGCGATGCGCCGCGAGGCGCCCCACATATTGCGCGCGCACGGCTTCGACGCGGCTGATCAGAAGGTCATCCTCCTCTTCAAGACCCTCGAAGCGCACGCGTCCGCCGAACGGCAATGTCTCCTCCGCGGGATCGAGAATCTGCAGCAAATGCCCGCGCAAGTCCGAAGCCGCGAAGCGGGCGACGAGCGCGTGAACCTGCTCGAGCGGTTCGAGGAAATCGCCGATGAAGACAAGCTGCGCGTGACGCGGCAGCGCCTCGAAGGTCGGGAGGCTCGCAGCCGCATCGCTCGGGCGCTCGATCATTGCCGCGATGCGATTGAGGCCGATGCGGCCGCTCAACGGCGGGAGACCGGATCCCAGCATGCAGACCCGCTCGCCGCCGCGCACCAGAAGCGCAGCGAGCGCGACAAACAGAAGGTCGGCGCGTGCGCGCTTGCTCGGCAGGTTGGCGGTCGAAGCGTAGTCCATCGAGGGCGAGGCGTCGCGCCACAACCACACGCTTTGCGCCGCCTCCCACTCGGTTTCACGGACGTAGAGACGCTCGGATTTAGCGCTCTCGCGCCAATCGATCCGTTGCGCGGCATCGCCCGGCTCGTATTGACGGAATTGCCAAAACGTCTCGCCCTGACCGACGCGGCGTCGACCGTGCACACCCTGCGCCACCGTTGCCGCCACGCGCTCTGCCGCGACCAGGAGCGGCGGCAGGGCAGCCGAGAGCTCCTCCGCG
Organism: Allostellaceae bacterium; assembly: GCA_041488295.1. Classification (GTDB taxonomy): domain Bacteria; phylum Pseudomonadota; class Alphaproteobacteria; order ATCC43930; family CGMCC-115725; genus URHD0088. The sequence goes on from JBGPOZ010000128.1 coordinate 11,355, forward strand.
CGATGCTGGACGTTGGCGCGATCGGCCATTCTCAGAACCGGTGCCGCCATGCAAAGCCAGAGACGCCGGTCATTGCAACTGTGCCGTCAAACGATCGATCACCTGCGTCAAGGTGACGCCGTCGGCGCGCGCTGCGAAGTTGAGCGCCATGCGGTGGCGCAGCACTGGTGCCGCCAGTGCCAGCACGTCGTCGACCGATGGCGCGAGCCGGTTCTCGAGCAGCGCGCGAGCGCGGCAGGCGAGCATGAGCGCCTGGCTGGCCCGTGGCCCCGGCCCCCACGCGACATGGCGCTGCGCTTCGGGAATGGCCGAGCTTTCCGGCCGGCCGGAGCGCACGAGCGACAGGATTGCCTCGACGACGCTTTCGCCCACCGGAATGCGACGAACGAGGCGCTGCGCTTGCGACAATTCCTGCGCCGTCATGACCGGGGTCGCCCGCTCCTCGACGAGGCCCGTCGTCGCGATCAGCATGCTCCGCTCGGCGGCGATGTCGGGATATCCGACGTCGATCTGCAGCAGGAAGCGATCGAGCTGTGCCTCGGGCAGCGGGTATGTCCCTTCCTGCTCGAGCGGATTTTGCGTCGCGAGGACGTGAAACGGCCGCGGCAGGGGGTGGTAATGGCCGGCGATCGAAACCCGGCCTTCCTGCATCGCCTGGAGGAGCGCAGATTGGGTGCGCGGGCTGGCGCGGTTGATCTCGTCGGCCATCAGCAATTGGCAGAAGACTGGGCCGGGGATGAAGCGGAAGGAGCGACGTCGATTCTCATCTTCCTCAAGAACTTCCGAGCCGATGATGTCGGCCGGCATGAGGTCGGGCGTGCACTGGATGCGTTTGTCCTCGAGCCCGAGGATCGTGCCCAGTGTCTCGACAAGGCGTGTCTTGGCGAGCCCCGGCACGCCGATCAAGAGCGCATGACCGCCGGCGATCAGCGTGATGAGCGCTTGATCCACGACCTCGCCCTGGCCAAAGATGATCCGGCCGATGCGCTCGCGGACGAGGGCAAGACGGCTGCCGAGGGTCTCGACCTCAGCAAGGAGGTGGGTCGAATCCTCGGGGAGCGGCGACAGGTGTTCGGGATTGAGGCTCACGAGACCGGGTCCTTTCGGGATAATCGGGGACGACGCCTGATGATGAAAATGCTGGGTCCGGATGACGTTCCGCATTCCTGATCGCCGCAATCCGATCGAGCGACGGCCGCCGATCCCGGAGATTTGCCGCGAGGCGAGCATGACATGACGCGAATGAGACAAGTCGATTGTGGCGATTTTAACATCCACATCTCGCGCGACGGCACGTGGTTGTACCACGGCTCGCCGATCGGTCGCCTGCCGCTCGTCAAGCTCTTCGCCTCTGTGCTCCAACGCGGCGAGGATGGCTCATTTTCGCTGGTGACCCCGGCCGAGCGCGGCCGCATCACGGTCGAGGACGCGCCGTTCACCGCCGTCGAATTGACGGTCGCCGGCGAGGGCAAGGAGCAGGTCTTGAGCTTCCGCACGAATCTGGATGATAACGTATCGGCAGGGGAGGGCCACCCCCTTCGTGTCGCCATCGACGATGTAACGAAGGAACCCAACCCATATATTCTCGTCAGGGATGGGCTGGAGGCGCGCTTGACCCGCGCGGTCTTCTACCAGCTCGTCGATCTCGGTACGGAGGAGCGGGTCGGCAACAAGACCCTTTACGGTGCATGGAGCAACGGCATCTTTTTCCCGATCGGCGAGCTTCAGCGCGACGCCTGACGCGCGAGTTCATTCTCGATCGTTTCATCGCGCATTCGGCGGTGGGTCGGCGTGGCTCGGCGGGGCCTCTTCCCCAGGCGCCGGCGGGGTTCCGCGGCGATCATTCCTTGACGCCCGGCGGGCACCCCCCGGACCAGGTCCTCACTCCCGCTGCCGTCCTCGTGCCGATCATCGAGCAGCCCGAGCGTCTCACCATCCTTCTGACGCAGCGGACGGCGCATCTCTCCGATCATGCCGGGCAGATTTCCTTTCCAGGCGGCCGAATCGAGCCGATCGATCCCGACCCC
>JBGPOZ010000129.1:0-13364 GCA_041488295.1 Allostellaceae bacterium
GCTGCGCCGACGCGCCGACCACACCGAGGGACATGAGCGCCAGGATGATGGCGATCCGGAAGAGCAGCATCATACGGCCTCGTCGAGATCATCGGGAAAAGCGCGCAGCCGCGCGCCATGGAGCCGCGCCAAGTCGCGCACCCTCTCGCCGATCGGTCCCGAGCGCGGCGGGTCGGCGAGCGTCGTGAACCAATGCTCGGGCGGGTTCCGCCCGGCGCTGCGCGACCAGGTGAGGTGGCGCAGGATGTCTTCCGCCGCGGCGGGCAGGCGATCGGGGATCGCCTGGTCGGCGAGGAGCGCCCAGTTGCCGGCCCAGCAACGCGCCACCGACCAGGGATTGTAGCCGCCGCCGCCCAGAACGAGGAGGCGCGGCGCCAGCTCCTTGACGGCGCCGAGCGCGCGCCAGAGGCCGCCGTTCGACAGTGCGAGCCTGCTCAGCGGGTCCTCGAGGAGCGCATCGGCGCCGCATTGCGCGACGACGATTTCCGGTGCGACGGCGTGACCGAGCGGAACCACCACCTCGTCGAGCAGCAGCGCCAGCTCGTCGTCGTGAAAGCCGGGCGGCACCGGCAGGTTGAAGACGTTGCCGCAGCCGCGCTCGCAGGCCGCGCCGGTCCCGGGCCAACGTCCCTCCTCATGGATCGAGAGCACGACGACCCGCCGCTCCTCGGCGAAAGCATCCTGCACGCCGTCGCAATGATGCGCGTCGAAATCGACATAGAAGATCCGCCGCGCCCCGCCATCGAGGAGACGCAGGATGGTGAGCACCGGCTCGTTCACGTAGCAGAAGCCGGAAGCGCGGTCGCGGCGGCCATGATGCGTGCCGCCGGCCGGATGGTAGACGCTCTGCGCGCGCCCGCCGAGCAGCATCTCGGCGGCGCGGAGACCGCCGCCGCACGCCGTCGCCGGTCGCGAGAAGATTTCACGGAAGATCGGATTGCCGTTGCAGCCGATATTGTAGCGCCGCAGCTCCTCGGGCGAGAGGCGCTGCCGCGCTTCGGCGCGCTGCAAGGCCGCGATATAGTCGGGGTCATGAAATCGCGCGAGCTCGCCCGGTGTCGCCACGGGGCTTTCGACATAGCAGGCCGCGTCGAGCCAGCCGAGCGCGCGCACGAGGTCGATCACCGTCGAGACGCGCGGGATCGCCAATGGATGCTGCCGGCCATAGGAGGAAGCGCGATAGATATCGCTGCCGATGAAAAACGGGCCGGTGACCATCGGCGATGAGTTAATCCGCCCGCCCGCGCCGGTCAATCGCCGGTGCGGTTCCCCACGGGTCGAATATGAGAATCTCCGTATCGCGGCGAAGACGAGACGAGTTTGAACCACCAAGACACCAAGGCGCCGGTGCTTGCTCGGTCCCTTGGTGTCCTTGGTGTCTTGGTGGTAGATCCACAAAGGCGCTTCGCGGCGGGGCGCAATGCTATCCCTTCTTCGGCGTCGACACCGGCGGCAGAGATTTGAGATAGGCTGCGATCGCCTTCAGATCCTCGTCGGTCAGCTTCCCCGTCCCCCTCACCACCTCGCCCATGCCCGAGCCGACGACATCGCCGGTGGGGGTGATGCCGTCCTTGAGGAGCGCCACGATGTCCTCGACGTTCCATTTGCCGATCCCGGTTTGCGGATCGGGGGTGATGTTGGGGGCCTTCTGCCCGTCGGGGCCCTCGGGATTGCCGGCAAAGGCCTGGCTCTGTTTCAGCCCGCCGAGAAGATTGCGCGGCGTGTGGCATTCCCCGCAATGCACGACGGCATTGGCGAGGTAGTTGCCGCGGTTCCATTGGGCGTCCTTGCCGGCGACCGGCTCGAGCGGCCCCTCATGGAAGAACATGAGCCGCCAGCCGAGCAGGGTGAAGCGCCAGCCGAACGGGAATTTGAGCTCATGCGGCTTGTTCGCCTGCGCGGACGGCTCCTGCGCCATCAGATAGGCATAGAGATCGGCGATATCGCCGTCGCTCATCCCGGTGAAGGAGGGGAATGGAAAGACCGGATAGAAGTAGGCGCCGCTCGCCATGGTGCCGTGGCGCAGCGCGCGCTGAAAATCGGCAAGGCTCCAATTGCCGATGCCGTGCTCTTTGTCGGGGGTGATATTGGGCGCATAGAAGGTGCCGAACGGCGTCGCGAGGGCCCGGCCGCCGGCGAGGCGCGCGCCCTTGTTCTTGGCGTCGGTGTGGCAGCCGACGCAATCGCCGGCGTCGAACACGTATTGCCCGCGTTTTTGCGCGGCGTCATCGGTCGTCGCCGCGACCACCGGCGCCAGCCCTGCGATGATCGCGGCAAGCGTCCATGCGAGACGCCGAGGGAAGGCTCGTGCTGGGATGGTCATCGCGATCGTTTAGCTCATACCGAAGAATTCGCCCAGCCGTCAGTGCTCGAACCCGCGCGGCGCCCGACGAAGGGGCGCGGTTCGGCTCCGCCGCCGGCTAGGAGGGACCGTGAGCGGCGGAGCCGGCCGCAGTCTGCGTACAGCCTGCACCGCGCTAGACTGCGCCTCGCGCCCTCCTATTCCCGCCCGCCGCGTTTTTTCCCGTCCGCCACGGTTTCTCAATGATCGATTTCGCGCGGCGCCGCGCTCTGCTAGAGATCGCCTCGGAACGGCAGGAGCGAAGCCATGGGCACGACCAAGGACATTCACCCGGAAACATTGGCGGCGCAGGCCTTGGGGTGGATCGACGAGACGACCAAGGCGATCGTCCCGCCTGTGCATTTCTCGACGACCTTCCTGCGCGACCCCGACAATCAATACCGGACCGGGCGGGGCTACGCGCGACCGAAGAATCCGACCTTCGAGCAACCGGAGGCGCTGCTCGCGGCCTTGGAAGGCGGCGCCGGGTGCCTCACCTTCGCCTCCGGGATGGCCGCGGCGACGGCGATCTTTCTCGCGCTGCGGCCGGGCAACCACGTCGTCGCGCCGCAGATCATGTATTGGGCGCTGCGCAAATGGCTGAAGACCGACGCCAGCGAATGGGGCCTCGAGGTCGATTTCGTCGATGGCGCCAGCATTGATGCGATCGCCGCCGCGATCCGGCCGGGCCGCACTAAGCTCGTCTGGATCGAAACCCCGGCCAACCCGACCTGGACGATCACCGACATCTCGGCCGCCGCGGCGATCGCCCACCGCGCCGGCGCGCACCTTGCCATCGACAGCACCGTGGCGACGCCGGTCCTGACGCGCCCGATCGCGCTCGGCGCCGACCTCGTCATGCATTCGGCGACGAAGTACCTCAATGGCCATAGCGACGTCCTCGCCGGCGCGCTCGTCACGGCCCAAGCGGATGGGTTCTGGGAGCGCGTCACATCCGTGCGGGCGAACAACGGCGCCATCCTCGGCTCGCTCGAGGCGTGGCTCCTCCTGCGGGGTATGCGAACCTTGTTCCTGCGCGTCGAGCGGAGTTGCCGCTCGGCGCAACGCATCGCCGAGCATTTCGTCGGCCATCCGCGCGCCGTCGGCGTGCTCTATCCCGGCCTCCCCGACCATCCCGGCCATGCCATCGCCGCACAGCAGATGACGGGCGGCTTCGGTGGCATGCTGTCGCTTCGCGTTGCCGGCGGAGAAGCCGCGGCGATCGCCGCGGCGGCGCGGGTCAAGCTGTGGAAGCGCGCCACCTCCTTGGGCGGCGTCGAAAGCCTCGTCGAGCATCGCGCTTCGGTGGAAGGGCCGGGTACGCCCTGCCCGCCCGACCTCTTGCGCCTCTCGGTCGGCATCGAAGATGCCGGGGATCTGATCGACGATCTCGACCAGGCGCTCGCCAGCGGCAATTGAGCGATTGGCCGGGTAATGCTTCGCCGGTGCCGACACGAAAATGTGCTCGGATCACCGGAAATGTTATTTGATCTCCAGAAAACTTTCGCCTACCGGAGTGGCTCACAAGAATGACGATCGTGCGAGCGGTCGTCGCGTACAAAGACAAGCAACGCTGATCGCCAATCCGAGCCGAAGCGATGACGACAAACACCCGGAGCGGGGATGAACCCGCCGTGGATGGATCGACGACCGCGCGCACCTTTTCGGGATTGAGCTACGATCGGCTGTCGGTCGTGCTGCTGCTGGCCGCCCTCGTTCTCGCGCTCTGCACCTTCCGCGACTATGGGATCACCTGGGACGAGGATGTCCACTTCGCTTACGGCTATCAGGTGGTTCATTACTACGCGTCGCTCTTCGCCGATCGTCGCGCGCTCTCATGGGCACCGATGCTCTACTACGGCGCCGCCTTCGATGCATCGACCGCCCTCCTCGCCCCGGTGTCGCCGCTCGGCGGCTATGAGACGCGGCATCTGCTCAACTTGCTGGTCGGGCTGCTGGGAGTCGTCGGCTGCTGGAAGCTGGCTCGGCACCTCGCCGGGCCGCGCGCCGGCTTTTGCGCGGCGCTGATTCTTCTGCTGATCCCGAATTACTACGGCCACATGTTCAACAACCCGAAGGACATTCCCTTCGCGGCGGCGACGGTGTGGTCTCTCTATTATATCGCTCGACTGCTTTCGGCCCTGCCGCGTCCGCCGTTGCATTTGACGCTACGGCTTGGCCTTGCGATCGGCCTTGGCCTTGGCGTCCGGATCGGCGCGCTGCTGCTCCTCTGCTACCTCGGCCTCGTCCTTTGCATTTATGTGGCCTGGCGCGCGGGGCGCCTCGGTGAGCCGAGGGCAAGGCTGCACGAGGCGGCCGGGATTGCGCTACGCATCGTGGCTCCGGTCGTCGGCCTTGCCTATCCGATCATGCTGCTGTGCTGGCCCTGGGCACAGATTGACCCGATCGGGAATCCGTTGCGCGCGCTTGCCGAGTTCAGCCAGCATCCGTTCCCCTACAAGACGCTGTTCGATGGCCGATACTACCCGGCGCCGCAACTGCCCCCGCAGTACCTCCCGATCCACATCATCCTGCAGCTGCCGGAACTGGTGCTGGCTCTCCTGCTGTGCAGCATCCCGCTCGGTGCCGCCGCGCTGCTCCGGCGGCAAGTGGCGCCGACCCGGCTCATCGCCGGCGGCCTCGTCGGCTTCGCGATCGTCTTCCCGCCCGCCTATGCCATCGCGGTTCACGCAGTCCTGTTCGACGGGATGCGCCATTTCCTTTTCGTATTGCCGCCGATCGCATGTGTCGCGGGAATGACGCTCGACGCCCTTCTCTCGCGGATCGGCCGCCCGCCGACGCGCCGGTTCGCGGGCATGGTCCTTGCAGCATATCTGGCGTTCCACGGCTTTCTGATGGTGCGCCTCCACCCCGATCAATACGTCTACTACAACGCTCTCATCGGCGGTGTCCCGGGCGCGGCCGGGCGCTTCAAGCTCGACTATTGGGCGAATTCCTATGATGAAGCCGTGCACGGGCTCATCGCGCGGCTCAAGGCGCGGGACGGCGCCCGCTTCGCGCAGGTGACATATCACGTCGCCGTGTGCGGTCCGCCGGGCTCGGCGACCTATTACTTTCCCAACAACCTCGTTTACGAGAGCGATTGGCACAAGGCCGATTTCTACGTCGCCTTCACCAAGGATGAATGCAACCGCTCCGTCCCCGGGCGCGAGATCCTTCGCGTCGAGAGGCTGGGAACGCTGTTGTCGGCAGTACTCGACCTGCGCGATCGCACGCACACTCAGGCCGCGGCGGAAAGTCCCCTGGGGACTGCCGCGCAATCGCCTTGATGAGAGGTCGGTAAATCGTCGCTGCACGGAAATCGCGGGGCCCCTCATCGTCGCCTTGGACCCCGCCGCCCTTGTCGTTGACCCCTTCGCCCGCTAGGTTCCTCGACATCGGAGGAATGCAACGATGGACATGACGGGCGAATATAGAATTCCGGCACCGCGCCAGAAGGTTTGGGAGGCGCTCAACGATCCGGAGATCCTGCGTCAGTGCATCCCCGGCTGCGAGGAGATCGTGAAGCTCTCGGATGTCGAGTGGACGGCGAAGGTCACCGCCAAGGTCGGGCCCGTCAAGGCGAAATTCGGCGGCAAGGTGACGTTGTCCGATCTCGATCCGCCGAACGGCTATACCATCACCGGCGAAGGCACCGGCGGCGCCGCCGGCTTCGCCAAGGGCGGCGCCGTGGTGAAGCTGACGGACGAGCCCGGCATCACCGTCCTCGCCTATACGGTGAAGGCCAATGTCGGCGGCAAGCTGGCGCAGATCGGCTCGCGCCTCATCGACGGCGCATCGCGCAAGATGGCCGATGAGTTCTTCTCCCGTTTCGCTGAGATCGTCGGCGGCGGCGCGGCCCCGGCAGCAGCGGAGGCAGCGCCCGCAGCGCCGGGAGAGGCAGCGATGCCGACCGCACCTCCGCCCCAACCCCAACCAGCGACGGCACGGCTATCGCCGGTCGTCTGGGTCATCGGCCTCGCCATCGTCATCGCCATCATTCTCGTGCTCTTCGCGCGCTGATCTGCCACGGTGGCGAGTTCGGCTTGACCCGGGGGAAGCCACGCACGAAACTGGTTAAAATCAGTGACGCCCGGCGTCGCGCCGGAGATACCAAGGCCCGCAGATACCAAGGCATCGTAACGAGAGATCATCAGGGAGAAGCGACATGCCCAGCACCGTCCGCATGACTGTGAACGGCAAGGCGGTTTCGGGGACGGTCGAGCCCCGCACCTTGCTCGTTCAGTTCCTGCGCGAGAATCTCGGCCTCACCGGCACCCATGTCGGCTGCGACACAAGCCAATGCGGCGCTTGCGTCGTCCATGTCGACGGCGTCTCGGTGAAGGCCTGCACGATCCTCGCCGTGCAGACCGAGGGGTCGCAGGTCACGACGATCGAAGGCCTCGCCAATGGCGAGCTGCACCCGATGCAGGAAGCCTTCCGCGACAATCACGGCCTGCAATGCGGCTTTTGCACGCCCGGCATGGTGATGAGCGCGATCGACCTCGTGAAGCACAACAAGGATCCGAACGAGCACGAGATCCGCGAGTGGCTCGAGGGCAACATCTGCCGCTGCACCGGCTATCACAACATCGTCAAATCGATCAAAGCCGGCGCCACCGCCATGCGGAGGGCCAACAAATGAGCGACACAGGCATCGGCGCCTCCGTACGGCGCAAGGAAGACTTCCGTTTCCTCACCGGCCAGGGCACCTACACCGACGATATCGACCGGCCCGGCCAGGTCCATGCCGTCATGCTGCGCAGCCCGCACGCGCATGCGAAGATCAAGGGCATCGACACCAAGGCGGCTTCGGCCGCACATGGCGTCGTCGCCATCTTCCTCGGCAAGGACATGACCGCTGACGGAATCGGCGGCCTCCCCTGCGGCTGGCAGATCCATTCGAAGGACGGCTCGCCCATGGTCGAGCCGCCGCATCCGGCGCTCGCCGGCGATCGCGTGCGCCATGTCGGCGATCCGGTCGCGGTCGTCATCGCCGAGACCAAGGCGCAGGCGCGCGAGGCGGCCGAGCTCGTCAATGTCGATTACGAGGTCCTTCCGGCGATCGTCGCCGCCGACGCCGCCCTGAAACCCGGCGCGCCGCAGCTCTTCGACAACGCGCCCGGCAATCTCTGCTACGATTGGCACATCGGCGACAAGGCGCAGGCCGACGCCGCCTTCAGCAAGGCGGCGCACGTCACGAAGCTCGACATCATCAACAACCGCCTCATCCCGAACGCGATGGAGCCGCGCGCGGCGATCGGCGAGTACGATCGGGCCACCGGCGAGTACACTCTCTACACGACGAGCCAGAACCCGCACGTCATCCGCCTTCTGATGGGCGCCTTCGTGCTGCACATTCCCGAGCACAAGCTGCGCGTCGTCGCGCCCGATGTCGGCGGCGGCTTCGGCTCGAAGATCTATCACTACGCCGAGGAGGCGATCGTCACCTGGGCCGCGGCCAAGGTGAAGAGGCCGGTGAAATGGACGGCCGACCGCTCCGAGAGCTTCATGTCGGACGCGCATGGCCGCGACCATGTGACGCATGCCGAACTCGCCCTCGACAAGAACGGCAAGTTCCTCGGCCTCAAGGTCTCGACCATCGCCAATATGGGCGGGTATCTCTCGACCTTCGCGCCAGCGATCCCGACCTACCTCTACGCGACCTTGCTGGCCGGCACCTATACGACGCCGGTCATCTATTGCGAGGTAAAAGCGGTCTTCACCAACACCGTGCCGGTCGACGCCTATCGCGGCGCCGGGCGGCCGGAGGCGACCTATATCCTCGAGCGCATCGTCGACACGGCGGCGCGCGAGCTGAAGATCGACGCGGCGGAAATCCGTCGCCGCAACTTCATCCCCAAGGACGCCTACCCCTACCAGACGCCGGTCGCCCTGCAATATGACAGCGGCGACTATTTCACGACCCTCAACAAGGCGCTCGACGGGGCCGACTATGGCGGCTTCGCCAAGCGGCGCGAGGAATCGGCGAAGCGCGGCAAGCTGCGCGGCATCGGCCTTGCCACATATATCGAGGCGTGCGGCATCGCGCCGTCGGCGGTGGCGGGCGCACTCGGCGCAAGGGCGGGGCTTTACGAGGCGGCGGAAGTCCGTGTCCACCCGACCGGCAGCGTCACGGTTTTCACCGGCTCGCACTCGCACGGCCAAGGGCACGAGACGACGTTTGCCCAGCTCATCGCCGACCGGCTCGGCGTTCCGATCGAGAATGTCGAGATCAGCCACGGCGACACCAACAAGGTGCCGTTCGGCATGGGCACCTACGGCTCGCGCTCGCTCGCCGTCGGCGGCAGCGCGATCGTCAAGGCGCTCGACAAGGTGGTCGCCAAGGGCAGGAAGATAGCAGCGCACCTCCTTGAAGCCGCCGAGGCCGACATCGAGTTCAAGGACGGCAAGTACCAGGTGAGCGGCACGGACAAGTCGAAGACCTTCGGCGAGATCGCGCTCACCGCCTATGTGCCGCACAACTATCCGATCGATGAGCTCGAGCCCGGTTTGGACGAAAGTGCGTTCTACGATCCGAAGAACTTCACCTTCCCCTCGGGCGCGCATGTCGCGGAAGTCGAGATCGACCGCGACACCGGCATCGTCACCCTCGCCAGATTCACGGCGTGCGACGATTTCGGGCGGATCATCAACCCGCTGATCGTCGAGGGACAAGTCCATGGCGGCCTCGTCCAGGGAATCGGCCAGGCGTTGCTCGAGAATTGCGTCTACGACGCATCGGGCCAGCTCCTCACCGGCTCCTACATGGATTACTGCATGCCGCGGGCGAGCGACGTGCCGTCCTTTACCGTCTCGACCAACACGACGCTGTGCACGCACAACCCGCTCGGCGTCAAAGGTTGCGGCGAGGCCGGCGCCATCGGCGCACCGGCGGCGGTGATGAACGCGGTGGTCGACGCGCTGGCCCCGCTCGGCATCCGGCATCTCGAGATGCCGGCGAGTCCCGAGCGCGTCTGGCGGGCGATCCATCGGCACGACACGGCCCAGGCGGCCGAATGAACGCGGCGAGATCAAGGGAGAAGACCCATGTATGATTTCCACTATCACAATCCTTCGAGCCTCGCCGATGCCGCGAAGGCCTTGAGCCAAGCCGAGGACGGCAAGCTGATGGCGGGCGGCATGACGCTGATCCCAACCCTGAAGCAGCGCCTGGCGAAACCGTCGGACGTCATTGACCTCGGCAAGATCGCCGAATTGAAGGGCATCAAGCGCGAGGGCAACGCCATCGTCATCGGCGCCATGACGAGACATGCCGACGTCGCGCATTCCGACGTGGTGCGCGGGGCCATCCCGGCATTGGCCGACCTCGCCGACGGCATCGGCGACCCGCAAGTGCGCAATCGTGGCACGATCGGCGGCTCGATCGCCAACGCCGATCCCGCCGCCGACTACCCGGCGGCGGTGGTGGCGCTCGGCGCCACGATCAAAACCAACAAGCGCTCCATCGCCGCCGATGATTTCTTCAAGGGCCTCTTCGAGACGGCCTTGGAAGACGGCGAGATCGTCACGGCGGTGAGCTTCCCGCTGGCGGAGAAGGCGGCCTATTCGAAATTCCCGAACCCAGCCTCGCGCTATGCGATCGTCGGCGCTTTCGTCGCCAAGACGGGCGGCGGCGTCCGTGTTGCGATCACCGGCGCCGGCGGCTCGGTCTTCCGCGTCCCGGCGATGGAGCAGGCACTGGCGAAATCCTTCTCGGCCGACGCCATCAAGGACGTCAAGGTCAAGGCCGACGGGCTCAACTCCGACATCCACGCCAGCGCCGAGTACCGAGCGCATCTCGTCAATGTGATGGCGCGACGGGCGGTCGCCGCGGCGGGGTGAGGTCTTCGGCGGGCATTCCCCTCACCCTCCCAACGCTGTCGCATTGGGCCTCTCCTTCTCCCGCTAGGGGAGAGGGAAATCTTCTTGGCTTCGCTTACGCCTCCCCCTCTCCCCTTGCGGGAGAGGGCCGGGGTGAGGGGTTCTTCTTGGCAATATGAACGACGCGATGACCACCCTCCCCGCCTCCGTCGGCGCCACGCTCCATCTCCTCGCCCGCGGCAACTATGTCGGAGACCGTAGCCTCGCCACGGCGGTCTACCTCGCGCTGAAACTGCGGCGGCCGCTCTTCCTCGAGGGCGAGGCCGGGGTCGGCAAGACCGAGATCGCCAAGGTGCTGGCGGCGACGCTCGGGCGCAAGCTCATTCGCCTGCAATGCTATGAGGGGCTCGACGTCGCCTCGGCGGTCTATGAGTGGAACTACGCGCGCCAGATGATCGAGATCCGCCTCGCCGAGGCCGGGCAGCAGGGGCGCGACTCGGTCGAGGAGGAGATCTTCTCCGAGCGCTTCCTCATCAAGCGCCCGCTGCTTCAGGCGCTCGAGCCGACCCTCAGTGGCCCGCCGGTACTTCTCATCGACGAGCTCGACCGCACCGACGAGCCGTTCGAGGCCTATCTCCTCGAAGTCCTCTCCGATTTCCAGGTGACGATCCCCGAGATCGGCACGATCAAGGCGCAGGAGCCGCCGATCGTCGTCGTCACCTCGAACCGGACGCGCGAGATTCACGACGCCTTGAAGCGGCGCTGCTTCTACTATTGGGTCGACTATCCCGACGCCAAGCGCGAGCTCGAGATCCTCAAGGTCAAAGCGCCGGGCGCCGCCGCGGCGCTGAGCCGCGAGGTCGTCGGCTTCGTGCAAAAACTGCGCGGCACCGACCTCTTCAAGCTGCCCGGCGTCGCCGAGACGATCGATTGGACGCAAGCCTTGATGCAGCTCGACGTCCTCTCCCTGACACCCGAGGCGATCAACGACACGCTCGGCGTCCTCCTCAAATACCAGGACGACATCGCCAAGATCCAAGGCAGCGAGGCGCTGAAGCTGCTGAACCAAGTGAAGGCGGAGCTTGCCGCCGCGCCGAATTGATCCGCACATGGCGCAGCAAGCCGACCCGGAAGGCCACCTCCTCGCCAATCTGATGCATTTCGCGCGGACCCTCCGCGCCGCCGGCCTGCCGATCGGTCCCGGCAAGGTGCTGGCCGCGGTCGAGGCGGTGCGCGCGGTCGGCATCACCAACCGCGCCGATTTCTACTGGACGCTCCACGCCGTCTTCGTCAACCGGCGCGACCAGCGCGAGATTTTCGACCAGGCCTTCCACATCTTCTGGCGCAACCCGCAGCTCCTCGAGAAGATGCTGGCGCTCATCCTGCCGCAGCTTCCTTCCGAGGGTGCCCCGCCGGGGGAGGAAGTGATCCGCCGCCTCGCCGAGGCGATGCATCCCGGAGGCGGAGGTGACGACAATGAGCCGCGCGAGGACGAGATCGAATTCGACGCGGCGATGACCTTCTCGGATCGCGAGCTCTTGCGCGAGATGGATTTCGAGAAGATGTCGCTGGAGGAGCTGGCGCGCGCCAAGGCGGCGTTGCAGCGCATGCGCCTCCCGGAGCTGGCGGCGCCGACGCGGCGCTTCCGCCCCGACCCCACCGGCGCCCGCGCCGATATGCGTGCGACGATGCGGGCGGCGTTGCGTTCGGGCGGGCTTCTCGCCCTGAAGCGCAAGCGCCGGCGGACGCGCCCGCCGCCGCTCGTCATCCTGTGCGACATCTCCGGCTCGATGAACCGCTACAGCCGGCTCTTCCTCCACTTCATGCACGCGGTGACGAACGACCGCGACCGCGTCCACACCTTCCTTTTCGGCACCCGCCTCACCAATGTGACGCGGTATCTGCGGCACAAGGACGTCGATGTCGCGCTCGACAAGGTCGCGGGCGTCGTCGAGGATTGGTCGGGCGGCACGCGCATCGGCCAGTGTCTTGCCGAATTCAATCTCGTCTGGTCGCGCCGGGTCCTGGGGCAAGGCGCGATCCTCATCTTCATCAGCGATGGGCTCGATCGCGATGCCGGCGCCGGGCTCGGCAAGGAGATGGACCGGCTCCACAAATCCTGCCGCCGCCTGATTTGGCTCAATCCCCTGTTGCGCTACGATGCCTTCGAGCCCAAATCCTTGGGCATGCGCGCGATCCTGCCCCATGTCGACGAGTTCCGGCCGGTCCACAACCTTGCCAGCCTCGACGACCTCGCCGCGCAACTGAGCCGTCCCGCGCCGCGCCGCCTCGAAGCCGCGGCGGCGTGGCGGCAGACCGCATGACGCCTCGAAAGGATTTGGCATGAACATGATGGGCGATCGCGAAGACATTCTGAAGCAAGCCGCGAAATGGCGCGCCGCCGGCAAGGGCGTTGCCATGGCCACGGTCGTCACGACCTGGGGCTCGTCGCCGCGCCCCGTCGGCTCGAAGCTGGCAGTCGACGACAAGGGCGAATTCGTCGGCTCGGTCTCGGGCGGCTGCATCGAAGGCGCTGTCGTGCAGGAAGCACTTGATGCCATCAAGGACGGCAAGCCGCGACTGCTCGATTTCGGCGTCACCAACGAGCAGGCCTGGGAAGTGGGTCTTGCCTGCGGCGGCAAGGTGCAGGTCTTTGTCGAGCGCGTCGAATGAAGCTCGCCCTCGCGCAAGAAGCTCTCGCCATCGCCGCCTCAGGCGACTCCGCGGCGGTCGCGACGAACTTGAGGTCCGGCCTCCAGATCTTGGTATATGGCTCTGAAAAGAAAGGTGATCTTCTCCTCGATGGTGCCGCCCTATCAGCCGTCGCATCCGCGATGCGCGACGATCGCAGCGCGACCGTCGAGACGGAAGCCGGTCCGGTCTTCATCGAAATCTTCAACCCGAGCCTGCGCTGCCTCATCGTCGGCGCCGTCCATATCGCGCAACCTCTGGCGCAGATGGCGGCGCTCGCCGGATATGCGGTGACGATCATCGATCCGCGCAGCGCCTTTGCCAGCGAATCGCGGTTTCCCGGCGTCACCCTCTCGACCGAGTGGCCCGACGATGCGTTCCTCGCGCTGAAGCCCGATCGCCGCACCGCGATCGTGACCTTGACGCACGATCCGAAGATCGACGATCCCGCCCTCACCGCCGCGCTGCGCTCGCAGGCGTTCTACATCGGCGCGCTCGGCTCAAAGAA
>JBGPOZ010000130.1:0-13197 GCA_041488295.1 Allostellaceae bacterium
CGCGAAATTGTCGGGCATTGGCTGTTCGTCGAAGACGCCGACCTATTTCCTCGGCCAGTCGCACGGCTTCAACAGCGTGCATGGCCGGATGCCGTCGGTCTTGACCGGGGCCAATCTGGCCAATCACGACCTCCTCTATCTCGGCGTCTCGGGCGACGGCGACTCGGCCTCGATCGGGCTCGGCCAGTTCGCCCACTGCATACGCCGCGCCGTCAACATGGTGTACATCGTCGAGAACAACGGCGTCTACGGCTTGACCAAGGGTCAGTTCTCGGCGACCTCCGACAAGGGCTCGAAGAACAAGCGCGGCGTCGTCAACACCGACGAGGCCATCGACCTTATTGGCATGGCGCTGCAATTGGGCGCGACTTACATCGCGCGCAGCTTCTCGGGCGACAAGGCGCAGCTCGTGCCGCTCATCAAGGGCGCGATCCTGCACAAGGGCGCCGCCTTCATCGACTGCATCAGCCCGTGCGTCGCCTTCAACAACCATCTGGGCTCGACCAAGAGCTTCGATTACGTGCGCGAGCACAATGAGACGGTGAACCGACTCGACGTCATCCCCGAGCGCGAGGAGATCACCGCCGATTACGCGCCCGGAACCGTCGAGAGCGTGCGCCAGCATGACGGCTCGATCCTGCGCCTGCGCAAGGTCTCGGCGGAATATGACGCGCATGACCGCATCGCCGCCATGACCTATCTCCAGGAGCGCCATGCGGCCGGCGAGATCGTGACCGGCCTTCTCTATCTCGACCCCGAGTCCGACGACATGCACGGTTATCTCGGCACCGTCGAGCAGCCGCTGAACGAGCTCGCCGAGCGCGAGCTCTGCCCGGGGAATGAGGCGCTCCAACGCCTCAACGCATCGCTGCGCTGATCAATACTCGGCGAGCGCCAGGCGGTCGAAGGGGTGGTGTTTTGCGGCGTAGAGGCGCCGCACCTTGGCAAGATAGGCCCGCGTCTGGGGGAAGGGCGGAACGCCGCCATAATGCGTCACCGCAGCTTCGCCGGCATTGTAGGCGGCGACCACCTTGGCGATGTCGCCTTCGAAATATGCGAGCAGCCAGCGCAGATATTTGACCCCGCCGGTGATGTTCTGGGTGGGGTCGAAGCTGTTGCGCACGCCGAAGCGCGAAGCCGTTTCCGGCATGAGCTGCATCAGCCCCTTGGCGTTCCGGCGCGAGACGGCGCTCGTGTGGAAATCTGATTCGGCGGAGATGATCGCCAAGACGAGCTTGGGGTCGACCTGGTATTTGGGGGCGGTCCTGGCGACGATCTCGGCAATTTTCTTCGGCGCCTCGGGCACTGCCACTGCATGCTCGGTCTCGGGACAGCCGGTCGGAACGCCAGGCACGACGGCGCCGAGATGGCGCAGGACACGGATCGCGTGCGTCGCGCCCCGTTCCGCGGCAAGCCGCAGCCAGCCGGCACCGACCGCGTCGTCGCGCGTGACGCCGCGGCCGTTGAGGAACATCCAGCCGATATTGTAGGTGGCCTCGGCGTGACCCTGCGCGGCGGCGCCGCAATAGAGATCGAGGGCATGGGCGTAGTCGCGCTCCACCCCCTCGGCATTCTCGTAGCGCTCGCCCAGCACGAACAAGGCCGTGGGGTCGCCGGTAACGAGGAGGTGCTCGACCTCCCCCGCTTCGGCCGCAGCCGCCATGCCCAGCGACAAAGCAAACGCTCCGCCGAGCAAGAGGCGATTTGCTCGCTCTCTGCCCCCCATTCCTCAACCCATAGCAAATGCGCGAGCGGAAAGCGCGGAGAAAGTGACGGCGGGCTACCGGAGGGTGGGCGCCGGGCCACCTCGAGGCGTCGATAGGACATTCCCACGGTGCTGATACCGACGCTGTTATTCTCCCTCTCCCCCACGTTGCGCTTGGGTACGTGCACATCTTGCGGGGAGAGCTGCATTGCAACATGCGTCCTTCGAGACGCGCTCTTTGAGCGCTCCTCAGGATGAGGTCAATTGTGAATGGCATCAACGGTCTACCTCATCTTGAGAAGCCGACCGGAGCGATGCGCAGGACGGCGTCTCGAAAGGTGCACCGTCCTTGCCCGGAGGCTACCAAATATCCGTCGCAAAATGGCCAATTGCCGTTGAGTGCATCCACTAGCCACGTCGCAGGCCGAGGAGAGGCACCGTTGCGGAGCAATGGGAGGGTGAGGGGTGGGCTCAGCGCGCTCCTCTCTCTGGAACAGCGGCGGCAACGGCCTCTCACCTCGACGCGGGGAGAGGAGGTTTTAGCCGATTGTCTTGGTTGCCGCGATGTAGTTGAATTCTAGGGATGGTATTCGTGGAACATTATGGCTCGGCAGCACGTGACAGTCTCTAGCGAGCTCAGAGATCGTCTCTTTTGGTGGTCGCCGCTGATCGTAGTCGTGGCGACTTGCTCAACCATCTTCGTCTCGGCCCTCGGACCTAGCCCGTCGCTCTTCTTCATGATTGGATTTCCGATCATCGGTGTCGTTGGGCTGGCTTCGGCCGCCTTCACCGTCGCGAGTGCCGTCGTCCTGGTGCGCGCCGTCCTTCATAGAGCCTGGCGTCGTGCGATTTCCGCGAGCGTCCTACCGCTTCTGATAGCTCTCGTTTCATGCTTCCCGGTCGCCGCCCACGACCTTCTTCAGGATGCCGGGGACCATCTGAACTGGTATGTCAACCGCAGTCATTACATTGCAATCCTTGCAGCGCGAGGTCCAAGTGAGCCGCGCAGCATCGAGATCTTCGACGAAGAAGGAATGTCCTTTGCGACGTCAGCCGTCGTCTATGACGAGAGTGACAGCGTATCGGCACCGGTCGAAAAGGTATCGGGCTTCTGGACCGGCAGGTGTCTTAATGGCGCCAATCACCTCGAGGGGCATTTCTATAGGGCGTATTTCGGCTGCTGACCGCAACGAGGTCCGCTGCGGTCCCGGCTCATCTCACGACGTGAGACAAGAGGCGATTTCTTTGCGCTGCGGCCGGGCTTCGGCTTGACACGGCTCATCCGGACATCCGTATCATGATCCTTGCCGAGGGACGGCGAAGGCTGGGCGGAGGCGCGTGCTGGACAGCGACGCGGTAAAGGGCCGGCTCGTCAGGGGGCGCCGGCGCGGGGAGAAGGGGTCGGCCGCGGCATCGCGCTCGGCCGAGCCGACATCGCGCGGGCTGCATTGGCTCAGCGCTCTTTCGGTCATTCTCGTCCTTGTCGCCTGGTGGTTCATCCACGCCTTCGACCTCGTGCCGGAGGTTTTGCTCCCGGGCCCCGGCGAGGTCGTCGCGACCTTCATCGACATCGTCCGGGACGGCTATCGCGAGACGACGCTGTGGGGCAACAGCGCCTCGACCTTGTGGCGCTGCGGCGCCGGCTTCATTCTCGCCTGCGTGACCGGCGTGCCGCTCGGACTTGCCATGGGATATCGGCCGCGGATCAAAGCCGCCTGCAACTACATCGTCCAATTCATGCGGCCGCTGCCGCCGCTCTCCTATCTCATCCTCCTCATCCTGTGGCTCGGCACGGGCGATGCCTCGAAGATCGCGCTTCTCTATCTGACGGCCTTCCCGATCATCGCCTCGAGCGCGATGGCCGGCGTTTGGACGACGAAGGAGCAGCGCCTCCAGGCGGCGCGGTCGCTCGGCGCCTCGGACTGGCAGATCTTCCGCTTCGTCATATTTCCCTCGGCCTTGCCGCTCATCTTCACCGGCGGGCGGATCGCCCTCGCCGCCGCCTTCTCGACCGTCGTCGCCGCGGAGCTGATGGCGGCGACCGACGGGCTCGGCTGGATGGTCTTCTCGGCGAGCCGCTTCCTGCGCAACGACGTCATCATCATCGGCATCGCGCTGCTCGGCATTCTCGGCATGGCGCTCAACAGGTTCGTGCTTCTCGTCGACAGCCATGTCGTCCATTGGCGCGGCGTCGAATGAGCGCGACCGCTGCCATCGCCTCGACCGGGCGCGCCGCCGGCATGTGGCGGGTGACGTTGCTCAGTTTCCTTGCTCTCGTCACCGCCTGGGTCGCCGCCACCGAGACGAACCTCGTCGACGAGCTGTTCCTGCCCGGCCCCGTGCTGCTCTGGGACGGCTTCCTCGATCTCCTCCAGGATGGCTATCGCGGCCGCACGATCTGGGAGCATGCGGGGCTCAGCCTCGAGCGCGTCCTCGCCGGCTTCGTCACCGGCGCCATCGCCGGCACTTTGATCGGTCTCGGCATGGGCTACAACCGTAAGATCGAAGCGTTCTTCAGCCCGCTCGTCGAGTTCTTCCGGCCGTTGCCGCAACTCGCATATCTCGTCCTTCTCGTCGTCTGGTTCGGCATCGAGGAGACGGCGCAGATCGTTCTCCTCTTCCTCACCGCCTTTCCCGTCTCGGCGATCGCGGCGATGGATGGCGTCAAGAGCGTCTCGGTCATCCGCATGCAGGCGGCGCGCGCGCTCGGCGCCTCGGAGTGGCAGGTTTTCCGCTACGTCGTCTTTCCATCGGCGCTGCACGAGATCTTCACCGGCGCGCGCCTCGCGATCGGCGTCGTCTATGCGACCTTGATCGCCGCCGAGATCATCGCCGGCAGCACCGGGCTCGGCTGGATGATCCTCGACGCCGGGCGGTTTCTGCGCTCGGACTACGTCTTCGTCGGCATTCTGGTGATCGGCATCATGGGGCTGTCGCTCGACCGGCTCCTGCTCGCGATCGAGCATCGCATCGTGCATTGGGCGGGACGGGATTGATTTATTCTTCCGGCGCGGGGGTCCCGGACGGGGCATTGCGACCCTCATCGAAGTCATCGAAGCAAGAGGAGGAGACCATGTCAGAGGGCAATTCTGGAATGTTCGATCGGCGCATCTTCATGAAGACCGCGGTCATCAGCGGCGCCGCGTTGACGGCGGGCCTGCCGGCGCGCGCGCTGCTTGCCGCCGGCAAGGCGCCGGACACGATCCGCATCGGCTTTTTCGTCGAGACGAAGCCGACCATGATCGCCAAGGGCGAGGGCTGGTTCGACAAGCTCTCGGGTAGCAAGTGTGCGTGGAGCGAAGTGGGTTCGGGTGCCGAGATCAATACGGCGATGGCGGCGAAATCGCTCGATATCGGCCTTGCCATCGGCTCCTCGCCGACGGCGGCGGGGATCAGCCAGAAGCTCCCCTACGAGCTCATCGGCATGGTCGACAATATCGGCCCCGCCGAGGACATGATCGTGCGCAAGGCGGCGAACATCAAGAAAGCCGCCGATTTCAAGGGCAAGAAGGTGGCAACGCCGTTCGGCTCGACCTCGCATTTCCGCCTCCTCGGATATTTGAAGACGAACAACCTCACCGAGAAGGACGTGACCGTCCTCGATCTGAAGCCGGACGCCGAGGTCGCGGCCTGGACGCGCGGCGACATCGATGCCGCCTATGTGTGGAGCCCGGCCAAGGCGAAGATGCTGGCGGCGGGCGGCGAATCCTTCCCCACATACAAGGACCTCGACGCAAAGGGTTACGTCATCGCCGATCTCATCGTCGCCGGGACCGAGTTCAGCAAGGCCTATCCCGACGCCGTCACCGGCTTCCTGCACGCTTACGGCAACGCGCTCAACATGTGGAAGACGAAGCCGGCCGACGCGGCGGCGATCGTCGGGAAACAAGCGGGCGTCACGGCCGAGGTGGCGAAGCACGACATGGAGGAATACGATTTCGTCACCTTCGAGCGCCAGCTCTCGCCCGATTGGCTCGGCCCTCCGGGCAAGGCCGGCAAATTCGCCACCGTGCTGAAGAGCACGGCCGACTTCCTCGTCGCGCAGAAGAGCATCCGCGCGGCGCCCGACCTCGCGGCCTTCCAGAATGCGATCAACACAACGTTCCTCGCGCAGGCAGCGAAGGCGAAAGCGTAGAGTGGCCTTCTCCACCCCAGCCAAGTCGAGACCCTCCGCCGCTTGCTCTCGGCGAAGCTTCGCTTCGCCTGTCGCGGCAGCGGAAGCCAGAGGCTTCCGCGAGAGCGGGGGAGGGCAGGGTGGGGGCTCTTTCCGAGCTCTCGGCGTTGCCGTTCCTGCGCGCCGCGACCATCCCCCACCCCTCCCTCCCCCGCAAGCGGGGGAGGGTTTCAGTGAGGTGAGATGAAGGGGGCAATATCAATGACACCCCCCTTCGTCGAATTCGCGAAGCTCACCGTCGAGTATCCTTCGAAGGAGGGGCCGGTCCATGCGTTGGACGCGATCGACCTCGCCTTCGGCGCCGGCGATTTCGTCTGCATCGTCGGTCCCTCGGGCTGCGGCAAGACGACGCTCATGCAGACATTGGCGGGGTTCATCCGCCCGACGGCGGGACAGGTGATGCTGGCCGGCGCGCCGATCACCGGCCCCGGCCCCGACCGCGGCGTCGTCTTCCAGCAGCCGGCGCTCTTTCCGTGGATGAGCGTCATGGAGAATGCCGGCTTCGGGCCGATGGTGCGCGGCCTCGCCGCCGATCGGCGCGAGAAAATCGAGCATTATCTGCGTCTCGTCGGGCTCTGGGATTTCCGCAATCGCTATCCCTATCAGCTCTCGGGCGGCATGCAGCAACGCCTCGCCATCGTCCGCGCCCTCGTCAACGATCCGAAGGTCCTGCTGATGGACGAGCCGTTCGGCGCGCTCGACGCCCTGACCCGCGAGAAGATGCAGGAAGAGCTGCACACGGTCTGGCGACGCACGCAGATGACGGTCGTCTTCATCACCCATAGCGTCGAGGAGGCGGTCTATCTCGGGACGGAGGTCGTCGTCATGTCGGCGCGCCCCGGCCGCATTCTCGAACGCTTGACGCTCGGCTTCTCACGCGCCAGCGTCGAGCGCGACGATATCCGCGCGATCAAGGCGAGTTCGGAGTTCGTTGCGACGCGCGAGCGGATTTTGGGCCTGATCTGGGCGAGCGCGGGGTGAGCCGGCGTGAGCGGGTTCACACGCCGCGAGCGAATGCCCCGATAGAATCCAGTTGCTCAAGAATGGAGCCGAGATATAGCGTCTTGGGTTCATTCGTGCTGGTGCAAATCCGGGGAGGACGGGATGACTGGCTTGCATCGGTTGCATTGGAACACGGCGCTTCGTGTCGTCGTGTCGGCCGCCTTGATCGTGGCAGGCACGGATGCTTGCACCAATGGCGGCAATATCTTCTCGGCCGGGGCGGATCCCTCGGACAGCTGCGGCGCCGAGCACGCCGCCTTTACCGATTCCAAATCCTTCTATCTCCAGGAGGTGGCGCAAGGCGCGTTGTTCGGCGCGCTCGGCGGCGCCGCGCTCGGCGCGCTGACCGCCGCCAGCACCGGCGGCAATGCCGGCACGGGGGCCTTGATCGGCGCCGGCGCCGGCGCCTTCGTCGGCGGCACTGCCGGATATTTCAACGCCCGCCAGAAACAGGCGGCGGACCAGGCAAGCTTGGCGAACTCGGTCTATGACGACGTCAGCCGCGCCTCGCAGGAGATGGATCGGGCGACCACCACCTTCGCCAGGCTCCGCTCCTGCCGCTTCGCCGCCGCCGAGCAGGCCAAATCATCCTTCCGCCAGGGTACGCTGACCCGCGAGCAAGCAGCGCAGCAGCTCAGCGATCACAAGCGGCGCTTCGACGACGAGCTGGCTCTTGCTCGCCAATACGGCACCAAGATGGCCGAGCAGGACCAGCAATACCGCTTCGCCTCGGACTCGCTCTTGAAGCAGGATGTCGAGGCGCAACGGCTCGTTTCCACCCGTGCCGTGCAGTTCGGCGACGTCGCGGCGAGCGGCAATTACGTCGCGACGGCGGCGGCCAATGTGCGAAGCGCGCCGAGCGGCACGGCTGCGCGGGTCGGCACGCTCGTCAAGGGGCAAGCAGTGCAGGTGCCGGACGAGCCTGCCTCGGGCGAGTGGCGACGGATCGTGCTCGAGAACGGCGTGACCGGTTTCGTCTCGGACCGGTTCCTGGCGCCGTCGAATACGCCGACGGCCGCGCCATCGACGGCGCCGGCCTCGCCTTCGGTGCGGACGGCGCAGGTCGCCATGGCGACGACCGAGACCCTTCCGGTGAAGCGTGCCGCCTACAGCAAATCGGTCGAGGAAGCGACGACGCAAAGCAGCTTGACGTTCAACCTCGATCAAGCGGCGTGAGGCCGCTCGAGCGTGATGCATGGTGATATGCGGCTCTTGGGTCCGTGCCGCGGCGGGACCGACGCATAGGTCGGGAAGCTGCCTCACTCTTGCCGGCGTCATCGTCGCCGTGAGCCTCGTCCTTGTCGCAAGGGCCGCTGCCCAGGATCAAGATTCCGCGGGCGCGCCGATGCTGCGCGTCGAAACCGGAATGCATGGCGCGGTGATCAACCGTCTCGCGCTGGTCGATGAGGGGCGCGCGCTGATCACCGTCTCCGACGACAAGACGGCACGGTCATGGTCGCTGCCGGAGGGAACGGCGCAAGCGGTCTGGCGACCGCCGATCGGCTCTGGCGATGCCGGCGCGCTGTTCGCGGTGGCGGCGCACGACGACACGGTCGTGCTCGGCGGCCGCAGCGCCGGGCTCGCCGGGACGGGGACGTCGCTCTACGTCGTCGATCGCCGCTCCGGGCAGATGCGCGGCAGCATCGGCGGTTTCGCCGACGCGATCGCCGCGCTCGCCTTCTCGGCGGATGGGCATTATCTCGCCGTCGGCCAGCAAGGACGGGGCGGCCTCACCGTGCTCGATCTCGGCGCCCACAAGCTCGCAGCGCAAGATCGCGGTTATGGCGATACGATCGAGTGGGTTGCCTTCGCCGCGGACGGTCGATTGGCGACGAGCGCCGCCGACGGCAAGATCCGGCTCTATGGCGCCGATTTCAAGCCGATCGGCGAAGCCAGGCTGCCCGGCACGCAACGGCCCTGGGGATTGGCCTTCTCGCCCGACGGCAAGCGCCTCGCCGTCGGCAGCCTCGACGGCGCGGCGATCCGTCTTTTCTCGAGCGACCGGTTGCGGCTTTTGAGTACGCTCGATGGTGCCGCCGGCGCCACGGGCGCGCTGTCGGTCGTCGCGTGGAGCGCCGATGGCGAGATGCTTGCCGCGGCGGGAACCTACAAGGATTCGCATGATTCGCGCCTCGTCCGCTTTTGGCGCCTCGAAGCGCGCGGCGAGACGGCCGCAGAGGATGTGGGGGTCGCCGACGACACGGTGACCGACCTCGCATTTCTGCCCGATGGCGTCGTCGTCTTCATCAGCGCCGAGCCGTCATTCGGCATCGTCGGGTCCGACGGCAAGATTCGCCTGCGGCGCGGCGCCGACCACGGCGATTTCCGCGATGCCGGGCAAAACGGGTTCCGCGTCTCGCGCGATGCGGCGATCGTCGATTTTCCGAGCCGCCGGGTCGGCGGTCAGCGCTTCCGCTTCGATCTGGTCGAAGGCTCGCTCGCAACCGATCCGCCGCCGCGCGAGGAGCTGAAGGCGCCTATCCAGGAGGACGGCAAGCTCAAGCTCGCCGATTGGCGCAACAGCGCGGCGCCGAAGCTGAACGGTCGGGCGATCGCGCTGGAGTCGGGCGAACGGGTTCGATCGGCGGCCATCCTGCCGGGCGCGGCGACGGTGGCGCTCGGCACCGATTTCTACCTCCGCCTCATCCGTGCGAGCGGTGGCGAGGCGTGGCGGCAGATCGTTCCGGCCCCGGCCTGGGGCGTCAATGCGAGCGCCGATGGCCGCTACGTGCTGGCGGCGCTGGGCGACGGCACGATCCGGTGGTACGCCGCCGCCGACGGGCGCGACGTGATGAACCTCTTCGTCGATCCGAGCGATGGGCGCTGGGTCGTTTGGGTTCCCGAGGGCTTTTTCGACCACAGCCACGAGGCGGGCGCGGCCGGCGGCGAAACCCTCGTCGGCTACCATCTCAACCGCGGGCCGAACAAGGCCGCCGAGTTCGTCGAGATCGGCCAGCTCTACAACCTCTTCTACCGGCGCGATCTGGTGCTCGGCAAATTCCGCGGCGGCGCCGTCGCCGAGCGTACGCTGCGCGGACAGCTCGACCGCATCGGCGACGTCCGCACCGTGCTGAAGGGTGGGCTGCCGCCTCATCTCGAGCTCATCGAGGCGTGCGCTCGCAAGGCCGGCGCCGATGCCTGCCCGCCCGGCGCCGGCCTCAAATCCAATTCACCCGACGGTCGCCGCCTCATCGTTCCGAGCGGTGGCGGCGAGCTCTTCGCCCGCTATCGCCTCGAGGATCGCGGCGGCGGATTGGGCCGGGTCATCGTGCGGCGCAACGGCGCCGTCATCGCCGGCGCGCGCGCGGTCGAGAGCGTCGATGCCGGGCAGCGCACCGAGACGGTGGTCCTGCCGCTCGATCCCGCCGGTAACGAGATCCGCTTCGCGACCGAATCGGAGAACGCCGCAATCCAGTCGCGCGGCCTCGACGATCTTGTCGTCGAGGCGCAGCCGGCACAGAGCGCCGCGGTGCCGGGGACTGCGATACCGGCCGCGGAGACGCAGCTCTTCGTCGTGTCGATCGGCGTCAGCGCCTATCGGCAAGAGGAGTTCCGCCTCGCCAACGCTGCAAATGACGCGCGCGGTGTCGCCGATCTCTTCTCGAAGCCGAGCCCTCCGGTCTACGCAACAGCGCATGTCACGACCTTGCTCGACGAAGATGCGACGGCACCCAAGATCGCCGGCGCGCTGACGGAGGTGGCGGCGCGGGCGCGGCCGCAGGACATCATCGTCATCTTTCTCTCGGGTCACGGCGAGGCGGTCGACGGCAAGTACTTCTTCGCGCCGGTCGATTTCGCGACGCGCCACCCCGAGCTCTTGAAGGAAGCCAAGAGCGCCGATGAGCACCGGCAGGCGGAGATCCTCGACCGTCTTTTTCGCGAGGATGGCTTCGGCGAGGCGCAGCTCTTGCCGTTGCTGGAAAAGATCCAGGGCAATCTGCTGCTCGTGCTCGATACCTGCTACTCGGCGACATTGGCGACGACCGACGCGGTCGCGCAGAAGGCGCGCAACGAGACGGTGGCGCGCGGTGTCGGGCACGAGATCGGCCGCTTCATCCTCGCCGGCGCGCGCAGCCTCGCGCTCGATTCGAGCGGCAAGGACGAGGGCGCGGGCGCCGAGGCGCACGGGCTCTTCACGACTTATCTCTTGAAGGGCCTCAACGGCGATGCCGATCTGCAGCATGACGGGCGGATCAATGTCGCCGAGCTTTTGATGTTCACGAAGAGCCGCGTGCACGATGAAAGCCGCAAGCTCAATCTCGAGCAGGAACCGTTCTATTATTTCAGCGGCAGCAATTTCTTCGCGCTGCGGGCGGTCGCAATCAACCCCTGAGGCGCGGCAGCTTTCCCTATCGTGGCGGTAGCGGCGGGTGATAGAGAGTGCCTTGCCATGCCACCTCGCTCCGGCGCGTCACGCTTCTGGCGCTTCTCGTTGCGCCTCTATGGGATTCCGGAGATGGCTTCGGCGTGCCTCGAGCTGCAGGATCGCGCCGGGGCCGACGTCAACGTCCTGCTCTATCTGTTGTTTCTCGCGAATGAGGAGCGGCTCATCGGCCGCGGCGAGGTCGAGCGCATCGATGCGATCCTCGCGCCATGGCGGAGCGAGATCGTGCGGCCGCTGCGGATGGTGCGGCGAAGGCTGAAGGACAGCGTCGGTGCCTTCACGCCGACGATGACGGCGCGGCTGCGCGACGCGGTGAAGCGGATCGAGCTCCAATCCGAGCGCCTGGCGCAAGAGGCTTTGGAGCGATCGGCGCCGCCCGCTTCTCTCGGAACGCAGGCGTCAGACCGGCAGAGCGCGGCGCGCCAGAATCTTGCCGCCTATGGCACGTTTCTGGGCGGCATGCCGGAAGGCGCGGTTGCGACGTTGCTCCGGATTTTCGCGGCGACGCCCGACGCCTGAGCCATGGCTCATCGCGCGCAGCTGTGCTACCTCTCGCCGCGGTCGAAGGGCAAAGTCTCGATCGCGAGGAATGAGAAGGATATGATCGAGGGCGCGCGTTTTCCCGACAAGAAGGTGATCGCCGAGCTGACGGCGAAGATGCTCCTCGAGGTCGAGGCGGTTCGCTTCGACCCGAAGACCCTCGACGATCTCGGCATCACCACGCATCGCCTCGCGACGTCGAGGGCCGTGCTCGCCGTCGCCAAGGAGAGCGGCAAACTCAGTGGCGCCATGCTCGATGAGGTCGAGAAATTCATGCGCGACCCGCCGGGCTGGTCGAAGGCGCATGGCGGTGTCGCCGAGGTTTTGGAATAGGCCGCCCCATGTCCACGACCAAGGAATGGGATGCGATCGTGGTCGGCGGCGGCAACGCCGCGTTTTGTGCCGCGCTCGCGGCGCGCGAAGAAGGCGCGTCGGTCGTCATGCTGGAGGCGGCGCCCGAAGACGAGGCGGGCGGCAACAGCCGCTTCACCGCCGGTGCGATGCGCGTCGTCTATAACGGGATCGACGACATCCGGACGCTTGTTCCCGACCTCTCGAAGGAAGAGATCGAGACGACCGATTTCGGCACCTATACGCGCGAGCAATTCTTCGACGACATGGCGAGGGTGACGCAATACCGGGCCGATCCCAACCTCGTCGAGCTGCTCGTCGGGCAAAGCTTCGATGCGCTGCGCTGGATGCGGGAGAAGGGCGTTCGCTTCGTGCCGATCTACGGGCGGCAGGCCTTCAAGATCGACGGGCGCTTCAAGTTCTGGGGCGGTCTCACCCTGGAGACGGTCGGCGGCGGCCCCGGCCTCATCGAGATGTGGGCGCAATCGGGCAAGCGCGAGGGGATCGAGATCCGCTACGAGACCCGCGCCGTCGATCTCGTCCATGACGGGGCGCGCGTCGAAGGCGTCCGCATCCGCCACGGCGGCAGGGTCGAGGAGCTGCGCGGCAAATCCGTGATCCTCGCCTCGGGCGGTTTCGAGGCGAATACCGAATGGCGCACACGCTATCTCGGCCCCGGCTGGGATCTCGCCAAGGTGCGCGGCTCGCGCTTCAACACCGGCGAAGGCATCCGCATGGCGCTCGACATCGGCGCCAGCCCCTACGGCAATTGGTCGGGCTGTCATGCCGTCGGCTGGGACATGAACGCCCCGGAATTCGGCGACCTCACCGTCGGCGACCAATTCCAGAAGCACTCCTACCCCTTCGCCGTCATGGTGAACGCTGGGGGCAAGCGCTTCATCGACGAGGGCGCCGATTTCCGCAACTACACCTACGCCAAATACGGCCGTGTCATCCTCGAGCAGCCGGGCCAGTTCGCCTGGCAGATCTTCGACCGGAAGGTGAAGCATCTGCAGCGCGGCGAATACAACATTCGCCAGA
>JBGPOZ010000131.1:0-13116 GCA_041488295.1 Allostellaceae bacterium
CACCCATTACCGACAACAGTCCCTTTGGGGCGCCTCTCATCCGCGGCCTCGCCCAGCGCGGCTATGCGTTTGATAGAAATTTGGCATTCGAACGCGGCGCGGCGGAGGGGCATAAAGACCGCTTGCCGCAGCTCCTCGCCGAGCTCGTCGCAAGCAAGGTCGATGTCATCGTCAGCCTCAGCTATCCGGCGGCGCTCGTCGCCAAGCAGGGGACGACTGTTCCGGTGGTGGCGTTCGGAGCGGGCGATCCGGTCGGGACTAGGCTCGTCGACAGCTTGGCGCGGCCGGGCGGCAACCTTACCGGCATCTCGGACGAGTCGGCGGAAGTCTCGCCCAAGCGGCTGGAACTTCTCAAGGAGTTTGCGCCGAGCCTGCGCCGAGTGGCGATGCTGTGGAATGCCGACGACCTCGGAATGACGCTCCGCTACCGGGCGTCGGAGGCGGCCGCCCGGGCGTTGGGCGTCAACGTCCAGGCATTGGGCGTGCGCGAGCCCGCCGATTTCGACCAGGCGTTCGAGACAATGAATCGCGACATGCCGGATGCTATTCTCATGGTCAGTGACTCGCTCACCTTTCTAAACCGAAAGCTGGTTTTCGAGTTTGCGGCGGCGCACCGACTGCCGGCCATCTATGAGTTCGATTTCCTCGTCCGCGACGGCGGTTTGATGTCATACGGTCCGGATGTGAACGAAAGTTTCGATCGCGTGGCAGCCCTCGTCGATCGCATTCTCAAAGGTGCGAAACCCGCGGAATTGCCCTTCGAGCAGCCGACGATCTTTCGCTTCGCCCTCAACCTGAAGACCGCCAAGTCGCTCGGCTTCGAGGTTCCGCCGTCATTGCTCGCTCGCGCCGATGAGGTGATTGAATGAGGCGGTGCGAGTTGATCATACTGCTCGGCGGCGCCTCGACGGGATCGATGGCATGGCTGCTTGCCGTGCGCGCAGCAGCATGCGGCAATACCGGTGATCGGTACTTGCATGCTGCATCGTCCGTAAGTGCCATTTTCGGACGTTCGGTTAGGTTAGGATTGGTTCAGAAATAAGTGCATCAGTCTACCTCCTCCGTCGTCATTCCCGCGAAGACGGGAACCCAGTCCTTATGCGCGCTAAGCACGGAAAAGACTCATGTCGCCGCAGACGCGGCTCTCGCTGGATTCCCGCCTCCGCTCTCGCGGAAGCTGTGCTTCCGCTGTCGCGTCAGGCGAAGCGAGCTTCGCCGAGAGCGGGAATGACGACTATTGAATTGATTCACTTGTTTCCCAACGGCGCCTTAGGTGCGCGAACCTGAGGAGCAGCCGACGTCTCGTTCTAGTTCTGCGCGGTCCCAATTGGCGAGGGTCGCTGCAGCCTCGTAGGTGCTCTGGCAAAAATCGAGCAAAGCCTCGCGCGGTGAAGCGGCTCGTCGCACATCGTCATACCGCAGTAAAAACTGTGAGAGGTTCGTATTGTACGACGCGGCCGCCGGGCGAATGGGCGCTTTCGGATATCCCGATGGTTCCGGCGCAGCGTAGGCATAAAATGCCGGACTTTTCACCGTCTCGTCTCCCGGCCACCAGCCCACGCTGCTCACCTCATGCGAATACCCCTCTCGCGTGATCCGATCGGCGCCGGAACGTACCGGCGCGCGACGGCCGGAAAAGCGCGTCACCGCAAGATCGAAGCTGCCCCAGAAGAAATGCACCGGGCTGGCCTTGCCGATGAACCTTCCGCGAAATTCCTTCAAGATCGCATCCGCCGAAACGAGGATCCGCCAGAAGCGGCTGACGTATTCGGGATCGTAAGAGGCGTGCGTCTCGTCCGTGTCGAACGGTATCGGATTTGGAATTTCGACCGGCATCGTCCAGATCTTCACCGCGATGTTCATGGAACTGAGCGTGGCCATAACTTCCGCGTAAAACTCGGCGACCGATTTCGGCGCGAGTCGTAAAGCCTTAGTCGCCCCGTCGCTTTTCCTGATGACCAGATCATGCTCGATGAAATCGAATTGGATTTCGAAAATCTCCCCGTCATACGGGATGGGCGATGTCGTGAGACCGCGCGCGTTCACATAGAGCGGAACTTGCCACCAATGGTTCACGTACGGGCTGAGCGCCAACCGCACCTTGCCAACGATCTGGGTCCACATATGCAGCGTCGCGCGGGTCGCTTCCCAGGCTTCGAGCGGCAGCGCCGGCCAATGGGGATCATCCTGGTCCGCCATCGTCGGGCTCCTTTCGTAGTGTTGCTCATACTGGCCAAAATCGCAGAGTAGCGACTCTTGTCACCATCCGCAGCAACGTCGGCGGAGCCGGACAATACCTTTGGTCAATGCGCCGCCCTGATCCGTCACACGAGCACCTCCGACAAATGGACGTCAGCTCGTGGCATACGGCGCGTGGCCGCCGACCGACTGCAACGGGTCGAACGCAGGCGCTCTTCCGACGGCGCCGGGTGTGCAATCAGGGCTCCAAGCGTATGATCTTATCTACGAGAGTCGCGATAGAGTTGCGACGGAAGGAAGGCGCATGGGCCCAGCCATCATCGTCATCAATCCGAACTCGACCGAGGCCGTGACGCGCGGCATCGATGCGGCGATGGTGCCGTTGCGCATCGAAGGCGGGCCGCCGATCGAGTGCCTGACCCTTGCCGAGGGACCGCCCGGAATCGAGACCCAGAGCGACGCCGACAGCGTCATAGCGCCGCTCTGCCGCGCGATCCGGGCGCGCGACAACACGGCCGCCGCGTTCGTCGTCGCCTGCTTCAGCGATCCCGGCCTCCATTCGGCGCGCGAGGCGACGCGGAAGCCGGTGCTCGGCATCGCCGAAAGCGGCGTCCTGACGGCGCTCACCCTTGGCCACCGGTTCGGCATCATTGCGATCCTCGCCAAATCCGTGCCGCGCCACCTGCGTTACATCGCCGCGATGGGCGTGACCCAAAGGCTTGCCGGCGACCTCCCGATCGGGCTCGGCGTCGTCGAGCTTGCCGATGAGAACCGCGCCTTGACGCGGATGATCGAGGTCGGGACGCGTTTGCGTGACGAGAAAGGTGCGGACGTCATCGTCATGGGCTGCGCCGGCATGGCGCGGTTGCGCGATCGGCTTCAGGCGGCGCTCGGCATCCCGATCGTCGAGCCGACCCAGGCGGCCGTGGCGATGGCGATCGGTCGCGTTCGCCTCGGTTGGAGTTGACGACGACCGCGCGAATCCCGGAGCCATCGATGCGGCGCGCCTTGATCGCCGCGGCGGCTCTTCTCGCGCTGGCGGCTTGCGGCAGGGCGACGCAACCCCCGTCGCGGCCGGCGGCGGTGGCCGGACCGCCCGTGTCGGCGCCGGCACCGGCGGCGCCCGACGCGACGACGAACGAAGCTCCGCCATTGATTCCGACGCCTGTGCCCGGAGTGCCGCCGCCCCAGGCGCAGACGCCCGCCAAGCCGCCTTTCGTCTATCAACCCGGCGCGACGATCCCTGCGCTGCCGGCCCCGTCTCTCGCGTCGCCATATCAGGGCCCGATCACCGGCTACGGCCCCGGCGGGATGGGCTATCCGCCCGGAGCCCGGCCGAACCCGCCCTATTTCTTCGGCGGAGCGCCGCGCTGAGCCGACGGCCCCGCCTCCGCCGCGCTCGTGCCACGCGGAAGAAGGAATGTGACGGCAAGCGCCGCGAGCGCGACGACGCAATCGAGCAGATAGACGTTGTGCAGCGCGCTCGCGATCGCCGCGGTGAGGCGCTCCGTCGTCGCGGCGCCGAGGCCTTGGCGAAGGCTCGGCTCCATCAGGCGGTCGACCGCGTCGCCGATCTCGCCGAGATCGTGCCGGATGCCGTAATTGAGGACGGCGCCGTAGATCGCAGCTCCCAGCGCTTGCCCCACCATCCGCGAGAAAAGCGCGAGCGACGTCGCGAGGCCGCGCTCCTGCCAGCGCACCGTCGCCTGCACCGCCACGATGAAGGTCGTGTTGCAGAAGCCCATGCCGAGGCCGATGAGGACGGCGCCCGCCCCCGCCCAGAGCGCGCCGCTTGCCGGCTCGAGCGCGACGAGGACGGCACCGCCGGCGACGAGGCAGAACCCGCCCAGCACCGCGGTGAAGCGGTAGGAGGTCGTCACCATCAGCCTTCCGGCGATCGCGCTCGCGACCGGCCAGCCGATCGACATGAAGGTAAGGGCGAAGCCGGCGACGAGCGGGCTGCGGCCCATGACGCCTTGGACATAAGTCGGCAGAAAGGCGGTGATGCCGATCATGGTGATGCCGATCGCGACACCGCCGAGATTGCCGACGGCGATGATCCGCTGGCGCCAGAGACGCAAGGGCATCATCGGCTCGGGCGCGCGGCTTTCGTGGAGGAGGAACGCCGCGAGCGCGAGGACCGAAAAGACGAGAAGCGCCGCGACGACGGTGCCGCCGAGGCTGCCGGCTTGGACGAGCGCCAGCATCAGCGCACCGGAACCGAGCATCAAGAGGATCGAGCCGAGATAGTCGATCTGATGGCGCCGCGGCGCCAGGCGCTCGTCGAGAAAGACCGCCAGCATGGCGATCGCGGCGATGCCGATCGGCAGATTGATCCAGAAGATGAGCGCCCAGCTCGCATGCTCGATGAGAAAGGCGCCGAGCAGCGGGCCGGCGATCGCCGAGACGCCCCAGATGCTGGAGAGCCAGCCCTGGATGCGCGCGCGATCGGCGGGCGAGTAGATGTCGCCGACGATGGTCGTCGAGATCGGCATGATGGCGCCGGCGCCCAAGCCCTGGAGCGCGCGAAAGACGATGAGCATCACCATGTTCGGCGCGAGGCCGCATAGCGCCGAGCCCACGAGGAAGATGCCGGCGCCGACGAAGAAAACGCGCTTGCGGCCGTAGATGTCGGCGAGGCGGCCATAGATCGGGATGGTCACCGCCTGGGCGAGGAGGAAGATGGCGAAGACCCAGCTGAAGAGGTGAAACCCGCCGAGCTCGGCGACGATCGTCGGCATGGCGGTCGCGACGATCGTCGCCTCGACCGCCGACATGAACATCGCCAGCATCGCCGCGGCGAGGACGAACGGCCGCCGCGCCAGTAATTCGGGCGGGATCGTCTCGTCCGCTTGGGATGTGTCGGGCACGCGCTGGCTTCTCCCGGTTCCGTCAGCCCGCCTGAAACGCCGGCGCTCCGAGGCGCGGCGGCGTGCCGCGCAGGACCAGCCCGCCCACCAAGACAAGATTGACGAGGTTGACGGCGACCCCCAGCGCGAAGGCGGGTTGATACCAGGCAAACCAGTCGTAGATGGCGCCGGCGAGCCAGGCGCCGAGCGCCATGCCGGTGAGGCCGAACAGCAGGACCGTGCCGATGCGCCAGCCCGCCTCCGCCGCCGGGAAGAGCTCGCGCACCGCCAGCACGTAGCTCGGGATGATGCCGCCGAAGCCGAGGCCGAACGCCGCCGAGACCGCGTAGAGCCCGATGAGATTGTCGACCCAGAGATAGCAGGACAAGAAGAGCGCCTGGAACGCCGAGCCGATCAGGATGGTTTTGAGACCGCCGATGCGGTCGGAGAGGCGTCCCCAGATCATCCGGCTCATGAAGGCGGCGCCGAGCAGGAGCGAGAGCATCTCGGCGCCGCGCGCCGGGGCGAAACCGAGATCGCCGCAGAATGCCACGACATGGGCCATCGGCATCGCCATGGCGATGCAGCAGCAGACGATCGCCGCGCAGAGGGCCGCCAGCACGAGATTGGGCGCGAGACCCAACGGCCGAAGGTTCGCATCGAGGCGTGCACCGACGGTGCGGGTAGGCGGCGCCGGCGGGCGGCGGCGCAGCAGGAGACAGAGCGGCGGCAGCACGCAGAGGACGAAGACGCCATACCATTGCAATGTCGCACGCCAGCCGACCGCGTCGAGGGCATAGCGGAAGATCGGCGGCCACATCGCGCCCGCGACCTGCTGGCCGCTGGCGACGAGCGCGAGCGCGGTTCCGCGCTTGCGATCGAACCACCGGCTGGTATTGGCCATGAGCGGTGCGAAGGTGCCGGCCGTGCCGAGGAGGCCGATCAGCAACCCGTAGCCGAGATAGAGCCGGAACGCGGTGCCGCCGCTCGCCACCAGCGCGCCGGCGCCGATCATGAGCGATCCGAAGAGCGCGACCCACATCGCCCCGACCCGGTCGGCCCACCACCCCATGGCGATCCCGCCGATGCCGCACCCGACATAACAGAGCGAGGTGGCGAGCGACGGCACGGAGCGGAGCGAACCGAGATCGGCGGCGATCGGCTTCAGCGCCACCGCCACGACATAGGGGGCGCCCCAGGCAAGCGCGATGATGAGGAACGAGCCGATCGCGACCTGCCATGAGGCCCTATTCTCGATCGATTCCCCGACCGGCCGCGCGGTCGCTCCGTCCAACATGATCCCGCACCCTGATCACCGACCCGGCGCACCATATCGTCAGGCGGGTGCTTTCGGCTACGCCGCATCGTGAAAGATGATGCCGAGCGTGTGGCGCCGCCCGGAGCGGATGCGGCTGACGCCGTGGCGGAGATTGACGCGGTAGATTCCGCGCGTGCCATGCACCGGCCGGTGGTGCACGGCAAAGATGACGGCTTCGCCCTGGCGCAGCGGCACGATTTCGCCGCGCGATTGCGCGCGGGGCCGCTGCTCGACGAGGAGGAACTCGCCGCCGGTGAAGTCCGCTTCCGGCTCGTTCAAGAGGATCGTCAGCTGCAGCGGGAAGACGAGCGGGCCGTAGAGATCCTGGTGGAGGCAATTGTAGTCGCCCGCCCCGTATTTGAGGATGAGCGGCGTCGGCCGCGCCTGGCCGGCGGCGTGACATTCCTCGAGATAGGCGTCGAGCTTCGGCGGGAAGCGTCCCTCCTCCTTCAAGAGCGTGCGCCAGCGATTGGCGATCGGCGCCAGATGCGGATAGATCGCCCGGCGCAACGTCGCAACGAGTTCGGGCAGCGGATAGCGCAGATATTTGTATTCGCCGCGCCCGAAGGCATGGCGTTGCATGACGACCCGGCTGCGGAACGGCGCCTCGGCGGCATAAAGCCGCTCGAGCGCGCGGCATTCCTCGGGTGCAAGCAGCGGGGGCGTCGTCGCATAGCCGCGCTCGTCGAGCGACGCGGCGACTGCGCCCCACTCGACGGCCGCGACGCGATCCCCCGCATCGGGCGGTGGGCTTATTTCGATCATCATGATGGCGCTCCTTCCCGCGCGAAGATCGCGATGCACGGCAGACGGGTCCATCCGTTTGTTGCGCCCGCATCCGAGAGTCCGGGCGGCGCACTTCCGCTTGCGCTCGCTGGGAGTTTGTGGCGACTATCCCGCCCGAGCCAAGGGGAGGATTTGATGATCCGGAATTCGTTCTGCAAGGCGGCGCTTCTCGCCGGCCTCGCCATGTTTGGGCTTGCCGGCGCTGCGCATGCCGAGAAGAAGGTGCTCACGATCGGCATGGCGGCGATCGATGCCGGCCGGCTCGATCCGCATGTCTCGGCGACGACCCCCGACAAGGCGCTCCTCGACTGGATCTTCAACGGCCTCGTTCGCATGAAGGCCGGCACGATGAACCCCGAGACCATCGAGCCCGATCTCGCGCAGAGCTGGACCGCCTCGCCCGACGGCAAGGAGTGGATTTTCAAGCTGCGCCAGGGCGTCCAATGCCATCACGGCTATGGCGAGTTCACCGCCGACGACGTCGTTTATTCGCTGGCCCGCGCCGGCGATCCGAAGCGTTCGGCCTTCTCCAGCGATTTCAAGGATTTCGACAAGGTCGAGGCGGTCGACAAATACACCGTCAAGATCGCCCTGAAGAACCCGGTGCCGAGCCTCCTTGGCCTCGTCATCAACTATCAGGGCGGCAACATGGTCTGCAAGAAGGCCGCCGAGGAGATGGGCGAGGATTTCCAGAAGAAGCCGATCGGCACCGGCCCCTTCATGTTCGAGGAATACAAATCCAAGGAATCGGTGACGCTCGTCGCCAACAAGCAATATTTCCGCGGCGCGCCCAAGCTCGACAAGATCGTCTATCGCTACGTCTACTCGGATTCGAGCCGCGACCTCGCCTTCACCTCGGGCGAGATCGACCTGACCTATGGCAAGCAGGATCAGACCTGGGTCGACCGGATGAAGAAGGAGAAGGGCGTCATCGTCGACGTGTTCGATCCGGGCGAGCTCTCGACGCTCTATCTGAATGTGTCGAAGCCGCCGCTCGACGATCTCAAGATCCGCCAGGCGATCGCCTATGCGATCAACCGCGACCAGATCGTGCAATTCAAGGGCAAGGACATCAGCCGCGCGGCAAAATCGGTCGTGCCGATCGGCTATTTGGGGCAGAGCGACGACGTGCCGCTGCTGCCCTATGATCCGGAGAAGGCGAAGGCGCTCCTCAAGGAGGCGGGCCACCCCGACGGCCTCACCATCCATGTCATCCACACCAACCTGCCTGGCATGCTCTCGATGATGGAGGTGGTGCAGGCGCAGCTGCGCAAGGTCGGCATCAATCTCGACATGGAGGTGGTCGAGCACGCGACCTTCCACGCCGAGATCCGCAAGGACAAGAGCCCGATCGTGCATTACGCGGCCGCGCGCTTCCCGGTCGCAGACACGTATCTGACGCAATTCTTCCACTCGCGCTCGATCGTCGGCACGCCGACCGCGGTCACCAACTTCTCGCATTGCAACGACGCCGACGCCGAGATCGACGCGGCGCGGATCGAGCCCGATCGCGCGAAGCAGAAGGCGTTGTGGAAGACGGCGCAGCAAAAGCTGATGGCGAAGGTGTGCGGCATCCCGATCTACGAGCAGCCGCAGATCTGGGCACGCCACGCCAATCTCGATTACGGCTTCAAGCTCGAGGGCTCGCTCAGCCTCGGCCCGCCGATCGACGAGACGACGCATTTCACGGAGTGATGCGGCGCCAAGCCCCCCACCCTAACCCTCCCCCGCAAGGGGGGAGGGAACATGTAAGATGCGTGCCGGATTCCCCCTCCCCCCTTGCGGGGGAGGGTCGGGGTGGGGGTGGCGCTCGGAACGCGCCGGAGAATGCGGCCTCATGATCGCCTATATCGCAAAGCGTCTTCTGCTGGCGATCCCGACGCTTCTCGCCGTGCTGACGATCGTCTTCGTGCTGGCGCGCGTGTTGCCGGGCGATCCGGCGCAGACGATCCTCGGCGATCAGGCGAGCCAGGAGGCGCTGCAGGCGATGCGCCATCGCCTCGGCACCGACAAGCCGATCGCCGCGCAATACGCCGATTTCCTCGTCAATGCCGTGCAGGGACATTGGGGCAATTCGCTCGTCACCGGCAAGCCGGTCATCGAGGAGGTGGCGAACGTCCTCCCCTACACGATCGATCTGACGGTGAGCTCGATCGTGCTCGGCATCCTCATCGGCGTGCCGCTCGGCACCTGGTCGGCACTGCATCGCAACGCCGCGATCGATTACGCGGCGCGCATCGGCTCGCTGCTCGGCCTCTCCTTCCCGGCCTTCGTCTCGGCGATCCTGCTGCTTCTCGCCTTCGCCATCGAGTTGCGCTGGTTCCCGGTGATCGGCGCCGGCAATCGCGAGGATCTCCTCGATCGGCTGCGCAATCTCGTCCTGCCGATGATCAATCTCGGCATCATCATGGCGGCCTATGTGACGCGGGTGACGCGGTCCTCGATGCTCGAGGTGCTGGGCGAGGATTACATCCGAACGGCCAGAGCCAAGGGCGTGCCGAACCGGGCGATCCTGTGGCGCCACGCGCTGCGCAACGCGCTCATCCCGGTGGTGACCGTGGTCGGACTCTATCTCGGCATTCTCATCGGCAACTCGGTCCTGACCGAGATCGTCTTCAACCGGCCGGGGCTAGGCAAGCTCATCGTCTCGGCGCTGACGCAGCGCGACTACACCGTCCTTCAGGGCATGATGGTCGTCTACGCCTTCGCCATCGTCATCGTGAACCTCGTCACCGATCTCACCTACGGCTTCATCGACCCGCGGATCAAACGGTCATGAGCGATCCTCCCGCAATCCCTGCTGACGGAACCCTCTCCCCTGCGGGGAGAGGGCAGGGTGAGGGGGAGTCTCCGCAGACTCCATCTTTCAGGACGTCACCTGAGGGCAACACCCCCTCACCCTCCCCGCTGCGCGGGTCACCTCCCTCTCCCCGCGGGGGAGAGGGACATGTCCGCCGCAGCGGCTTTGCCTACCTGCTGCAGCAGACCGGCCGCGCCTTCAACGCCAATGCGACCTCTTGGATCGGCCTCGTTCTCTTCCTCATCATCGTCGCGCTGGCGCTGCTGGCGCCGCTCATCTCGCCCTACGATCCGCTCGACCAGGACATCCTGGCGCGGCTTCAAGGCCCCTCGGCCGATCATTGGTTCGGCACCGATTCCTACGGCCGCGACACGCTCTCGCGCCTCCTTTGGGGGGCGCGGCTCTCGCTCGTCATCGGCACCGTCTCGATCCTCTCGGCGATGGTGGTCGGCGGCGTCATCGGCATCCTCGCGGGCTATGTCGGCGGGCGCTTCGATCTCGTCGTCATGCAGGCGATGGACGTCCTCCTCTCCTTCCCCTCGCTCATCATGGGCCTCATGGTGGTGGCGATGCTGGGGCCGAGCATGGAGAACCTCATCATCGCCATTGCGCTCACGGCGATCGCACCCTTCGCGCGCATCGCCCGGGCGCCGACCATCGCCGTCAAGGAGCGCGACTACATCGAGGCGTGCCGCGCGCTCGGATACTCCGATCTGCGCATCATGGCGGTGCACATCCTCCCCAACATCATCGCCGAGATCCTCGTCATGGGCTCGCTCTGGCTCGCGACGGCGATCCGCACCGAGGCCTCGCTCAGCTTCATCGGTCTCGGCGTCCGGCCGCCCGTCGCCACCTGGGGCGGCATGATCCGCGAGGGCTTCGAGAATATCCTCGACAGCGCCTCGCTCTCGATCTTCCCGAGCCTCGCGATCCTTCTCGTCGTGTTCGCGCTCAACATGCTGGGCGACGGGTTGCGCGACGCGATCGACCCGAAGCTGCGCGGCGGCGAATAGCATGGCGCCCGCGCTGCAGGATCCGATCCTCGAAATCGGCGGGCTCGTCACCTCGTTCCGCACCGGCGGCGCGTGGCATGCGGCAGTGAACGGCGTCAGCTTCAGCCTGGCGCGCAACGAGACCTTGGCGCTGGTCGGAGAATCGGGCTGCGGGAAGAGCGTGACGGCGCTCTCGATCTTGGGCCTCCTGCCGCCGGCGAACGGCCGGATTTCATCGGGGCACATCCGCTTTGCCGGGCGCGATCTCGTCGGGTTGTCAGAAGACGAGATGCGCAAGATCCGCGGCAACGAGATCTCGATGATCTTCCAGGAGCCGATGACCTCGCTCAACCCGGTCCTGACCATCGGCTTCCAGATCGCCGAGAGCCTGCGCTACCACCGCGACATGAATCGCGGGGCGGCGGCGAAAGAAGCACTGGCGCTGCTCGATCAGGTGAAGATCCCGGGAGCGGCGCAGCGCTTCAACGACTACCCGCATCAATTCTCGGGCGGCATGCGCCAGCGCGTCATGATCGCCATGGCGCTCGCCTGCCGGCCGAAGCTCCTTCTCGCCGACGAGCCGACGACGGCGCTCGACGTCACGATCCAGGCGCAGGTGCTGGCGCTCCTCGCCGAGCTCAAAGCGGCCTACGGCATGGCTATGATCTTCATCACGCACAATCTCGGCGTCGTCGCCTCGATCGCCGATCGTGTCGCGGTCATGTATGCAGGCGAGATCGTCGAGACGGCGCCGGTGGGCGAGCTCTTCGCGCGGCCGACCCACCCCTATACCGAAATGCTGCTGCGGACGATCCCGCGCGTCGATGAGGACACCTCCGGCCTCGCCGCCATTCCGGGCCAGGTGCCGCCGATCTCGGCGATGCCGAGCGGCTGCCGCTTCGCGCCGCGCTGCTTCCTGCGCGAGCCCGCCTGCGAGGCGCGCGATCCGGAGCTCGTGGCTTTGCCGGGTGCGGCGGATCATCGCGTGCGATGCCGCGTCCGGGCGCCGTCGCCGGCAGAGGCCGCCCATGCGTGAGGCGGTGCTCAAAGTGGCGGGCCTGCGCAAATTCTTTACCGTGAAGCGCGGCTTCCCGAGGACGCGCACGGTCACCGTCCGCGCGCTCGACGGCATCACGTTCGAGGTGCGCGAGGGCGAGGCCTTCGGTCTCGTCGGCGAATCGGGTTGCGGCAAATCGACCGCCGGCCGCGCCGTCCTGCGCCTCATCGAGCCCGATGAAGGGAGCGTCACCTACAAGGGCGAGAACGTGCTCGCCGCCGGCAAGGAGACGCTCCGCGCACTCCGCCGCAAGATGCAGATCATCTTCCAGGACCCGTACGCCTCCTTGAACCCGCGCCGCATGATCGGCAAGGCGCTGGTCGAGCCGATGAACGTCCACGGCGTCGGCGTCGCCGCCGAGCGCGAGGAACGCGCCGCCGCCCTCATCGCCGAGGTCGGCCTGCCGAAGAACGCGCTGATGCGCTATCCGCACGAATTCAGCGGCGGGCAGCGCCAGCGCATCGGCATCGCCCGCTCGCTCACCTTGGAGCCCGAGCTCATCGTCGCCGACGAGCCGGTCTCGGCGCTCGACGTCTCGATCCAATCGCAGATTCTGCTGCTCCTGCAAAAGCTGCAGGAACGGCGGCATCTCTCCTTCATCTTCATCTCGCACGACCTCGGCGTCGTCCGATACTTCTGCCAGAGCATGGCGGTGATGTATCTGGGCCGCATCGTCGAGACCGGGCGCATCCCCGGCATTTTCAAGGAGCCGCTCCATCCTTACACGCGAATGCTGCGCGATGCCTCGCCCGTGCCCGACCCCGCGCACAAGGTCGCGATGCTGCGCATCGAGGGCGAGGTGCCCTCGGCGGTCAACCCGCCCTCCGGCTGCCATTTCCACACGCGCTGCCCGCACGTGATGGATGTCTGCCGGAAGGTTTATCCCGAGTGGACGCAGGTCGATGCGGAGCGTGGGGTCGCGTGTCATTTGCATAGCGGGTCGTGATGGCAGCGGAGGGAACCCTCACCCCTCACCTAACCTCTCCCACTCTCCCGAGACGGGAGAGGGGAGAGGAATAAGTAAGATGAGTCGCCGTTTCATTCCCTCGCCCCTCTCCCGTTTCGGGAGAGTGGGAGAGGGAGGGGACCCGTGCGGAGCATGGGGAGGGTGAGGG
>JBGPOZ010000132.1:0-13083 GCA_041488295.1 Allostellaceae bacterium
GTCCGACCGCGCGATACTTCGCCATGTCCGGGCGGATGACGACGGCGTCGGGGCAGGCCTCGAGCGCCTTGAACATCGGCATTGCCGAGCGGACGCCGTAGAGCCGCGCGACATAGCAGCAGGCGAGGACGACGCCGCGCTGCCTGCCGCCGACGATGACCGGCTGTTCCGCGAGATGCGGGGCGTCGCGCTTCTCGACGCTGGCGTAAAAGGCATCGCAATCGAGATGGGCGATGGCGAGGTCCGAGAGTTCCGCATGCCTGACGAGCCGCATCGAGCCGCAGCCGCGGCAGCGCGGCTCGGACGCCTCCGCGCCCGCGGTCAAGATCCCGCAATCGCGGCAGAGACGGGTCACGGCGGCCGGTCCTCCGGCCAGAGCCAGGCGGCGCCGCGCACGCCGCTCGAAGCGCCATGGCGAGGCGGCACGAGACGCGTCGACACGGTGTCGGAGAAGACGTGGCGTCGCCACAGAAGCGGCACCGCATCATAGAGCCGCGCGAGGCCCGAGAGCCCGCCGCCCAGCACGATGATCTCGGGATCGAGGAGGTTGATGACGCCGGCAAGGGCGCGTGCGAGGCGCTCTTCGTACCGCCTCAGCGTCGCCTCGGCTTTGGCATCGCCCGAAAGCGCGGCAGCGACGATCGCCTCGCCATCGGCGGGTTCACCAGTGGAGCCGCGGTGATCCGCGGCGAGGCCCGGCCCGGAGAGCAAGGTCTCGATGCATCCGGTGCGGCCGCAGAAGCAGGGGAGGCCCGGCCACTCCGACGGCGTCGGCCACGGCATCGGGTTGTGGCCCCATTCGCCGGCGATGGCATTGGGTCCGGTGAGGAGCCGCCCCGCGACGACGATGCCGCCGCCGACGCCGGTACCGAGGATGGCGCCGAATACCGTGTGTGCGCCCGTCGCCGCGCCGTCGGCCGCCTCCGACAAGGCGAAGCAATTGGCATCATTGGCAAACCGCACCGGTCGGCCGAGTGCCGCCACGACGTCGCGATCGAAGGGTCGCCCGTTGAGGCAGGTCGAGTTGGCGTTCTTGACGAGCCCTGTCGCTGGCGAGATTGCGCCCGGCATGGCAATGCCGACGGTGGCGCCCCGGCCGCGCGACGCCTCGACCGTGGCAACGAGGTCGCGAATGGCGGTGACGATCGCGACGTAATCGTCGACTGGCGTCGCGATCCGGTGACGAAAAACGATCTCTCCCGAGGCGTCGATCGCCGCCGCCTCAATCTTCGTGCCGCCGAGGTCGATGCCTATGCGCACCCGCGGAAACCCGGCATGAATCTGCCTCCTCGGATCGTATCTCCCCCGCCTACTCGCCCCGCCATTGTGGCGGGCGCTTGCCGAGAAACGCCTCCATCCCCTCACGGAAATCACGGCTCATGTAGCACATGAGGACAAGGTCCTCGCCCTCGCCCGGCGCCATCCGCGTCTGGAGGCGGCGCAGCGCTTCCTTGGTCGCGCGCAAGGTGAGGGGGGCATGGCCGGCGACGGTGCGGGCCAGCTCCTCGGCGCGCGGCATGAGCGCAGCGGGATCGGCGACGATCTCGCCGAGCAGGCCGACCGCATGCGCTTCGGCAGCGTCGACGAGCCGCGCGGTGAAGACCAGATCCTTGACGCGCGCCGGTCCAAGAAGGGCCACCAGACGCGCGTAATTGTTCATCGAGAGGCAGTTGCCGAGAGTCCGCGCGACCGGGAAGCCGAACCGCGCATTGGCGGCGCCGATGCGCAGATCGCAGCACGCCGCGATGCTGGCGCCGCCGCCGGTACAGGCGCCGGCAATGGCGGCGATCGTCGGCACGCGGCATTGCTCCAATGCGCCGAGCACGCGGTCGAGGCGGGCCTCGTAGGCGATCGCGTCCTCGGGCGTCGCGAAGGCGCGGAACTGCGAGATGTCTGTCCCGGCCGCGAACGCCTTGTCGCCGGCGCCGGAAATCAGGAGGGCTCGGATCGAGCGGTCGCCGTCGATCGCACCGCAGATTTCCGCCAGGCGCTCATACATGGCGAAGGTCAGCGCGTTGCGCGCCTGCGGGCGATTGAACGTGATGCGGGCAACACCGTCGCGGACATCGTAGATAAGGTCATCGGTCACGATCGCATTTCTCCGATCAGCTTGCGCCGCCAAGCCGCCGGATATCCCCAGTCCGGGTGAGGCGGCAATCGGCGACATGACCGGATTCCGGGATAAATCCCCATCCGGCCGCGGCGATGGTTACGGATTATTAACAATGGTCACTTAGAACGTGGAGCGCGTGACCCGTCAAGCGTCGGAATTGGGTGGCTCCCTGCCGCCGAACCGGGTGATCGCAGAGTTCCTCTCAGCGTACGTTAAAGCGACGGGCGAAGCATGACCTCACATCAAGGCCTTCAACCGCATCGTAACGGCGCGGTGCCGAAAACGGTCCTTATCGTCGAGGACAATGAGCTCAATATGAAGCTCTTCCACGATCTGCTGGAAGCCCATGGCTACGACACGCTCCAGACCAAGGACGGGATGGAGGCGCTGAAGCTCGCCCGCCATCACCATCCCGATCTCATCCTGATGGACATCCAACTTCCGGAAGTATCGGGTCTCGAAGTCACGAAATGGATCAAGGAAGACGACGATCTACGGTCGATCCCGATCATCGCGGTGACCGCCTTCGCGATGAAGGGCGATGAAGAGAAGATCCGTGAGGGCGGCTGCGAAGCTTATATCGCAAAGCCCATTTCCGTCGCCAATTTCCTGGAGACGGTCGAGCGTTTTCTGAGCTAAAGCTGCCGTGTCGGCCCGAATTCTTGTCGTCGACGATGTCGACATCAACGTCAAGCTGCTCGGCGCCAAGCTGACCAGCGAGTATTTTGACGTACTCACCGCCTCGAACGGGCCCGCCGCGCTGCGCATCTGCACGTCCGAGCTGCCCGATCTCGTCCTCCTCGATGTGATGATGCCGGAAATGGACGGCTTCGAGGTGTGCCGCACCTTGAAATCCAATCCGGCGACGGCCGACATTCCCGTCGTCATGGTGACCGCGCTGTCCGACGCTGCCGATCGGCTGCGCGGGCTCGAAGCCGGCGCCGACGACTTCCTGACGAAGCCCGTCAACGACATCGCCCTCTTCGCCCGCGTCCGCTCGCTCGTCCGGCTGAAGCG
Organism: Allostellaceae bacterium; assembly: GCA_041488295.1. Classification (GTDB taxonomy): domain Bacteria; phylum Pseudomonadota; class Alphaproteobacteria; order ATCC43930; family CGMCC-115725; genus URHD0088. Next base: position 3,131 of record JBGPOZ010000132.1, read on the forward strand.
GATGATGGAAGAGTGGCGCCTGCGCGAAGAGGTGTGCGGCAAGTTTGCGACCCTGCCCGGCAATCCGCCGGAGCAGCCCGAGGATCTGGGCCCCGCCCGCATCATGCTGCTCGAGGACAATCGCCTCGCCGCCGCGCGGATCGCCGAGACCCTGGCGCCGATGACTGCCGAGTTGATCCAAGTCACGACCTGCGCGCAGGCGATGGAGCGCCTCGACGCTTCGATCGAATTGGTGATCGCCGGCATGTCGGTGGCCGATGGCGACCCGTTGCGACTTGTGTCGCATTGGCGTGCCAGCGAGCAGACCCGCCAGGTGCCGGTCCTGCTCGTCGCCGATGACGGCGAGCTGCCGCGGCTTGCCAAAGGGCTCGATCTCGGCGCCAACGACTACATCATCCGGCCGATCGACAAGAACGAGCTGACGGCGCGGGCCCGCACGCAAATCCGCCGCAAGCGCTTGCACGATCGGTTGCGCGAGAATTATCACCGCAGCCTGTCGCTGGCGCTCACCGATCCGCTCACCGGGCTTTACAATCGCCGCTACGTCTCGGCGCATCTCGAAGGGTTGATGAACCGGGCAGGCGAGGTCGCCAAGGGGCCGGCGCTTCTGATGTTCGACATCGATCACTTCAAGCGCATCAACGACAGTTACGGCCATCTCGCCGGCGACGCCGTCCTGTGCGAGATCGCCAAGCGCGCGCAGCACCACGTGCGCAGCTTCGATCTCGTCGCGCGTTACGGCGGCGAAGAGTTCCTCGTGCTGATGCCCGAGACCAACCTTCAGGCGGCGCTCGTCGTCGGCGAACGGTTGCGCCTCTCCATCGACGAGGCGCCGTTCGTCCTCCCCGACACGCGCAAAGAGATCAAGGTGACGGTGAGCATCGGCGTCGCGACGACGCTCGATCACGGCGATTCGCCGACCGATCTCCTGCGCCGCGCCGACGAGGCGCTCTATGCCGCGAAAAATGGCGGGCGCAATCGAATGGAAAGCTGGCCGCTGCAGAGCAATCCCGTGCCGGTGCGGATGTCGGGTATGGCGATGATGTAACGAGTTACGGCAGTGTGTCGTGCCAATGAAAAGAGCCGCTCCGAGGAGCGGCTCTTTTCATTGGACCCGCAGGGGCGGATCGCTATTTGATCTTCGATTCCTTGAAGGCGACGTGCTTGCGCGCCACCGGGTCGTATTTCTTGAGCTGGAGCTTCTCGGTCTTGGTACGGGGGTTCTTCTTGGTGACGTAAAAATACCCCGTGTCAGCCGTGCTGACGAGCTTGATGAGGACGGTGTTGCTCTTGGCCATGGCGCGGCTGCCCAAAATGCGTCGATCGAAGAGCGGCAGACAATAAGCATCCAGGTCGGCCTGTCAAGCTTGGAGGTCCACGCGAGATTAACGGTTTTCGTTAGTGGGGTGGCAATCGAGGTTCCGGCGCGTCACTGCGGCGCTCCCGTCGCCTCCGGCTTGCTCGCGATCGCGGTCGGCTCGGCATGGATGAGGCGCGCATAGAGCGTGGGGTCGGCGAGCAGCGTCTCGGCGGCGTCGATCTCGACCTTGTGGTCCGCCGTCTCGCTTGGACAGGCATGGCGCAGTCGCGTCCAACCCGCCTCGTCGAGCGTGACGCGCGGCTCGATATGCGCGGTGCTCTGGCGAAGCGTCGCGACAATCACCTCAGCATCCTCGCGCAGGCCGCTGGTGCAGACTGCCGGGACGATGCCGTGGGTGTGCAAGGCATAGCCTGCCGGGGTGACAAGGCGCGCCCAGGTCAAGGTCAGCTCGCCCTCGTTCGGCAGCGGCAGGACAGTCTGCACCGTCCCCTTGCCGTAAGATGACGTCCCGACGATGACGGCGCGTCCGGAATCCTGCAGGGCGGCGGCGACGATCTCGGCGGAGGAAGCCGATCCGCCATTGACAAGGACCACCATCGGAATGCCGGCCGCGATGTCGCCGGGCGAAGCGTCGAATTCCTGGACGCTGCCAGGGCTGCGGCCGATTGTCGTGGCGATTCGGCCGCCCGTCATAAAAAGTTCGGCGACGGCGATGCCTTGATCGAGAAGCCCGCCCGGATTGCCACGCAGATCGAGGACGATGCCGTGCAGGGCGGCGCGCATTTCCTTGTGCAGCTTGACGTAGGATTCGCGCAGGCTGTCGGTCGTGTGCTCGTTGAAGCCGGAAACACGCAAGACCGCGACATTGCCCTCGCGCTGCGCCGTCACCGTCGGGACGATGATGTAGGCGCGGGCGAGCGAGACATGCAGCAGGCTGGATGCGCGTGGCCGTTCGAGCGTCAGCGTGACGTGACTGTCGACCGGGCCGCGCAGGCGCCTCACGACCTCGTCGCGCGGCATCGCTCCGGCCGGCGCGCCATCGATCTCGACGATGCGGTCATCGACCTTGACGCCGGCTCGCTCCGCCGGGCTCCCCGGCACGACGGCGGAGACCCGCACCTCCTCGCCGCGCGTGTCGAGCGTCACGCCGATACCCTCGAAGCCCTCGCGCGAGGCGCGCTGCTCACGTGCCAGCTCCGGCGTCGCGTAGCGCGAGAACCGATCGAGGGCGCCGGTGATGCCGGCAAAGAGGGCCTCGGCAAGGTGCTCCGGCGTGCTCGCCCTGAGCTCCGCCGACCGCGCCTCGGCTCGCTGCAGCGCGGCCGAGGTCAACTCGCCCCAACCTCGCGCGTCGCTGGGCGCCGGAGCGGGAAAGCGCTCGGCCGCGGCGGTGCCGTCATAGAGGACGACGTCGCCGCCCTCGGCAGCAATGCGGATGGCCGGGGCAAGGGTCGAGAGACGCGCCATAGCCGGAAGCGCGACATCGCGCGCGGTCAGCGGCTCGATGTAGTAGTCCATCACCTGCTGGTAGGCGCGGGAAAAAAGCCGGCCCGTATCGCCGTCGCTCGCGGCGATTTGCGGCGTGGCGCAGCCGGTCAGGGCGAGGATCGCCAGCAGCCGGAACATGATCCGCCGGGCCGAGCGAGAATGCGGCCGGTGCATCAACAGCGCGCCTCGGCGGGGCCGAAAAGGCCAACCGGAGCGCTTGGTGCTTGGCGCGTCGTCATCATTGCGGGGCAAAAATCGGCGGGAGAGGGATCAAGAGATACATGCGGACGCGGCCAAACTCGGTCGTCGCGGCAAAATTGCGCCCGAAGAAGCCATGTGGCAAGCGCGAACCGTCTCGCCCATCGGTCCCGCGGCGCGGATCAGCGCCGTCGCATCCGCGGGCGCGGTCTGGCGCCGCCCGGCCGCGTACGGTTCGGGCCTTGGCGCGGCCGTGACGGCGATACGCCCTCGGCGCGCCCGTCTTCATTCTCCAGAAGCGACAGGACAAGGCTCCCGGTGACGCCATCGGCTTCATCGAGCCGCACCGTGACGGCATCGCCCAGGCGAAAGATCCGGCCCCAGCGTCGCCCGACGAGGCGGTGCTGCGCTTCGTCGTGAAGATAGAAATCGTCCGGCAGGCTGCGCATCGGCACGAGGCCGTCGGCGCCGCTCTCCTCCAAGGTGACGAAGAGGCCGAAGCGCGTCACGCCGTTGATGCGGCCAGGGAACGTTGCGCCGACCCGGTCGGCGAGAAAAGCCGCCGTGAAGCGGTCGACAGCGCTGCGCTCGGCCGCCGCGGCTCGGCGCTCGGTTTTCGAGATGTGGTCGCCGAGCTCCTTGAAGGCGGCCTGCGGGATCGTCGGCAATTCACCCTCGCCGAACGGCGTCCCCGACGCATTGTGACCGGCGATCAGCGCGCGGTGGACGAGGAGATCGGCATAGCGGCGGATCGGCGAGGTGAAGTGCGCGTAGTGGCGCAGGGCGAGGCCGAAATGGCCGATGTTCTCGGGGCTGTAGGCCGCCTGGGCCTGGCTGCGCAGCACCAGCTCGTTGATGAGCGGCGCGTAGGGCGTCCCAATCGCATGATGAAGAAGCTGGGTGAAGTGGCGCGGCTTTACGACCTGACCCTTGGCGAGGTTGAGGCCAATTCCTTCCAATCCGGAGAGGAAGTCGCGCAATGCGTCGAGCTTCGCCGGGTCGGGGGCGTCGTGGATGCGGTACATGCAAGGCTGCCGCATCTGCTCCAAGGTTTCCGCCGCAGCGACATTGGCGGAAATCATGAATTCCTCGATGAGGCGATGACTGTCGAGCCGCTGGCGTTTCTCGATCCGCTCGACATGTCCGTCGCGCCCCAGCACGACGCGCCGCTCGGGAAGGTCGAGGTCGAGGGTGCCCCGTCGCCTTCGCGCCTTCTCGAGCGCCGCATAGGCGCCGTAGAGCGGCTCGATCACGGCGACAAGCAAAGGCTTCGTCGTCTCGTCGCCATGACCGTCGCGCGCCGCCTGGACTTGCTCGTAGGTGAACCGCGCCGCCGAGCGCATGAGGCCGCGCTCGAAGCGATGACGGCGCTTGTGACCCTCGGCGTCGAGCCACATATGGACGGCAAGGCAGGCGCGCGGCACGTCCGGCTTCAACGAGCAGAGTTCGTTCGAGAGCGCCTCGGGGAGCATCGGCACGACGCGGTCCGGGAAATAGACCGAATTGCCGCGCTCGGTCGCGGCGCGGTCGAGCGCGTCGTCAGAGCGCACGTACCACGAGACGTCGGCGATCGCGACGAGGATGTGCCAGCCGCCGGGATTGGCCGGGTCCGAATCGGGCTCCGCCCACACCGCATCGTCGAAATCGCGGGCATCGGCGCCGTCGATCGTGACCAGCGGAACGCGGCGAAGATCGGTGCGTCCCTTGAGGCTCACCGCCGTCGCGGCCTCGGCCTGCGCCAGCGCAGCGGGCGGGAAGTCCGTCGGGATGTCGTGGGTGTGGATGGCGATGAGGCTGATCGTCCGCGGGTCGGCGGTGTCGCCGAGACGTTCGACGATCCGCGCCTCCTGCAGACCGAGACGGCGCGCCGCCATCACCTCGGCGAGGACCAGCTCGCCGTCCCTTGCGTCGCGACTGTCGCGGGCGGCGACGCGGTACTCGTTCTTGACCTTGCGGTCGGCCGGCTCGATCCGACCGCCTTCGCCGTGGCGCCGGAAGACGCCGAGCACGCGCTCGCTCTCGCCCGAGAGCAGTCGGATGATGCGCGCTTCGTAGCCACCGTCGCTTTGGCGCGTCAACTTTGCGACGGAACGTTGACCGATCTCATCGCCGCCGAGCCGGTTCTCGAGCACGACGATCCTGGGCGGCGGCTCTGCGGCGGGCCACGCGACGGGCCGCGCCGTCATCTCGCCGTCGAGATCGATTGCGACGATTTCGATGACCGCGATCTCGGGGAGGGCGCTTGGTACGGCGAGGCGTCGCTTCGGTCCACGCTCGGCTTCTCCCGACCGCTCGATCTCCTTGATGAGACCTTTGAGGGCGACGCGGTTCGCAGGTGCCACCTTGAAGGCGCGAGCGATCTCGCGCTTGCCGACCGGATTGGGGCTCGTCGCGATGAAGTCGAGGATTTCCTCGCGGCTGGGCAGGCTTCGCTTCACGTGCTTCGCCATCTGGCTCAGCCGGGTGCGGCCGGCTTCGCCGCCTTGGCGGCGGCGCGTTTCGGCTTGGCGCCAGACTTCTTCGCCGGTTTGGCTGCTTTCGCCGCTTTCGCCGGCGCGGCGCGCGACTTGCCGCCGCCCTTGCGCGGCTTCTTGCCTTTGGCTTCCTGCGCCTTCAGCAGCTCGACGGCGTCTTCGAGGGTGATGCCCTCGGGGGTCATCGATTTCGGCAGAGAGGCGAAGAGGCCGTCATGCCTGACATAGGGGCCATAGCGGCCCTTGAATACCGCCACCGGCTCCTGATCCGCGGGATGCGCGCCGAGCTCGCGCAGCGGCGTCGGTGCGGCTCTGCGCCCTTTGCCTGGCTCGGCAAGGAGACTCACCGCACGGTTGAGGCCGACCGTCAGTACGTCATCGTCGGCGGCCAACGACTTGAAGATCTTGCCGTGCTTGACGTAGGGGCCGAAGCGGCCGATCCCGGCGACGATCGCGCCGCCATCCTCGGGATGAGGGCCGATCTCGCGTGGCAGCGCCAGAAGACGGAGCCCCGTCTGGAGGTCGATCTCGCTCGGCTTCATGCCGCGCGGCAGCGAGACGCGCTTCGGTTTCTCGCCGTTCTCGCCCTCGCCGAGCTGGACGTAGAACCCGTATGGACCCTTGCGCACGCTGACCGGCAGGCGGCTCTCGGGATCGATGCCGAGTTGACGCGGGCCGGTGTCGGCGGGCTCGCCATTCTCGCCATTCTCGGCGCCCTCGACCGCGAGCGGCCTTGTGTAGCGGCATTCGGGATAGTTCGAGCAGCCGATGAAGGCGCCGAACTTGCCGAGCTTGAGGCTGAGCCGGCCGGCGCTGCAGCCGGGGCAGAGGCGGGGATCGCGGCCGCTGCCGTCGCCGGGAAAGAAATGCGGCCCGAGCTCCGCGTCGAGCGCGGCGATCACTTGCGAGATCGTCAGCTCCTTGGTGCCGTCGATCGCCGTCGAGAACTGCCGCCAGAAATCGCGCAGCACCGCCTTCCAATCGCTGCGCCCGCCCGAGATGTCGTCGAGCTGGTTTTCGAGATCGGCCGTGAAATTGTATTGGACGAGGCTTTCGAAGAAGCTGGTGAGAAAGGCGGTGACGAGGCGTCCGCGATCCTCGGGTACGAAGCGCTTCTTCTCGATCCGCACGTAGTCGCGGTCTTGCAGCACCTGGATGATCGAGGCATAGGTCGAGGGCCGGCCGATGCCGAGCTCCTCGAGCTTCTTGACGAGGCTCGCTTCGCTGTAGCGCGGCGGCGGTTGGGTGAAGTGCTGCTCGGGCTTGACCGCGCCGCGTGCCAAGGCGTCGCCGCGGTTCATCGCCGGCAGGCGGCGGTTCTCCTCGTCCTCCTCGGGATCGTCGCGGTCTTCGTGATAGAGCTTCAAGAAGCCGTCGAAGGTGATGACCGAGCCCGAGGCGCGGAAGACGATCTTGCGGTCTGCCGAGGCGATGTCGATCGCGACCTGATCGAGCAATGCCGATTCCATCTGGCTCGCGACGGTGCGCTTCCAGATCAATTCGTAGAGGCGGAACTGATCCTCTTCCAGCGCCCGCGCGAGACTGTCCGGGCGCCGCGAGAATTCTGTGGGGCGGATCGCCTCATGCGCCTCTTGTGCATTCTTGGCGGTGCTCTTGTAGAGGCGTGGCTGGGGCGGCCGGTATTCGCTTCCGTAGTCCTGCTCGACGAGGTGGCGCGACGCCGCGATCGCCTCGTTCGAGAGCGCGACGCCGTCGGTCCGCATATAGGTGATGAGACCGACCGTCTCGCCGCCGATATCGGCGCCCTCATAGAGTCGTTGCGCGAGGCTCATCGTCCGGCTCGCGCCGAAGCCGAGCTTGCGCGAGGCTTCCTGCTGCAGGGTCGAGGTGGTGAAGGGCGGCGGCGGATGGCGCTTCACCTGGCGGCGCTCGACCTCGGCGACGGCGAAGCCGCCGGCCCGAGCGATCGTTTCGGCGGCGGCGCGCGCTTCGGCTTCGTTCGTCAGCGAGAATTTGTCGAGCCGCTTGCCGTCGAGATGGGTGAGGCGCGCGGTGAAGGTTTGTCCACCGGGCGTGCGGAACTCCGCCTCGATCGACCAGTATTCGCGCGGCTTGAACGCCTCGATCTCGGCTTCGCGCTCGCAGATGAGGCGCAAGGCCACCGATTGGACGCGCCCCGCCGAGCGGCTGCCCGGGAGCTTGCGCCACAGCACCGGCGAGAGGGTGAAGCCGACGAGGTAATCGAGAGCACGACGCGCGAGATAGGCCTCGACCAGCTCTTGATTGAGCTCGCGCGGATGGCGGAACGCCTCGAGCACGGCGTTCTTCGTCACCTCGTTGAAGACGACGCGCTTCACGTCGACGCCGCTAAGGACGCGACGTTGCCGCAACGCTTCCTGAAGATGCCACGAGATCGCCTCGCCCTCGCGATCGGGATCGGTCGCGAGATAGAGGTGATCGGCGTGCTTCACCGCGGCGGCGATCTCCTTGAGCCGCTTTTCCCCGCGCGCATCGACTTCCCAGGACATCGCGAAATCTTCGTCCGGCCGCACCGAGCCGTCCTTGGCCGGCAGGTCGCGGACATGGCCATAGCTCGCCAGCACCTGGTAACCGTCACCAAGATACTTGTTGATGGTCTTTGCTTTGGCCGGTGACTCGACGACGACGATCTTCATGAAGCCATTGAAGTTGAGTGAGGAATGGGTTGGGCGACGCGGTGTCCTCAGAGGAGCGACACCTGATTGCCCGGGTGGCGTTCCAGCCGGCCGGCAAGCTCCAGCTCGAGCAGGATCGCAACCACCGTTGCCGCTGAGAATTGGCACTGCCGGACCAGTTCGTCAACCGTGACCGGTGACGGACCCAGCCTTTCGATGATCTCAGCTCGCGCCGTTTCGGGGCTGTCCGGCTCCGCCGGGAGAGGGATTCCGGCGGGCTCCGGGACGGGTCGCGGCGGCATCATCCGACGTTCCGGCGCCTCGCCCGGCAATTCCCGGAGCACGTCCTCGGCGCTCTCGGTGAGGATGGCGCCGTGGCGGATGAGATCGTTGGTGCCGCGGCAGCGCGGATCGAGGGGCGAGCCCGGCACGGCGAAGACCTCGCGCCCCTGATCGAGCGCGAAACGCGCGGTGATGAGCGAGCCCGAGCGCGCCGCTGCCTCGACGACGACGATGCCGAGCGCGATGCCGGAGATGATCCGGTTGCGGCGCGGGAAATGCCGCGCCTGCGGCACCGTGCCGAGCGGCGGCTCGGCGAGGATCGCGCCATGCTCGGCGACCGCCTCGTAGAGAGCACGGTTTTCTTCGGGGTAGACGATGTCGGCGCCGCCGCCGAGCACGGCGATCGTCCCGGTCGGGACGGCGCCGAGATGCGCCGCGGCATCGATGCCGCGCGCGAGGCCCGAGGCGATGACGAGCCCCTGCGCACCCAATTCGCTCGCCAGCTCGCGCGCAAGCCGCCGTCCGTTCGCGGAGGCGTTGCGCGCGCCGACGATCGCGATGACGCGCCGCCGCAGGAGCTCGGGCCGCCCGAGCAAGGTCAGAAGCGGCGGCGCATCGTCGATCGCGGCGAGCGCCTCGGGGTAATCCGGCTCGCCCCAGGCGAGCAACGTCGCGCCCGCCTTGTCGAGTGCCGCGAGCTCGCGCTCGGCCGCATCGCGCGGGAAGATCGCGAGCGGCGCCTGCCGGCCGCCGCGTCCCGCAAGGCGCGGCAGCGCGTCGAGCGCCGCTGCTGCCGAGCCGAAGCGGCGCAGGAGCTGATAGAAGGTGACGGGCCCGACATTCTCGGTGCGGATGAGGCGCAGCCAATCGAGCCGCTCGGAAGGGTTGAGCTGTCGGGACGTCATGTGATGGAATCTTCAGCCCTTGCCCAGCCGGATCTTGCTTTCATCGCCCCGCAACAGGCGGCGGATGTTTTGATGGTGGCGCAGGATGAGGAGCACGGCGACCGCCAGCACGAGCTGGGTGCGCTGTGGATCGATGTGGAGAAGCCAGGCGTAGACCGGGGCGGCAGCGCAGGCGAGGAGCGCGGCGAGGGAGGAATACCGCGATACGATCGCGACGATGAGCCAGGTCGCGAGGGCGAGGAGCCCGACCGGCCAGGCGATGGCGAGGAGCACGCCGCCCGCCGTCGCGACGCCCTTGCCGCCCTTGAAGCCGAGCCAGACCGGGAAGAGATGTCCCAACACCGCGCCCGCCGCCGCGACCACCGCGATGTCGGGTCCGAATTGCGCGCCGATGAGGACGGCAACGGCGCCCTTGCCGCCATCGAGCAACAAGGTCAGGAAAGCCAACATCTTATTGCCGGTTCGCAGCACGTTCGTCGCGCCGATATTGCCGGAGCCGATGGCGCGGATGTCGCCATACCCGCCGAGCCGCGTCAGGACGAGACCGAACGGGATGGAGCCGATGAGATAGGCAAGGATCGCCGCGGCGTAGAACGGCCAGGTGAACGAGAAATCGCCGAGCGGATGGATCATAGGTGAGGTCTCGGAGAGGCGGTCGACGGTTACCCTA
>JBGPOZ010000133.1:0-13029 GCA_041488295.1 Allostellaceae bacterium
GCAAGATGGCGCAAACCGTGAGGGTCGGCCGCTCGCCGTTCCTTGCGACTTATGCCGTCGGCTCGGAGGCCGAATACAAGCGTCGCTGCGTTGCCGAGAACCGCATCATGACGCATGCCCAGATCGGCTTCCGCGATTCCGACAAGAGCCGGCGTGCCTTCGGGGAGATCTGGGAGGCCGTCGACAAGGCGGGGCATCGCGTCGATCGCTATGGCATCTGCCTCGACTGGAGCATGGGATACCCGCGCGCCCAGCGCAAATCGATGCCGCGCGGCACTGGGCTCATTCTGGCGGAGCCCGAGGACTGGGTCGCGATGACCGCCATGGCCCCGGTGGCACCGCATTTCGGCGATTTCGTCATCGGCACGCCGGCGGCGTTCGAGAACACGATTGCAGCATTGCTCGCGGGCTCGACGTCGATCGGGAATCTGGGCCAGTATTTCGCCTTCCGCCAGCCGCACTGGGACGACGACGTCTTTACGACCGCGGAGTCGCTCAAGGCGATCGCGTTGACCGCGGCGCAGCCGGTCGAGGTGATCGTCCACTCCAGCCTCGATGACGGCTTCGCCTCGCTGTTCACCGATCTGTCCTGCTCGCTCGGCCTCATCCTCATCGAGCAGTACATTGTCGACGAGCTGTGCGGCGGCCATGCGAGCTATTCCTTCGGCAACACCTTCGCCCGCCCCTTCTCGCGCCACGCCTTTCAGCGCGCCGCCCACAAGATCACGCGCACGCCCGGGACGATGATCTACGGCGCGACGACGATGTATGGCGAAAACCATCCGGCGAATTACGCGGCCTTGGCCACATATCTTCGCATCGACATCCATGGCCAGAAGACGCGCCCGGCAGGTCACGCGATCAATCCGACGCCGGTCACCGAAGCGGAGCGGATACCGGACATCGACGAGATCATCGACGTCCATCTCTTCGCAAACCGGCTCATCGAGCTCGAGGAGCCGCTGCAGGCGCTCTATCGCGACGACGAGATCGAGATTGTCGCCGACCGGATCGTGGCGGGCGGGCGGCGCTTCAAGGACGACGTGCTCGCCGGCTTCCGCGCTGCCGACATCGATGTCGAAAACCCCTTCGAGATGCTGCTCGCCATTCGGCGGGTGGGCTCGAAGCGGCTCGAGGAGCTGTTCGGGCCGGGCCAGCCGACGCCGGGGCGGTTGCGCGGACGAACGCCGATCGTCCGGTCGCACTCGATCGAAGAGCTGGAGGAAACGGGCGAAGGCCTTGTCGCGCGCATGGAGGAGGCCGCGCGAGACCGGGTCAGGAATGCCGGGCTCCGCGCCTGTATCGCAACGACGGACGTCCATGAATACGGCAAGATTCTCATCGAGGCTGTGCTGGGTCAGCTTGGCGTCACGATCGTCGATGGCGGCACCTCGACCGACCCGAACGATCTCGCCCTTCAGGCGCAAGCCACCTCTGCCGATTTCATCGCGCTCTCGTCCTATAACGGGATTGCCCTCAACTTCGTGTCGGAGCTGAAGGAGGAGCTGCGGCGGCTCGAAAGTGCCACGCCCATCTTCGTCGGTGGACGGCTCAACCGCGTTCCCGATGGCAGCAACACCAGCCTTCCGGTCGACATCAGCAAGGAACTGTCCGCCGTCGGCGCGATCGTCTGCCCCGGCGTCGAAGCGATGCTGGACCAGATCACGCAAATGGCGACGGAACGGTCGCGCCGACCGACCGATCTCGAACCGAGGAGCGAGCCATGAGGATCGCCGAGAGGAATGATTCCGCGGTACGCGATGCCGCCGACCTGCTCGCGCGGCGCAAACGCGGCTACAGCCTCGATGCCCCCTTCTATCTCGACGCCGACCTCTTCGAGCTCGACATCGCCGCGATCTTCGCCCGGCACTGGATCCATGTCGGCGCCTCGCCGGAGGTGCCAGAACCGGGCGACTTCATCACGGTGGAGATCGGCAAATACTCGATCATCGTCATTCGCGGCGCCGACATGGAAATCCGCGCCTTTCACAATGTGTGCCGGCATCGCGGTGCGCGGCTCCTCAGCGATCGCAGCGGGTCCGTGCGAAAATTCGTCTGCCGCTATCACCACTGGACCTACGAGCTGACGGGCTCGCTCCTCGATGCCGAGCACATCGCCGGCGATGTCGATCGCCGCTGTCTCGGCCTCAAGCGGGTGCATTTGCGTAATCTCTGCGGTTTGCTCTTCATCTGCCTTGCCGACGAGCCGCCCGCCGATTTCGACGAGATGCAGCGCATCGTCGAACCCTACCTCGCACCGCACCGTCTCGATGCGTGCAAGATCGCGCATCGCATCGATCTCGTCGAGGACGGCAATTGGAAGTCGGTGATGGAGAACAACCGCGAATGCTACCATTGCACCAGTCATCCCGAATTGCTGCGGACCTTCTTCCAGTTCTTCGGCCATTCCGAGACCGACGTGAAGCCGCGCCAGCGGGCCTATTACGAGCGTTACCGACGGATGCAGGCGGAGTTCGTCGCGACCTGGGAGACGTTGGGTCTCCCCTGGAAGGCGGTCGAGCTGCTCGACGATCGGGTGACGGCGTTTCGCGTCGAGCGCATGGCGCTCGACAATCGCGGCGAATCCTACACCCTCGACACGGCGATCGCCTCGAAGCATCTCGTCGGCGACTTCACCGTCCCTCGCTTGGGGGCGTTGTCGCTGCACACGCAGCCGAACTCGTGGAACCACTTCCTCAGCGATCACGCCGTGACGTTCTCATTGTGGCCGATCGGACCGGAGCAGACCCTGGTGCGCACCACCTGGCTCGTCGACAAGAATGCGGTTGAAGGCCGGGATTACGACCTCGAGAATTTGACTCATGTGTGGCGGAAGACGAACGAGCAGGATGCGAGATTCGTCGGCTGGACACAGGAGGGAGTGCGCAGCCCGGCCTATGAGCCCGGCCCCTATTCGCCCAATGAGAATCAGCTCGAAAAGTTTGTCGACTGGTATATCGATCGGCTGTCCGCATATGTGGGCGAGCGGTGCTCGATGCGTCAGTCACGATCGGCGACCACAGGTCCAGCCGAGGGAGATTCGCGTCGTGCCTAGCCCGATGAACGCTCGAATTCTTCCGGCGCGCCCCAGCACGGCGAAGCCGCCGAACGGCCTCGCCGCATCGCGCCAGTCGCCGCCGCGCTCGGCGACGCGCATCCCCCAGATTCTGTGTCTCCTCGCCAATCAACCGACCGGCGCGACGCTCTCGGAGCTCAGCCTACGCAGCGGAACGCCGAAGAGCAGTCTTCTCGCGCTGTTGCGCGCGCTGACGCAAAGCGGGTTCCTGCAAAACCGGGACGGCCGATACGCGATCGGCCCCGAGGCCGTCAAGCTGGCCTCAGCGATCGTGTCTCAGCGGAAATTCCCGGATATCGCCATCCCGATCGTCGATGGCCTCGCGGTGGCGACGGGCGAGAGCGCGCTCCTTGCGCAATTCGATGCCGATGCCCGGGCGGCGGTCTACATCTACAAGGCGGAAAGCCGGAGCGCCTTGCGGTTCATCGCCGAAATGGGCTCGCGCGAGCCGCTCTATTCCTCCGCGGTCGGGCGCGTGCTGCTGGCATTTCAGCCGCCGAAATCGCGCGCAGCCTACCTTCGGGACATGAAGCTCGTTCCGCTGACGCCCAAGACGATCAAGAGCAAGCGCGATCTGGCGCGGGTCTTGGAGACCGTGCGCCGCAATCGCCTCGCCACATCCTATGAGGAGACGATCGAGGGCGTCGTCGGGATCGCTGCGCCGATTTTCGATAAGAGCGAAGAGGTGCTGGCGGGTTTGGTGATCGGCGTCCCGATGTCACGCGCCCTTCCGCGGATCCAGATCCTGGAACGGCAGGTGAGCAAGGCGGCCGCCGAGATCTCGAGCTTGATGGGATACGCCGGTCCCTGAAACGCCGGAGAGACGCTCGAGAACCGCCTACGCCACCTCGAACAGCCCCGCCGCGCCCATCCCGCCGCCGATGCACATGGTGACGACGACGTGCCGGACGCCGCGGCGCTTGCCCTCAATGAGGGCGTGGCCGACGAGGCGCGCGGCGCTCATGCCATAGGGATGGCCGATCGAGATCGCGCCGCCATCGACGTTGAAGCGCTCCATCGGGATGCCGAGGCGGTCGCGGCAATAGACGGTCTGGACGGCGAAGGCCTCGTTCAGCTCCCAGAGCCCGATATCGTCGGTCTTGAGCCCGTTGCGCGCCAACAGCTTCGGCACTGCGAAAACCGGGCCGATCCCCATCTCGTCGGGCTCGCAGCCGGTGACGACGAGGCCGCGATAGATGCCGAGCGGCTCGAGCCCTCGCTTCTCGGCAAGCGCCGCATCCATGATGACCGAGGCCGAGGCGCCGTCGGAGAACTGGCTCGCATTGCCGGCTGTAATGTGGCCGTCCTCGCCCGTCACCGGCTTGAGGCGCGCGAGATCGGCCATCGTCGTGCTCGGGCGGTTGCCCTCGTCCTGCATCAGCATCACCTCCTCGGTCCAGCTCTTGCCGCTGTCCTTGTCGGTGACGAGCTTTACCGTCTTCAGCGGCACGATCTCGGCATCGAAGCGGCCGGCCTTTTGCCCGGCGGCGGTGCGCTGCTGGCTGGCGAGCGCGTACTCATCCTGCATTTCGCGCGTCACCTGATAGCGGCGCGAGACGATCTCCGCGGTGTCGAGCATCGACATCCAGACCTCGGGCTTGTGCTCCTTGACCCACGGCTCGTCGTACATGTGCTGCTTGTTCATCGTGCCCTGGACAAGGCTGATCGATTCGACGCCGCCCGCGACCGCGACTGGGATGCGGTCGACGATGACGCGTTGCGCCGCGATGCTGATCGCCATCAGCCCCGAGCTGCAGAAGCGGTTGACGGTCTCGCCGCCCGCCGTCACCGGGAGGCCGGCGCGCAGCGCCGCGACGCGCGCCACGTTCCATCCGGTCGCGCCCTCGGGAAAGCCGCAGCCGATGACGACGTCCTCGACCTCGGCGGGATCGATCTTGGCGCGCGCGACCGCGTGGCCGATGACATGCCCCGCCATCGTTGCGCCATGCGTCATGTTGAAGGCACCGCGAAACGCCTTGCCGATCGGCGTGCGGGCGGTCGAGACGATGACGGCATCAGGCATGGCGGGGTCCTCTGTCCCTGGGGCGGAGCTACGTGCCCGCAGAGTATCCCGCCGGGTTGCGCCGTCAATGGCGATGCCGGAGTAGCGCCCACGCGTGAGTAGTATTATACTGAACGTATTCTACCGCATGAGGATGCGATGGTTCGTTCAATGAGGGCTTTCATCGTCGCCGTCGCGGCGCTGATCATTTTCGCCGGCTGTACGGTCGAGCGCAAACCCGGCTACGACTATACTGTCACCGGGCAAAATCTTGGCGCCACAAATTGGCACGAGATCTCGCGGAACGAAAGCCACGTGAGCTTCACCGGGAGCGACCCCGTGAAGAAGCGCGAAGCCGAGTCGCTGATTGATCGCTACGAAGAGCGTATTACATTCAACAACAACAGTATCTTCTTCTACACGAAGAGCTATCATCTCGCGTTCTCGGGAACCTTCAGCGACGAAGATTTTATCGAACGGGCGATGAGCAGGTCCTTTTACAAGGATAAAGGCATCGTCTACGACGCCAGCAAGGTCAAGAAAACCTCATTCTTCAAATACATCGTCCAATCCTCGGACACTTACCATTGCTTCGTCTTCCATGGCGTATTCGCGCAGAACCTGTCCGGAGAGGCGCGAGTGGGTAGCCCCGGTAATGTCGGCGTTGAAGGCAACATCTGCGCTACAATCAAAAGCAAGAGCGCAGCTCAGCTCGAGGCCGAGATGCTGACCCTCCTCGACCGCGCCCGCTATGACGACGGCGAGGGAAACCGGAGCGCCGGCGCCTCATAGAAGGGTTGCGTCCCGGTCATCGCCGGATGCCTTTCATTTCGCTGCGGCATCGGGTTATGCTCGCGCCAGCCAATGATAAGCCCGAGGAGTGAGGACAATGGCGATCAAGCGTATCGAGACCGGGACCCGTCTCAGCATGGGCGTCGTGCATGGCGACACCGTCTATCTCGCGGGCGTCGTGCCCGATGATTACTCGCTCGATGCCAAGGGACAGACGGAGCAGATCCTTGCCAAGATCGACCGCCTCCTCGCCCAGGCCGGCACCGACAAGACCAAGATGCTGACAGCGTCGATCTGGCTCACCGACATGCGCGATTTCGCCGACATGAACTCGGTCTGGGACAAGTGGGTCCCGGCCGGCTGCGCGCCGGCGCGCGCCTGCGTCGAGAGCCGCCTCGCGGTGACGACGATCAAGGTCGAGATCCGCATCGTCGCCGCCCTCTGAGGCGCGGGCGATAGCGCAAGCTCTTCCGCAACACCGGACAGCGTCATGTGGGATGCATCCGGCCGGACGCCGGAAATTGATCTCGGGGGAGTGCATCACGCCGCCTGACGCAGCGTGATGCGCAGCGGGTCAGGCGCGAATCGCGTCCCGTCCCCAAGCGGCGCTGATCCAGGTTTGGATCGTGCCCGGGTCGCTGAGGAACTGGACCCCGGCATGATCGTCGCTCTGCCAGACGACCCGGCTCGGGATCAAACCGACGCCATCGATATCGAGGATGCAATCGCCCGATTCGGCGATGCGCCGCTCCATCACCAAGCGAGCACCGCTCGCCGAGATATCCTTGATGACGCAATCGACGTTGCCGTCGGGCTTGTGCAACGACCCGGAATACAAGAGCGCAGAGCGCTCATGACGCCGCCGTTCCGCCCCGCCACCCGTCATATCGTTTCGACCATCCAACATCGCGCTACTCCCGCGACAGCTTATCCGGCATTTTACTGATTTTCGGTGAAATTGCTTACCTGAACGTTAAACCTACCACGGGTTGCGCGCAGAAAAGATGCAAATAAGGTTAATTTTGTGTCCTTTGATCAAGTGGGGCGATCGAGACCGATCTAATGCACGTCGAGATTACGAGATGTCGCCGGTTCTCCTGCTTCCGTTGATCTCAGCGTACAAGCCTACACTCGTTTGTAGAATTCACAAAATCGCGTGCTTCTCAGTGGCGACCCGGCACGGCACGTCGACTCACCCCATCGCCCGCACCGCTTCGTCGTGAATGAGGCCCATGATGTGGCGCTTCAGCGTGATGAATTCGGGCGTGGTCGTGGTCTCGACCGAGCGCGGCCGGCGGAGGTCGATCTCCACCACCTCCTTGATGCGCCCCGGCCGCGCCGTCATCACGTGAACGTGATCGCCGAGCAGGATCGCTTCGTCGATGTCGTGCGTGATGAACAGCACGGTCTTGTGCGCATGCTCCCAGATCTTGAGAAGCAGCTCCTGCATCAGCGACCGCGTCTGGCTGTCGAGCGCCCCGAACGGCTCGTCCATAAGGAGGATTTCCGGATCGTTGGCAAGGGCGCGCGCCAAGGCGACGCGCTGCATCATGCCGCCCGACAATTGCTTGGGATAGGCTTTCTCGAAACCGTCGAGCCCGACCTCGGCGATGTAGCGGCGGGCGACCGCGCGCCGCTCCTCGGCAGCCATGCCGCCGACCCGGAGGCCGAACTCGACATTCTCGCGCACGGTGAGCCAGGGGAACAGCGTATAGGATTGAAACACCATGCCGCGATCCTTGCCGGGCCGCGTCACTTGCTTCCCGTCGAGCCGGATCGTGCCCGCGGTCGGCTCGATGAGTCCGGCGACGAGGCGGAGCAGGCTCGACTTGCCGCAGCCCGACGGCCCGACGATTACCGCGAACTCGTTCGTTGCGACGTCGAGGGAAATGCCCTCGAGCGCCGTCACCGGACTGCCGCCCTTCGGCATGAAGCGCAGCGCGACGTTGTCGATCGTCAGCTTGGCCATGGACCCCGTGCGGTTCAACGATCGGTCGCCCAGGGCAGCAGCCAGTCGCGAAACGCTTTGAACGCCTGATCGGTGATGAGGCCGAGGAGGCCGATCACCATGATCCCGAGGAAGATCTGATCGGTGAAGAGGCCGCGCATCGAATTGAGGATGAAGTAACCGAGCCCCTTGTTGGCGGCGACGAGCTCGGCGACGACGAGGTAGGTCCAGGCCCAGCCGAGCGTGACGCGCAGCGTATCCATGACCCCGGGCATGGTCGCCGGGATGAGGACGCGGGTGACGACGGTACGCCGGTCTGCGCCGAGCGTGTAGGACACGTCGAGAAGGTCGCGCGACACGCCGCGCGAGACGTCGGCGATGATCACGAGCTGCTGGAAGAACGTGCCGAGAAAGATGACGGCGATCTTCTCCTCGATGCCGATGCCGACCCACAGGATGAGCAGCGGAATGAGCGCGCTGATCGGGATGTAGCGCATGAAATTGGTGATCGGCTCGAGCGCGGCCTCGGCGATCTTGAAGCTGCCCATGAGAATGCCGAACGGTATGGCGAGGATCGAGGCGAGGATGAACCCGGCGACGATCTCGCCCGAGCTCACCGCCGTGTTGAGCAGCAGCGAGGAATCGTTGAAGCCGTTGATCGCGGCGATCAGCACCTGGCCCGGCGTCGGCAGGAAGATGTCGCGCACCAGCCCGCTATAGGCGAGCGCGCTCCAACCCGCCAGGATGAGGAACACCACGAGCGCGCTCACCGTGAGGTAAACGCGCCGTGGTATGTCCTTCTTCGGCTCGGTGTACGCCTCGAAGAACGAGCGCATCACCGCTGTCGGCCTCAGCCGTTGACGAAGCTGTAGTTGATGAGGTCCTCGGGCGTCACCTTGACCTGAATCTTGCCGTGGCTCGACCAGATGTCGATCGCCTGCTTCACCGTGTCGGTGAGCAGGCCTGGCTTGTCCTTGGTGCCGAAGAATTTCTTGTTGTCGTCGCCGCCGTAGAATTTGATGCCTTCGAGCGTCTCGGCGAAGATCTTCGGGTCCTTGAGCCAGCCGCCCACCCCCTTGGCCATGATCTCGTTGCCTTCCCTGGGGTTGGCCCTGGCGAAGGCCACCGCGTCGTTCCACGCGTCGACGATGCCCTTGGTTTCCTTGGCGTGCTTCGTTGCGAAATCCTTCGTCGTGATGATGACGTCGGTGATGAGGCCGGGCGTCGTCGAGCTGTCGACGAGAAGGTGCCCGAAATCCGTCGCCTTGCCTTTCGAGAGCCACGGTTCCCAGGTGACGGCGGCGTCGACCTTGTTGGCGACGAAAGCGGCGCCCGCTTCCGGTGCCGCCATGTTGACGGGCTTCAGATCGCTCTCCTTGAGCCCGGCCTTGGCGAGCAGCACGTTGAGGTAAAACTCCGAGACCGAGCCCTCGCTGAAGGCGACGTTCTTGCCCTTCAGATCGGCGATCGACGTGATGTCCTTCTTGGCGATGATGCCGTCGCCGCCATTCGAATCGTCGATCGCGACGACGTATTGGAAATCATCCGACTTCTTCAGATAGAGGATCGCCGTGTCGACCGTGCTGGCGATCATGTCGATGCGGCCGGCGAGCATCGCCGGAAAGCGCTCCTTCGGCTCTTCGATGACGATGAGCTCGACATCGACGCCGTGCTGCTTGAAGAAGCCCTTCTCGCGCGCGATGTAGAGCGGCCCGTAGCCGACCCAGGTCGAATGCGCGATCTTGATCGTCTCCGCCGCCGCTCGAGGCGGCGACGAGAGCGCGGCGAGCGCGATGCCGCCGGCGATTGCGAGGACGAGACCGAAATGTCTTGTCATGTGGGCATCCTCCGTCTTTTGCACCATATTCCCGCGGCGCCTGCCCGACGCCGCAGCTACTTCGTCTTGCGTGCGGCGACCGACGACGCGACGACGCACAGGATCTCGTACATCATCGTCGCGCCGACCAGCGCGGTATTTCCGCTGGGATCGAAGGGCGGTGCCACCTCGACGACGTCGCCGCCAATGAGGTTCAAGCCTTGCAGGCGGCGGACCATGATCTGCGCCTCGAGCACGCTCATCCCGCCGCATTCCGGCGTGCCGGTGCCGGGCGCATAGACCGGGTCGAGGCCGTCGACATCGAAGCTGAGATAGGTGGGACCGTCGCCGACAACGCGACGCGCCTCCTCGGCGATCGCTTTCGGACCCTTGTCGTAAAGCTCCTCCATATAGACGACGCGCATGCCGCTGTCGTGGCTGAAGCGCCAGATGTCCTTGTCGTTGATGCCGCCGCGGATGCCGATCTGGATCGTCCGCTTGGGGTCGAGCAAGCCCTCCTCGACGGCTCGACGGAACGGCGCGCCGTGATGGAATTTCGAGCCGAGATAGTCATCGCCCGTGTCGCAATGCGCGTCGAAATGGACCATCCCGACCGGCCGTTCTTTCGCGATCGCCCGGAAGATCGGCAAGGTGACCGAATGATCGCCTCCCGCCGAGACCGGCACAACGCCGGCGGCATGGATCGCGGCGAAGACGCCCTCGATCTCGGCAAGCGCGCCTTGGAGCTCGAACGGCTTCTCGATCCACGCATCGCCGACATCGCCGATCCGGCACAACGCGTAGGGATCGATGCCGCTCGACTGGTTGATGCGGCGCATCAGGCTCGACTGGTTGCGGATCTCGCGCGGGCCGTGGCGCGCCCCCGGCCGGTTGGTGACGCCGCCATCATAGGGGACGCCGACCAAGGCGATATCGAGTCCGGCCGGATCCTCGCAATACGGCGCGCGCATGAAGGTCGGGATTCCGGTGAAGCGCGGCCGAACCATTGGATCGGCCATCTCCGGATAGCTCAGCGTCCGGCGCATCGTCCCGCCATTCTCCCCGTTCGGTTGCTGCAGTGTATGGACCACCCTAGAGCGAATCCGCCGCATTTAGAATACGATTGTTGGTGCCTGCGGCTCCGGCGATGATGCGCGGCATCGATATTCCGACGACAAGGATGCCCCTGATCGCGAGGTCACACCCTGATGGCGACGATCCTTCTCACCCACACGCCCGAGATGCGCCGCAACTATTACGGCGAGAAAGCGCTGGCCGGCCTCTCGGCGCTCGGCACCGTGCGCTTTCACGAGGGCGCCGAGCCGCTCGGCACGGCGGCGCTCATCGCAGCTTCACGCGGCTGCGACATCATCGTCTCGGATCGCCAGACGCCGGGCGAGGCGGCCGTTTTCGCCGCCCTCCCCGACCTTGTCGCCGTCGTGCGCTGCGCCGTCGACATCCGCAACATCGCCGTGCCGGCGGCGAGCGAGAATGGCGTCCTCGTCACGCGGGCGAGCGCGGGCTTCGTTCCGGCCGTCGCCGAACTCGTCCTCGGCTTTCTCGTCGACCTCGCGCGCGGCGTCTCGGCGCAGGCGATGGAATACCACCGCGGCACCGTTCCGACGGCGCGGCGCGGCCGGCAATTGCGCGGCAGCACGCTCGGCATCATCGGCTATGGCGCGATCGGCCGGTATCTCGCCGATCTCGGCCGCGCCCTCGGCATGCATGTCGTCGTCGCCGATCCCTTCGCCAAGGTGATGGAAGCCGGGATCGAGCAGAGCGATATGGCGAGCCTCCTCGGCAGATCGGATTTCGTCGTCTGTCTCGCCGTCGCCACCGAGGCGACCGAAAATCTGATGGACGCCGCCGCCTTCGCGCGGATGAAGCCGGCGGCATATTTCATCAACGTCTCGCGCGGCAATCTCGTCGACGAGACGGCACTCGAGGAGGCGCTCGAATCGAAGCGCATCGCCGGGGCCGCGCTCGATGTCGGCCGCGCCCCGGATCAGATGCCGTCCCTCCGCCTTGCGCGCCGGCCCGACGTGATCGCGACGCCGCATGTCGGCGGCTTCACGCCGCAGGCGATCGAGCATCAGGCGCTCGAGACGGTGGCGCAGGCGGCCGAGATTTTGAAAGGACGGGCTCCGGTCGGCGCCGTCAATGCCGAGCATGCGAGCCGCCTCTCACGCCTGCGCGGCTGAGACTGACCGGCGCCGGCAACGGAGCGCCTGCGATCGTCATCCGCGGATCGTCGCCAAGGTGTGCCGCGCGATGACCAGCTCCTCGTTGGTCGGGAGGACCCATGCCGAGACGGCGCTGGCGGGCGCGGTGATGCGCGGGCCGCCCGCCTCGTTCGCCGCCTCGTCGAGCCGGATGCCGAGCCAGGCGGCGTTGCGGCAGACGCGGGCGCGGATCGCGGCGGCACGCTCGCCGATGCCGGCGGTGAAGACGAGCGCGTCGAGCCCGCCAAGCACGGCGGCGAGGGCGCCCAATTCGCGGCCGATGCGGAAGACGAAGAGATCGACGGCTTCGCGCGCCCGCGGATCCTCGCTCGCCAGCAGGACGCGCATGTCGCTGCTGAGGCCGGAGACGCCGAGCAGTCCCGAGCGCCGGTAAAGCAGCTCCTCGATGGCGTCGGCGTCCATGCCGCGCTCGCGCATGAGATAGAGGATGACGCCGGGATCGAGCGCGCCGCAGCGCGTCCCCATCGGCAGACCGTCGAGCGCGGTGAAGCCCATCGTGCTGTCGCGGCTCACTCCGGCCTCGATCGCGCACATGCTGGCGCCGTTGCCGAGATGGGCGACGACGACGCGGCCTTGGGCGAGCGCCGGATCGTGACGCGGCAGCTCGCTTGCGATGTATTCGTAGGAAAGTCCGTGAAACCCATATCGCTCCAGCCCGGCTTGCCTGAGTTCGTGAGGCAGGGCGAAGGCATGGGCGAGGCCGGGGTCGCGCTGATGGAACGCCGTGTCGAAGCAGGCGATCTGCGGCAATTCCGGGTGCAGCTCCATCAATGCGCGAATGCCGGCGAGGTTGTGCGGCTGGTGCAACGGCGCCAGCGGCGTCAGGGCGGCGAGCGCGGCGAGCCTCGCCGGATCGAGCCGGGTCGGCGACACGAAATCGCGCCCGCCATGCACGACGCGGTGCCCGGCGGCGACGATCGGGCCGGCACTCGGCTGCGCCACAAGCCAATCCATGAGGAAATCGAGGCAGCGCACGTGGTCGACCTCATCGTCGCTCGTCCAGTCGTGCCGCGCGATCGGGGCGCCTTGCGCATCCACCGCGAGGAAATGCGGCCGATCCCCGCTGACCTCGATGAGGCCCTTGCACCAAAGCGCGAGTTCATCCGCCTCGCCGCATTGGAAGAGCGAGAATTTGATGCTCGAAGACCCGGC
>JBGPOZ010000134.1:0-13028 GCA_041488295.1 Allostellaceae bacterium
GAGGTCGCCGTTTGCTAATGACCCGGCATCGGGGGAGAGCGCCCGCCAACGAATGCGCAGCGTACGCACATCCGTTGCGCTGATCTCCTCTAAAAGAGACCAGGAAGGCCCCACCGTGAGCGGTGGGGCCTTTGGCGCGCGCTTTCCTCTGCCGACCGCATGTTTTCTTTGGTGTGCATGCGATTGTCTATTCAACACCCGCCATTTTCTATGCATGATAGAGTCGGGTTGATGGATGACGCCTCAGGCGGGGAGAAGCGCAGTCGATGAGTATCGATTGGCAAATCGTCGATCACTGGGCAACCCAGATCGCGAGAAGCGAACTCGCAGAGATACGGCAGGTGTTCGATTCGTATGGCGCGCGCGGGCCAGATGTCATCTGGCGGCCGGCGGTCAGCGACCTCGCGCCGCCGCAACTGCGTTTCCTGCACGATTATTGGACGACGCTTGCGGCTGGGCGCCCCATGCCGCTCACCAGCGACATCGACCCGCTCGCGATGAAGCCGGCGCTTGGCTACATCATGCTGATCGACGTCATCGACGGCGGTCAGGATTTTCGCTACCGCCTTTTCGGCAGCCGCATCGCCGCCGTCTCTGGTTTCGATGTTACCGGCCGCCTCGTCTCGGAGCATCCGTCCAGCTCCTATATCGTGCAGCTTTCCATGGCGCTCTATCGTGCGGTGGGAGTGCGCGGCGAGCCGGCGTTCACCGCGCACGGGCCGCCGGCGACGCATCATACCGCTGCCTGGCACCGACTGGCCCTCCCTCTCGCGGATCAGAGCGGCGCCATCGCGCGGCTTCTCGTGGGTACCGTTCCCATCGGGCATGACGGGCGGCCGATCTGAGCCGTCGCGCGTTCCTACTCGGCAAGCTGCAGCCGATACCCGACGCCCGGCTCGGTGACGATATGCCGCGGCCGCTCGGGATCCGCCTCGAGCTTGCGGCGGAGTTGCCGGATATAGACGCGCAGATACTGGACGTCTTCGGCGCTGCCCCAAACCTCGCGCAGGATCTGCCGGTGCGTCAGGACCTTGCCGGCATGCGCGACGAGAAGTTGCAGCATGGAGAATTCGATCGGCGACAAGCGGATCTCCGCATCGCCGACCGTGACCCGCCGCCGCACGAGGTCGACGGTGAGATCGCCGCTGTGGAACACCGGCTCCTCACCCTTCTCGTAGAAGCGGTGGCGCAGCGCCGTGCGCAGACGCGCGACCAGCTCGTCCATCCCGAAGGGCTTCGTCACATAGTCGTCCGCGCCGAGCTCGAGCGCCTCGACCTTGGCGCGCTCGTCGCCGCGGCTCGAGAGCACGACGATCGGGACGGCTGACTTGGCGCGGATCCGGCGGATGACATCGAGGCCGTCCATGTCGGGAAGGCCAAGATCGAGGATGACGAGATCAGGCTTTTCCCGCGCGATCAGGTCGAGCCCGCTCGTCGCGTCCCCCGCCTCGATCACCCGGTAATTCTGAGGCGAGAGGCTGGTCCGCAGGAAACGGCGGATCGGCGGTTCGTCATCGATCACCAGAACGCTTATCGGGTTCGCCGTCATCATCCACCATGCGGGTTTCCGCACATCATGGCAGACACAGTCTCATTTCAGCGCGTCGAGCGCGAGGTTCAGCTTCAGCACGTTCACATGCGCCTCGCCGATGATCCCGATGAACCGGCCCGTCGTCATGTCGGCGACGAGCTGCTGGACTTTCGCGGGCGGGAGATTGCGCGCCTTGGCGACGCGCGGCACTTGGAACTCGGCCGCCGCCGGGGTGATGTCGGGGTCGAGCCCGCTCGCCGAGGTGGTGACGAGGTCGACCGGGATCTTCGCCGAATTCTCCGCCTGCAGCTTGCCTGCATCGTCCTTGACGCGGTCGACGAGCGCCTTCGCCGTCGGCGCGAGGTTGGAGGCGCCCGAGTTCTGCGCGTTGTACGGCGCCGGCACGGTCTTCGTCGCGTCGTTCGGATCGGTGTCGGTCGTCGCCGAGGGGCGGCCATGGAAATACTTTGCATCGGCGAAGTTCTGGCCGATCAGCTCGGAGCCGATCACCTTGCCGTCCTTGTCGACGAGGCTGCCATTCGCTTGGTGAGGGAAGAGGATCTGCGCCAAGCCGGTGATGGCGAGGGGATATGCGAGGCCGGTGATGATGGTCATGACGATCATCATCATGATCGCGGGACGAATCTGTTTAAGCATGGGAGTGCTCCTTACGCCCAGCCGATGGCGGTGATGAGAATATCGATCGCCTTGATGCCGATGAACGGCACGATGATACCGCCGACGCCGTAGAGAAGAAGGTTGCGCCGCAGGATGCTCGCGGCTCCGGTCGGGCGATAGCGGATGCCCCGCAGCGACAGCGGGATGAGGGCGATGATGATGAGTGCGTTGAAGATGATCGCCGAGAGAATGGCGCTCTCCGGCGTCTTCAGCCCCATGACGTTCAGGACCTGGAGCTGCGGGTAGAAGGCGATGAACATCGCCGGGATGATCGCGAAATATTTCGCGACGTCGTTGGCGATCGAGAAGGTGGTCAGCGCGCCGCGGGTGATGAGGAGCTGCTTACCGATCTCGACGATCTCGATGAGCTTCGTCGGGTCGCTGTCGAGGTCGACCATGTTGCCGGCCTCGCGCGCCGCCATCGTGCCGGTGTTCATGGCGACGCCGACATCCGCCTGCGCGAGGGCAGGCGCGTCGTTAGTGCCGTCGCCGCACATGGCAACGAGCTTGCCCTTCGCCTGCTCGTCGCGGATCAGCTTCAGCTTGTGCTCGGGCGTCGCTTGGGCGAGGAAGTCGTCGACCCCCGATTCGGCGGCGATCGCCGCGGCGGTGAGCGGGTTGTCGCCGGTGATCATCACGGTGCGGATGCCCATCTGGCGCAGCTCGGCGAAGCGCTCGCGGATGCCGCCCTTGATGATGTCCTTCAAGTGGATGACGCCGAGCAGGCGGCCATCGATCGCGACGGCGAGCGGCGTGCCCCCCGATTTCGAAATCCGCTCGACGATGTCGGTGAGCTCACGCGGCGCCGGGGATTGCTGGGCGGCGAACACCGCTTGCACGCCGCCCCTGCCGACGGCCCCTGCCGGAGTTCCGCGCGCCATGCCGGCATGGTCGAGGATGGCGTCGACCGCGCCCTTGCGGATCGAATGTCCCTCGATGTCGATACCGCTCATCCGCGTCTGGGCTGAAAACGGGATGAAATGCGCATTGAGGCCGGCCATCTCGCGGCCGCGCAGACCGTATTTCTCCTTGGCGAGCACGACGATCGAGCGGCCTTCCGGGGTCTCGTCGCTGAGCGAGGAAAGTTGCGCCGCGTCGGCGAGCTCCTGCGCAGTGACCCCGGGCAGCGGGAAGAACTCGGTCGCGACACGATTGCCGAGCGTGATCGTACCGGTCTTGTCGAGGAGGAGCGTGTCGACATCGCCTGCCGCCTCGACCGCCCGTCCCGACATCGCGAGCACGTTGAAGCGTACCAGGCGATCCATGCCGGCAATGCCGATTGCCGACAGAAGCGCGCCGATCGTCGTCGGGATGAGCGTGACGAACAGCGCGATGAGAACGACGACCGAGACGGCGCCGCCGGCGTAGGTCGCGAAGCTCGGGATCGTCACCGTGGCGAAGACGAAGATGATCGTCATGCCGGCAAGCAGGATATTGAGCGCGATCTCGTTCGGCGTCTTCTGACGCTCCGCACCCTCGACGAGCGCGATCATGCGGTCGAGGAAGGTCGAGCCCTGCGCCGCGGTGATCCGGACCTTGATCCAGTCCGAGAGAACCCGCGTGCCGCCGGTCACCGCCGAGCGGTCGCCGCCGCTCTCGCGGATGACCGGCGCCGACTCGCCGGTGATCGCCGACTCGTCGACCGAGGCGATGCCTTCGATCACCTCGCCGTCGCTCGGCACGAGGTCGCCGGCCTCGACGAGGACGAGATCGCCCGGTTTCAGCGACAGCGCCGGTGCGCCCTTGTACTCGCGGCTGTCGGCCCGCGTCAGCTTCTTCGCCGTCGTTTCCGTGCGCGTCTTCCGGAGCGCCGCCGCCTGCGCCTTGCCGCGGCCTTCGGCGACCGCCTCGGCAAAATTGGCGAAGAGCACCGTGAACCAGAGCCACGCCGAGATCTGCCCCGAGAACCACGCATGCGCGCCGACGACGTTGCTGCCGCCGGTGACGAGGTCCCGCAGGAAGAAGATCGTCGTCAGCAGCGAGACGATCTCGACCACGAACATGATCGGATTGCGGCTGAGGGTGCGCGGATCGAGTTTCTTGAACGATTCGCCGATCGCCGGCAGGACGATCTTCGGATCGTAGATCGAGGTCGACGACACGCGATTTCTCGTTGTTTCCATGGGAGTTCCCCGGAGATCAGTAGAGCGTGCCGGCGTTCATCGCCACCTGCTCGACCACAGGGCCGAGCGCGAGCGCCGGGAAGTAGATGAGGCCACCGGTGATGACGATGACCCCAACGAGGAGGCCGACGAAAAGCGGACCCGTCGTCGGGAAGGTTCCGGCCGATGGCGCCAAGAGCTTCT
The DNA here is from genome assembly GCA_041488295.1 of Allostellaceae bacterium. Lineage (GTDB taxonomy): Bacteria > Pseudomonadota > Alphaproteobacteria > ATCC43930 > CGMCC-115725 > URHD0088. The sequence goes on from JBGPOZ010000134.1 coordinate 4,516, forward strand.
TCTGCACCAGGGACCCGGCGACCGCGAGCAAGGGGATCACCATCAGGAAGCGGCCGATCATCATCGCGAAGGCCTGGGTCGTGTTGTAGAAGACCGTGTTCGCGTTGATGCCGGCGAAGGCGCTGCCGTTGTTTCCGGTGGCGGAGGTATAGGCGTAAAGCACCTCGCTGAAGCCGTGCGGGCCGGCATTCGACATCCCGGCAAGTCCGGGCGGGATCACCACGGCAAGCGCCGTCCAGCCGAGGATAGAGAGCGGCAGGACGAGGATGGCGAGCATCGTCATCTTGACCTCCTTCGCCTCGAGCTTCTTACCGAGATATTCCGGCGTCCGTCCGACCATGAGGCCGGCGACGAACATGGCGATGATGGCGAAGGCAAGCATGCCGTAGAGGCCGGAGCCGACGCCGCCGAAGATGATCTCGCCGAGCATGATATTGGCGAGCGGCACCATGCCACCCAATGGCATGAAGCTGTCATGCATCGAATTGACGGCGCCGCAGGAGGTGTCGGTCGTGACCGTCGCGAACAAGGCGGAGTTGGTGATGCCGAAGCGCACCTCCTTCCCTTCCATGTTGCCGCCGGCCTGCAGCGCGCTGGGCGCGGTGTCGACGTTGAACGCCTCGATGGCGGCATTCCCGTGCCCTTCCGCCCAATAGGCGGTCGTCGCACCGACGAGGAACAGGACGCCCATCGCCGCGAAGATCGCCCATCCCTGGCGCTGGTCGCCGACCATGCGGCCGAGGACATTGGTGAGGGCGGCGCCGATCGAGAAGATCAAGACCAGGGTGACGAGGTTGGTGACCGCCGTCGGATTCTCAAAAGGATGCGCCGAATTGGCGTTGAAGAAGCCGCCGCCATTGGTGCCGAGCAGCTTGATCACCTCTTGCGAGGCGACCGGCCCTTGCGCGATGACTTGCTTCACGCCTTCGAGCGTCGTCGCCTCGGTATAGGCGCCGAGATTCTGCGGCATGCCCTGCCAGACGAAGAACAGCGCTACGACGATCGAGATGGGCAGCAGGATGTAGAGGACGCAGCGGGTGAGATCGACCCAGAAATTTCCGACCGATTGCGCCGAGCGCCGCGCGAAGCCGCGGATGAGCGCCACCGCCATCACGATGCCCGCGGCCGCCGACACGAAATTGTGCACGGTGAGCCCGGCCATCTGCGTCAGATAGCTCATCGTCGATTCGGGCGTATAGGACTGCCAGTTCGTGTTGGTGACGAAGCTGATCGACGTGTTGAAGGCGAGATCTGGCGCCACCGGATCGAGACCCTGCGGGTTGAACGGCAGAATTGCCTGCAGGCGCTGGATCGCATAGAGCGCGAGAAAGCCCACCGCGCTGAAGAACAGCATCGATATGGCGTAGGTCAGCCAGTGTTGCTCGGTTTTCTCGTCGACGCCGCAGATGCGATAGATCGCGATCTCCAGCGGTCCGAGAACGGCAGCGAGCAATGTGCGCTCGCCCGTGAAGATTCGCGTCATATAGCCGCCGAGCGGCCGCGTGATCGCGACGACGATCGCGCAGAAGAGCGCGATCTGAATCCATCCATTGATTGTCATTGTGGTTCCCCTAGAACCGCTCCGGGCGCAGCAGGGCGTAGATTAGGTAGGCCATGATCCCAAGGGTCACGACCCCACCAAGCGCATAGTCGATCACCATGATTGCCTCACAATCTGTCGCAGGCTTCGACATAGGCGATGGCGACGGCGAAAAACGCCATTCCAGCCACTATCAGCAACGCATCGAACATTTCTTGTCTCCAGTCGCGGCAGCAAAACTCTGCTCCGTCCACTCAGCGTGTAATTGATATACATCGGCATATAAATTCGAGAGGGGAGTTCGATTGACGACATAAAAAAATAATAAAGAGAATGACTTTTCGTCGCCGTGGGAAAGCGAGCAAAGTAAAAATCAACACATGTCCTTCGATTTTCGACAATCCGCTCGCGGCAGAACAGCGATCGGGTATAATTGAACCTACCTGTGGTCAGAGTCGGGGAACATGGCGAATTCCGAGACGCTCGGTCGCGACGGACGGCCTTCACCCGAGGCGCTGCTGAACGCCGCGGAGCAGGAAGGGCGCGGTCGCCTCAAGATTTTCCTCGGCGCGGCACCCGGCGTCGGCAAGACCTATGAGATGCTGATGTCGGCGCAGGCGCGGCGGCGCGAGGGCATCGACGTCGTCGTCGCCATCGTCGAGACGCATGGCCGGCGAGAGACGCTGCAGCTGGTCGGCGATCTGGAGGTCATGCCCCGCCGCAGCATCGAGTACAAGGGTCGTCTCATCGAGGAAATGGATCTCGACGCCATCCTCGCGCGGCAGCCGAAGCTCGCTCTCGTCGACGAGCTCGCGCACACCAACGCACCCGGCAGCCGCCACCCCAAGCGCTATCTCGATGTCGAAGAGCTGCTGGCGGCCGGCATCGACGTCTACACGACCTTGAACATTCAGCATGTCGAGAGCCTCAACGACGTGGTGGCGCAGATCACGCGCATCCGCGTGCGCGAGACGGTGCCCGACGGCATCCTCGACCGCGCCGACGAGATCGAGGTCGTCGATCTGACACCCGAGGATCTGATCCAGCGTCTGCGCGAGGGCAAGGTGTACGTGCCTCACCAGGCCGAGCGAGCGCTGAAGCACTATTTCTCGCCGGGCAATCTGACGGCATTGCGCGAGCTCGCGCTGCGGCGCACGGCGCAACGCGTCGACGACCAGATGTTCAACTACATGCGCGCCCACGCCATCTCCGGCCCGTGGCCGGCGGGCGAGCGCGTCATGGTCTGCATCAGCGAACGGCCCGCCTGCGCCGCGCTCGTTCGCTACGCGCGGCGCCTTGCCGACCGTTTGCAGGCGAAATGGACGGCGCTCTATGTCGAATCGACCCGCCACTACCAGCTCGACGAGGCCGAGCGCGACAGAGTCGCCGACTGCCTGCGCCTTGCCGAAAAGCTCGGCGCCGACACGATGACGATTCCGGCCCGCGGCGTCGTCGAGGAAATCCTCGTCTATGCGCGCGAGAACAACATCACGCAGATCGTCATCGGCAAATCGGAGCGCTCGCGCTGGTTCGAGCTGCTGCACGGCTCGGTCGTGCACGATCTGGTACGCCGCGCCGGCAACATCAGCGTTCATGTCATTGCCGGAGACGATCGCGGCGAGGGCGTCGCGCCGAAGACGGTGGCGACGCGAGCGCCGGGCGAAGCGTTCGAACCCTATCCCTATCTGATGAGCGCGGCGCTCGTCGCGGTCGCCACCGGGTTGGGCATGGCGATCCGCCAGTTCCTCGAAGTCTCGAGCATCGCCATGGTCTATCTGACGGCGGTGCTGATCGCGGCGATTCGCTTCGGCCTCCTGCCCTCGCTCTTCGCGTCTCTCGTCAGCGTTCTCGCCTATAATTTCTTCTTTCTGCCGCCGCTCTACACCTTCACGATCGCCGACCCCGAAAACGTCGTCGTCTTGTTCTTCTTTCTGATCGTCGCGCTCATCACCAGCAACATCACGTCACGGACGCGCAATCAAATGTTGACGGCGCGCAGCCGAGCGAAGACGACGGCCGAGCTCTATTCGTTCAGCCGCAAGCTCGCTGGCATCGCCAGCCTCGATGATCTCCTGTGGGCGACGGCATACCAGATCGCCTCGATGCTGCGCTCGCGTGTCGTCATCCTGCTTCCCGAAGAAGGCCAGATCACGCTCCGCGCCGGGTATCCGCCGGAGGACCAGTTGAGCGAGGGCGACCTTGCGGCGGCGAGCTGGGCCTGGACCAACAACCGACCGGCAGGACACGGCGCCGACACGCTTCCGGGCGCGCAATGGCTCTTTCTGCCGTTGCGCACCGCGCGCGGCACCGTCGGCGTGCTCGGCGTCGCGCGCGATGCGCCGCACGCGCTGCTGACCCCCGACGAGCGCCGTCTGGTCGATGCCTTGGCGGATCAGGCCGGCGTCGCGATCGAGCGCATCTCGCTTGCCGCCGAGATCGATCAGACGCGCATCCTGCATGAGACCGAGCGGCTGCGCTCGGCGCTGCTGACCTCGATCTCGCACGATCTGCGCACGCCGCTCGCCTCGGTGCTCGGCGCGCTCACCAGCCTCCGGAGCTACGAGCGGCACTACGATCCCGAGACGCGGGAAGAACTCCTGCGGACGGCTCAGGAAGAGGCCGAGCGGCTTAACCGCTTCGTTGGCAATCTTCTCGACATCACGCGTCTTGAATCGGGCGCCCTCGAGGTGAAGCGCGACGCTGTGGACCTCGCCGACATCGTCGGGAGCACGGTGCGGCGTGCCGCCAATATCCTGGCGAGGCACGAGGTCAAGATCGATCTCGGCCCCGATCTTCCGATGTTGCGGCTCGATTTCGTCCTGTTCGAGCAGGTCCTCTTCAATCTCTTGGACAACGCCGCGAAATATTCGCCAGCAGGCTCGACCATCAGCATCGAGGCAACACAATCGGGCGGCGACGTGATCATCGCGGTCGCGGATGAGGGGATCGGGATTCCCGCCGAGGACCTCGAGCGGATCTTCGACAAGTTCTATCGCGTCAAGGCAAGCGACCGGCAGCGCGCGGGCACCGGGCTCGGCCTCGCCATCTGTCGCGGCTTCATCGAAGCGCATGGCGGGACGATCACTGCGGCCAATCGCGCGGCCGGCGCGGGCGCCGTCTTCACGGTCCGATTGCCGGTCGAAGCCGCGGCCCAACAACCGCGAACCGACGAGCGAGGCTAGCATTTCGAAGCTCGCACCACCTTCGGCTCGCATCCGGAGGCAAGATCGAGCGAGAATCGAACTGCAATCGGCAAATTTGCGCGATCGGCAGTTGCACTGGAACTTCCGAGAGAGTATCAGCGACCAGTGACGGCAGAAAGTCGTCGGCATGGCAACAGGGGCGGACAAATGAGCAAGAAGTCGCTGGTCGACGTGTTGGCCAAAAAGAATGGCCTTTCCTTGAAGGATGCAGGCGCGGCGGTCGACCGCATCGTCGAGACGATCTCGAAGGAGCTGAAGAAGAGTCAGCGCTTCTCGCTGCCCGGCTTCGGCACCTTCTCGGTCAGCAAGCGCGCGGCCCGCAAAGGGCGCAACCCACGGACCGGCGAGGCCATCAAGATCAAGGCGAGCAAGGGCGTCCGTTTCAAGGCGGGCGCGACACTGAAGGGCGGGCTCTAGCCGGCATCGCCGAAATCGGCGGGACGGGGGCAACCGGCCCCGTCCCGCTCACGTCGACGTACCGGTTAAGGGCTCCGTAACCAAGACGCCGTAAAGCTTGGCGGAACGGATGGCCCGATCATGACGATCCTCGAAATCGCAGTTTACGCCGCGCTTCTCGGCGGCGCGTCGCCGGTGACGTGTTATCTCGACGAATCCGCCGTCGCGCGATGCTCGAACGGCCTCGACGCCGAGCAGCTCTCGCGATCCAAGATCCATTTCTCCAACGGCGTCACGGTCGAACGCGAGGGCGACCACTTCCCCGCCTTCAGCAACGGGTTGCGGAGTTCGTGGGGCAGCGCCGGATGGCTGCAATTCAGCAACGGGGTTGGCGTCCGCCGCCTGAACGTGACCAGATTCGCCTTCAACAACGGGCTGGTTTGCCAGACGGCCTTGCCGGAGCTCGTTGAATGCGCGGAGCCGAAATCGACGCTTGAGCCCTGAGCCAAGCTCGCGGCGGTGGCGATCAACAACGCGCCATTGCCGCAATCTCGCCACGGCAACACCGCTTCTTGGCCATGGCGCCGTCGCATTGCCGACGCAAGCTCGGTCTATCGATGGATCGATCGAGATCGGGGGCATGCGAGATGAACGACTTTCAACGCGACCGGAGACGTTGGTGCGCTTTCGAGCGGGCGCTGGTCCCGTTCGGAATCGTCGTCAGCCTTGTGGTGGCAGTCATCGGCCTCTCGTCGTGAGGTGAGGCAAAGCGGCATCGGCGGCGGTGCCGGCGGAGCCGAATGCGTTTGGCCGAATGCATTTGACAGACCATCCGCGCGGGCGCGATGTCTCTGTGGCATATCCCGCACGAGACCGCCCTCCCCATGCAGAGAGAGCCATTTGGCGTCACCGCTGACGGTCTTTCGGTCGAGCGCGTCGCTCTGACCAATGCGCGCGGCATGCGCCTTTCGATCCTGACTTTCGGCGCCGTCATCGCTGCGCTCGAGGCGCCGGACCGCAACGGTCACATGGCGAATGTCGTTCTCGGGTTGACGACGCTCGCGGACTACATCGCGCGCAGCCCGCATTTCGGCGCGGTGCCGGGCCGCTACGCCAACCGGATAGCCAAGGGCGAGTTCGTCCTCGACGGGACGCGCTACCGGTTGCCGCGCAATGATGGGGAGAATACGCTCCATGGCGGTCCGCAGGGGTTCGGCAGGCGCGTCTGGCAGGTGATCGGCGGCACCTCGGAAAGCCTTCGCCTGCGCTATCTCAGCGCCGATGACGAAGCGGGATTTCCCGGCACGCTCACGGCCGATGTGACCTATGCGCTCGGCGCCGACAACGATCTGCGCATCGACTACGCGGCGACGACCGATCGGCCGACGGTGCTCAACCTCACCAATCACAGCTACTTCAACCTCGCCGGCGAGGGCGCGGGAGACGTGCTCGGTCACGAGCTCGAAATCGCCGCCGACCACTTCACGCCGACCGACGCCGCGCAGATCCCGACCGGCGAAATCCGCGCCGTCGTGGGCACGCCGTTCGATTTCACCCGCCCAGCCGCGATCGGTGCGCGCATCCGCGCCGGCGACGAGCAGCTCGTTCGCGGCCTCGGCTACGATCATAATTTCGTGCTGCGGCGCAGCGATGACGACGGTCCGCGCCCGGCCGCCCGGGTCTTCGAGAGAGAAAGCGGACGCATCCTCGAAGTGCTCACTACCCTGCCCGGCCTTCAGCTCTACACCGGCAACAAGCTCACCGGGGCGTTGGTCGGACCCAGCGGCCGCGCGTACCGGCAAGGCGATGGGCTGTGCTTGGAGACGCAGCAATTCCCCGACGCGCCGAACCACGCGAATTTTCCCTCTGCCGTGCTGCGCCCGGGCGAACATTTTCACGCGACGACGATTTTTCGTTTCTCGACGGACACTGCCTGACCCCACTCATGCCAAGAACTCGAATTCTGCATTGTGCCGCGCTCGCCGTTGCGCTGGCGGCGGCTGGCGCGCCTCGCCACGTCGCCGCAAGCGACGATGCAATCGCACCGCCGCCACAGCCCGGCATCGGCGCGCACGATCCGCGCATGCGGGTCGATCCCAACACCGCGCCCTGGCGCGCCGTCGGCAAGCTGCAGGCGACGACCGGCAATCTGCGGACGGCATGCACCGGCACCTTGATCGGCCCTGCGACGGTCCTCACCGCCGCGCATTGCGTCTTCAACCCGCGCACGCGTACCTTCTTTTCGGCAGCAGCGCTGCATTTCCTCATCGGCTTCGAGCGCGGCGCCTTTGTCGGCCATGCGACGGGGCTCCGCCTCGTCATCTCCCCCGGATACGACCCTGCGCAGCCGGCAAGGACGCGCGGCAGCGACTGGGCGCTCCTCGTCATCGACACGCCGCTCGGCACGGCCGATCGCGTCCTGGCGATCAGCGAGCGAGCGCCCGAGACCGGTACGGCGGTGGCGATCGGCGGCTACAGCGCGGATCATCCCAATTGGCTCACCGCCGATGCCACCTGCCGCATCGTCGGCCGAGCGGCCGACGGCGATGGCCGCCCGCTCCTGCGTCACAATTGCACCGCGACGCACGGCGCGAGCGGCGCGCCGGTGCTGGTACGGGACGGCGCCGCGTGGCGCATCGGCGGGATCGAGGTTGCCGCCGAGAGGGGCGTCGCCGGCGGCACCGCGGCGCTCGTCGACGAGGCGCGCAAGCGGCAGTAAGGACGTGCCACGGCTCGATGTGAACGAAGGTTGATGTGGCGGCAGGCGATAAGCATGTCGATTATCGGAGGGTGACGCCGTGAGCCAGAGCGGACGACCATAACCTTCAGCCAAGGCGATTTGCGCGGCCTCGCCGTGCCAGGCGGTCCCAGGAATCGACGGTGTCGTCCGACAGCTTGTGCTTCATGATGCGCTGGCTCGGTGTCCGCTCGAAGCTGTCGACGATCGCGATGTAGCGAGGATTCTGATATGGAGCGAGGCGCTCGCCGAGCCACGACGACAGCGCGGCGGGGTCGACCGTCGCCCCTGCCCTCGGCTGGACCACGAGCTTGATCTCCTGCTCGCCGATCTCCGCGGCGACACCGATCATTGCGCAATCCTCGACCCCGGGATGGGCGGCCGCCACCCGCTCGACCTCCCAGGCAGAGACGTTCTCGCCGCGACAACGGACGCTGTCGGTCAGCCGGCCGAGGAAGACGAGGTTGCCCTCGGCGTCGAGCATGCCGAGATCGCCGGAATGGAGCGCGCCGCCCCGGAGCGCCTTCGCCGTTGCCTCCGGATTGCGAAAGTAGCCGGAGAAGAGCGCCTTCTCGTTTGGTGCGCGGACGACGATCTCGCCGCGCTCGCCAGCTGAAACGACGCGTCCCGAGGGATC
>JBGPOZ010000135.1:0-13023 GCA_041488295.1 Allostellaceae bacterium
CGGCCGAAATCGCCGTGCGGCGGTTGAGTACATCCAGCGACAAATCCGTCACCGGTGCTTATCCACATCTTTCCCCATTTCTTCCACAACTTTCTCCACAACTTTCTTTTGTTTTGCCGGAATTTGGAATTGCGCGTCGAAGCGGAGCGGCGTTAGGATTCTTCCGCCGAGACTGGCAGGCCCCGAGGGGCTCAAGGGATCGGCAAAGGGCGAGAGCCCAGCAGCTCCACTCGTCATGGAGATGGCCAGAGCGGTGATTGGCCAGAAAGGGGATGACACCTCAATAATCACTCCAAGCCTGGACTTGGTCTCTGTGCGGCGGACTGTGACCTCGTGAGGGTTGCACAAATTGCACATGCCGGGTCACTTGCGGCCGTAAGGTCGCCGGTGGAACAGGTCGGTGGTTCGGTATCGTCAGGTGGCAATGGTTAGGCCCGGTCGCTCCGGATAGGGGGAATTCTCCGAACTAGCCAACCACTCTGGAACACCTGAGACACGCCCGATTAGGAGCAATCCTTCGTCGAAGCGATCTCGGCCAAGGGCGGGACAGGGGAAACCCTCTCTCGCCCGATTGGCTTTTGAGGGGCGGGCAAGCGGCCGCGGCCTACCATCGGCCAACGCCACGGCCGAGCGATGACGCCTCTCTCTTCTCACAGCATTCATTCGGGTCGGCCACTCAGTCCTCGGAGACGTCGAAGTGGCGGACGAAGAGTTCCTTTTCGATCAGAAACGCATCGTCGACGTCGTAGTAATAGGCAGCCGTCGCTGGTGCGACACGCGAACCTGCGGCAATCGCATGCGGGTGCGCCGGTTCCGCTCTTGATACGATTGCGCTGTCCGCTGTCGATCGCTCAATTGACGATGGTGACGGCCCGCCGGTTCTGCGCCCAGGCGGCCTCGTTCGAGCCGATGACCGCCGGCCGTTCCTTGCCGTAGCTGGTCGTCGCGACGCGGCCGGGATCGACGCCGAGGGCGAGGAGGACTTGCCGCGCCATGTTGGCGCGCCGCTCGCCGAGGGCGAGGTTGTACTCGCGAACGCCGCGCTCGTCGCAATGGCCTTCGATGGTGATCGTGACCGCGGGATAGCGCTTCAGCCATTCCGCCTGGCGCACGAGAATCTCGCGACCCTCGCTGGTGATCGTGCTCTCATCGGTCGCAAAGAAGATGCGGTCGCCGGCATTCTGCTGCAGATCCTGCTGCGAGCCGGGCATGATTCGGGTGCCGGCGCCGGCGCCCGAAACGGCGCCGGCGGCGCTGCCGGAGGCTGAGGCGGTGCCCGAGGTGTCCGAGGCGGTGCTGCAGGCGGCGAGGAGCGCCGTCGCCGCGATCATCGCAATCATGGTCTGACGCATTCGAATCCCCTTGGGTTCAGCCATCATGCGGGGCACGGTCGCACCCTGCGGCGGGAACGTGCATTGATCCGCGTCAAGGCGGCGCGGGCGTGGGCGGTACGGAAGAAGCCGCGCTCTCTGCCGAAGCGAGGAAATTGCGTTTCCGCTTCGGTAATCATTGTGTTAGCGTTTGTGGTAATCGCTCTGTGGACAAGCACCCGCTGTAATAACAGCGAAAAGAAAATCATAGAACTTAGACTGGGAGGGAGTGGCGACATGCGAGAGCAAGAATTGCAGGCGCTGATCGCGCAGGTGAAGACCGGCGCGATGTCGCGCCGGGCCTTCGTGCGGCAGATGGTGGCGCTGGGGCTGACGGCGCCGATGGCCGGGCTGATGCTGAGCCATTCCGGGGTCGCGATGGCGCAGACTCCATCCGCCTACAAGCCGACCAAGGCCGGCGGCGGCGGTCCGCTCAAGATGCTGTTCTGGCAGGCGCCGACCTTGCTCAATCCGCATTTCGCGGTCGGCACCAAGGACCAGGAGGCCGCGCGCATCTTCTACGAGCCGCTCGCCGGCTGGGACGGCGACGGCAATCTCGTTCCCATCCTCGCCGCCGAGATCCCGAGTCCCGAAAGCGGCGGAGTGGCCGCGGACGGCATGTCGGTCACCTGGAAATTGAAGAAGGGCGTCAAATGGCATGACGGCAAGCCCTTCACCGCCGATGACTGCATCTTCACCTGGGAATATGCCGCCGATCCCGACAGCGCCGCCTACACGATCGAGGCCTACAAGACCGTCACGGTCGCCAAGATCGACGATTACACGATCAAGGTGAGCTTCCAGAAGCCGACGCCGTTCTGGCCCAACGCCTTCGTCGGCACGCGCGGCATGATCCTCCCGAAGCATCAGTTCGCCGAGTACAAGGGCGCGAAATCGCGCGAGGCGCCGGCCAATCTGAAGCCGGTCGGCACCGGCCCATACAAATTCGTCGATTTCGCGCCGGGCGACGTCGTGCGCGGCACGATCAACACCGAGTACCACGTGCCGAACCGGCCACATTTCGACACGATCGAGATGAAGGGCGGGGGCGACGCCATCTCGGCGGCGCGCGCGGTCCTGCAAACCGGCGAATACGACTTCGCCTGGAACCTCCAGGTCGAGGACGAGATCCTGAAGAAGCTCGAGGAGGGCGGCAAGGGTACCGTCGCGATCATCGACGGCGGCAGCATCGAGCATATCGGGGTCAACTTCACCGACCCCTGGACCGAAATCGATGGCGAGAAGGCGAGCCTCAAGACCAAGCACCCAAGCTTGAGCGACAAGGCGGTGCGCGACGCGCTCAACCTCCTCGTCGATCGCGGCTCGGTGGAGAAGTTCATCTACGGGCGCACCGGCGTCGCGACGGCGAATTTCCTCAACAATCCCTCGCGCTTCCGCTCGACGGCGACGAAATGGGAATTCAATGTCGAGAAGGCCAATCAGATCCTCGATGCGGCGGGTTGGAAGCGCGGCGCCGATGGCGTCCGCGAGAAGGACGGCAAGAAGCTGAAATATGTCTATCAGACCTCGATCAACACGCCGCGGCAGAAGACCCAGGCGATCGTCAAGCAGGCCTGTCAGAAGGCCGGCATCGAGGTCGAGCTGAAATCGGTCGCGGCATCGGTGTATTTCTCGTCGGATGTCGCCAATCCCGACACATTTCCGCATTTCTCCTGCGATCTGCAGATGTACACGACGACGATGACGGAGCCCGATCCGGCCCTGTTCATGAACCAGTTCACCTCATCGGAGGCGGCGACCAAGGAGAACAAGTGGCAGGGGCGCAACATCACGCGCTGGCGCAGCGAGGAATACGATAAGGCCTACCGCGCTTCCGAGGGCGAGCTCGATCCGGTGAAACGCGCTGCGTTCTTCATCAAGATGAACGAGCTCGTCATCGCCGACGTCGTGGTTATCCCGGTGGTCTATCGGCCGGCCGTGCGGGCGATCCAGAGCAAACTGAGGGCGCCGCTCAGCGGCTGGGACAACGACATGTACCAGATCGCGGAGTGGTATCGCGAGGCATGACGGGTTTGACCGCGCCGGCGGAACCCGGCGCGCGGATGCAGTGATGGGACGCTATCTGCTGCGGCGCTTGCTGATCGCGGTGCCGAGCCTCCTCGGCATCAGCATCGTGCTGTTCACGGTGCTGGCGCTGGCGCCCGGCGATCCTTTCGGCGAGCTCGCGACCAATCCGGCCGTGCCGCCCGAGGTGCGCCTGGCGCTGCGCGCCAAGTTCGGCATGGATGACCCGGTGCTGCTGCGCTACGTCCGCTGGCTCGTGGCGATGCTGCACGGCGATTGGGGCTTCTCCTTCGTCAGCCGCGTCGACGTCGATGCCCTCATCTGGCAGCGCCTGCCGGCAACGCTTTTCGTCATCGGCTCGTCGCAGATCCTGGCGCTGCTGATCGCCCTGCCGGTCGGCGTCTACGCCGCGACGCGGCCCTATTCGCTGTTCGACCAGATCGCCAATACCTTCGCCTTCATCGGGTTTTCTCTGCCGACCTTCTTCACCGGGCTGCTCTTCATCCTGATATTCAGCATCAACCTCCACTGGCTGCCCTTCGTCTATCGCTCCGACCTCGCCGCCACCGGCTGGCGCTGGTACTGGGAGGAATTCCGCCAGGCGATCATGCCGATCGCCGTGCTCGGCATGTTCCAGGGCGCCTCATGGACGCGCTATACGCGCGCCGCCGTGCTCGACGTCATCCGCCTCGACTACGTCTCGACGGCGCGCGCAAAGGGCCTGCGCGAAGGCAAGGTGATCCTCAAGCACGTCGTGCGCAACGCGCTCATCCCGGTGGTGACGTTGGTCGCGCTGCAAGTGCCGACGATCTTCGGCGGCGCCATCATCACCGAGCAGATCTTCCGCGTGCCGGGCATCGGCTCGCTGCTCATCACTTCGATCCTCGCCAACGACACGCCGGTGATCATGGCCGTCACCTTCGTCTTCGCGTGCCTCGTCATCCTGTTCAATCTGATCGCGGACATTCTTTATGGCTGGCTCGACCCGCGCATCGCTTACCGCTGATTCAGGGGCGGCAAGAGAGGGCCTCGCGCCGCTCGTCTCGCCGACGCTCGATGCGTGGCGGCGCTTCCGGCGCCATCGCCTCGCCGTCGCCAGCGCCGTCATCCTGATCGTGATGACTTTGGCCGTGGTGCTGGGCCCGACGCTCTGGAAGGTGTCGATCAACGACATCGACTTCACCGCACGCCTCGAGCCGCCCTCGGTGGCGCATCCCTTCGGCACCGACGATCTCGGGCAAGACCTGCTGGCGCGCATGCTCTATGGCGGGCGCATCTCGCTCGCGGTCGGCTTCGCCGCGATGCTGATGGCGGTCCTCGTCGGCACCATGATCGGCGCCGTCGCCGGGATCTCGCGCGGCAGCGTCGACGCGGCGCTGATGCTGCTGACCGATCTCTTCCTGTCATTGCCGCAACTGCCGCTGCTGCTCCTCATCATCTATCTCTTCCGCGATGCGCTGAAGGGCGTGGCGGGGCCGGAGGGCGGCGTCTTCATTCTCGTCGTCGCGGTGATCGGCGGGTTTCGCTGGATGCCGGTGGCGCGTCTCGTTCGGGCGCAGTTCCTGTCGCTGCGCGAGAAAGAATTCGTCGAGGCGGCGCGGGCGCTCGGCGCGACGACGATGCGGCAGGTCATGCGCCACATCCTGCCGAACGCCCTCGGCCCGGTGATCGTCGCCGCCACGATCAATGTCGCCGACGCCATCATCGCGGAATCGACGCTCTCGTTCCTCGGGCTCGGCTTCCCGCCGGACATTCCGACCTGGGGGCGGCTGCTCTACGACGCCAAGGATTATCTCGACTTCGCGCCGCATTGGGCGCTGATCGCCGGCGCCGCGATCTTCCTCGCCGTGCTGACGATCAATTTCCTCGGCGACGGCCTGCGCGACGTGCTCGACCCGCGCCGGGTCATGTGATCGCGATGATGACCTCAGCGATCCCGGCCAGCGAACCTCTCCTCGACATCCGCGGATTGAAGACGCATTTCAGCACCGATGACGGCATCGTCCAGGCGGTCGACGGCGTCGACATCCGCATCGAGCGCGGCGAGACGGTGAGCGTCGTCGGCGAGAGCGGCTGCGGCAAGACCGTCACCGCGCTCTCCGTCCTGAAGCTGATCGCCATGCCGCCCGGCCGGATCGTCGAGGGTCAGATTCTCTGGCAGGGCCGCGATCTGGTGCCGCTCGACGCCGCGGCGATGAGCCTCATCCGCAGCAAGGAGATCGCCATCATCTTCCAGGAGCCGATGACCTCGCTCAACCCGGTCTACACGGTGGGCGAGCAGATCGCCGAGACGGTCCGCGTCCACGAGACGCTGTCGCGCCACGAGGCGATGGACAAGGCGATCGAGATGCTGAAGCTCGTCCACATCCCCAATGCGGCAAAGCGCGCCGGCGACTATCCCCACCAATTCTCGGGCGGCATGCGCCAGCGCGTGATGATCGCCATCGCGCTCTGCTGCAACCCGAAGCTCCTCATCGCCGACGAGCCGACGACCGCGCTCGACGTCACCATCCAGGCGCAGATCCTCGATCTCCTCATCGAGATGAAGTCGCGCCTCGGCATGGCGATCATGCTGATCACCCACGCCATGGGCGTCGTCGCCGAGACGGCGCAGCGCGTCGTCGTCATGTATGCCGGCAAGGTGGTCGAGGAAGCCAGCGTCGAGCAACTGTTCGCGGCGCCGCGCCATCCCTATACGCAAGGCCTCATCCGCTCCATTCCGCGCATCGACACGGCGGCGACGAAGAAGGTGCGGCTCGAGACCATCGCGGGCGTCGTGCCGAGCCTTTTGAACCCGGCGCCGGGCTGCCGCTTCGCGCCGCGCTGCCGCTTCGTCAGCGCCGCGTGCCTTGAAGCATCGCCGCCGCTGCGCGAGGTCGCCGCCGGCCACAAGGTCGCCTGCGTGCTCTATTGATCGATGGGAACGAAAGCGCCGTGACTGAGCCCCTGCTCCGCGTCAAGGATCTCACCAAGAACTTCGCGGTGAAGGGCGGCTTCTTCTCGCGCGACGCGGGCCAGGTTCATGCCGTCGACCATGTCAGCTTTGAGGTCGCGGACGGCGAGACGCTCGGCGTCGTCGGCGAGAGCGGTTGCGGCAAATCGACGACCGGCCGCTGCATCCTGCGCCTCATCGAGCCGAGCGCGGGCGAGGTCTGGTTCCAGGGCAAGGACGTGACCGCGCTCGACCGCACGGCGCTGCGCGCGCTCGCCCGCGACATGCAGATCATCTTCCAGGACCCCTACGCCTCGCTCGACCCGCGGATGAGTGTGGGCGCGATCATCGGCGAGGCGCTGACCATCCACCGCCTCGCGACATCGGCGCGCGATCATCAGGACCGCGTGGCAAGGCTGCTCGAAACCGTCGGCCTCAAAGCCGATCACATGCGGCGCTACCCGCACGAGTTCTCGGGCGGCCAACGCCAGCGCATCGGCATCGCCCGCGCGCTCGCGGTCGAGCCCAAGCTGATCGTCTGCGATGAACCCGTCTCGGCGCTCGACGTGTCGATCCAGGCGCAGGTGATCAACCTCCTCGAGGATCTACAGCAGCAATTCAGCCTGACCTACATCTTCATCGCCCACGACCTTTCGGTCGTCGAGCACATCAGCAACCGCGTCGCGGTGATGTATCTCGGCCGCATCGTCGAGATCGCCTCGGCGCAGGAGCTCTACACCAATCCGCTGCACCCCTATACCGAGGCGCTGCTCTCCGCGGTGCCGATCCCCGACCCCAAGGTGAAGCGCCGGCGGATCGTGCTGCAGGGCGAGGTGCCGAACCCGATCGACCCGCCGACCGGCTGCCATTTCCATCCGCGCTGCCCGATCCGCAAGCTGCCGCTCTGCGCAACCGAACGGCCGGAGCTGAAGACGACCGCCGGCGGCCATCAAGTCGCCTGCCACTTGCGGGGTTGAGGCGAGCGCGGTCACGAGAAGACGCAGCCGTGACGCGCTGTCATCCGCGCCTGTTCCCCTTGTTAAATACAGGTGAAAAACAGGCTTCGCCTGCTGTGTTATATCTTTTTCGGATATGACCTGATGTTGAAAAACGTCGTTCGGTCGTGTTCCATCCCGTCATCCGGTCGTCATTCCCGCGAAAGCGGGAATCCAGCGCCTGGGTTCCCGCTTTCGCGGGAACGACGGGTCTAAATGCCCTATATTCAAAAGATAATTCCTTGGTGGCGGTACGCGCCGTCAGACCAGACGAATGGTCAAAAGCAACGCTTTCCTTCGCAATCATAGCGCCATCGATACTCATCCGCCTGGCTCCGTTCAAGACCAGATCGGCAAAGTATATGTCCAAAAAAAGTCATTTGGCAAGGATGATGGCGAAGGCTCTCGCATGGGCTATGATGCCGGCGTCGCGACCGGGACGCCTCGACACGCGCGACGATCAGCATCGGCAACCGCATGGGCTTCGCCGCAACGCTCGCCGACGGGTGGGGGATCGCCGAATGCGCCGGAAAGTCCCGCGCGGCGGGGGAGATTGCCGCGTTTGCCGACGAGGTGCTGGAGTTGCTGCCGCCAGCGGCATGACAGTGTTAACGGTGATGAAGATGCCGACTTTGACGCTGGGAACGCGATCCTACGATGTGGGTGAAGGCCGTGTCATCCGCCAAGCCGTTCGCATGTCCAAGATGAGCCCGGAGCGCAGAGGGCATCGAATCGATCGAGCAAAGACTGTGCTCGCCCGGTCAGCACGCGACACGGATGCTCCGGGGGCTATGGCGGCCGAGAAACGAGCGGCGGCCATCCTCCTGAGCCAAGGCATCGACACAATCTGAGGCCGGCCCGCTCAGGTCGAGCAGGCTCAGGGTGCGGCGGTGGGTGGTTTCGGCGGTGCCAGGACGAGCCCGTACCGGGTCATGACCTCCACCATCTTCGCCGGATTAGGGCCGCTCGGCGCGTTGGCGATCTCGGCGATCTCGCGGAAATATTGCGCGCCGATGTCCGGGGTCAAAATGATGAGTGCCCGAGCGGGGCCGTCATGCGGATTGCTGAAGGCGTGGACGGAACCGCGCGGCGTGTACATGCGCTGGCCCGGTTTAAGGTCGCGCATCTCGTCATCGACCGTGTAGCGCAGGACGCCGTCGAGGACATAGATGACCTCCTCATTATCTTTATGGCTGTGTGCCGGCGGAACCCGGGCGCCCGCCGGCACCGTCAGCTCGAACATGCCCACTCCGGCGCCGGTCACGGTCCCGTCCATCAAATAGCGGATTTCGAGTTGTCCGATCTTCACGACCGGCTGCTCTTGTGGCTGCATGCTCTGTCTCCTCGCGAACCCGATGGAATCTGAACCTAACGGATTGTCCCGCTAGCGAATAGGAGGGCACCGCGCACGACGCGCGGGTGCACCAGCGATCAGGACAGCGCCTTGCTCGCTGGGCTTCCCGCCATACCCGATTGGTAGAGCGCCGCATACTCGGGATCGAGTTTGTATTTCAGGTCCCGCGCCGCCATCAGGATGATCGCCGAATATGTGGGGAACGCGAGTTCCAAATCGGCCACCTGCTCCACGGTCAGTCCCCCAGCCATGATCGTCGCCATCAGTTGCACGGTTTCGACCGCGCGTTCACCGACGATATGCGCGCCGAGGAACTTGTGCGTCGTGCGGTCCGCGATCAGCTTGCAGAAGCCCGCGGTGCGGTCGTCGATGATCGCGCGGGTCAGATCCTCGCACCAGATGATTGAGGTTTCATAATCGATCCCCGTGTCGCGGCATTGCCCCTCGCGCATGCCGATCGCACCGTATTCGGGATCGGTGAAGCTGCCGGTGGGCACCAGCTCGTGCGCCACTTTCTTGGTCTCGGCGTCGGTGACGGCGTTGACCGCGGCGACGTGGCCTTCGTGGGTCGCGCCCGAGACGAGCATCATCTGCCCGGTCACGTCCCCCGCGGCATAGAGGTTCGGAACGCTCGTCCGCAGATAGTTGTCGACGGTGATGTAGGAGCGCGCGGTCTCGACGCCGAGCGCCTCGAGGCCGATCCTGTCGCTGTTACCGATCCAGCCGACGCACAGGAGGACCGCATCGGTCTCGATGCTGCGCCTCTCGCCCGCCTCCGTGTAATGCAGCGCCGTGCCGCCGCTCGCGCTCGGGCTGAGCCCGTCGATGCTGTCGATGCCGGACCGGATGCGGATGCCGTGGGCGGCGAACTGCTTGGCCATGACGACCGACAGGAGCTCGTCCTCTTGCGACATGATGCGCTGCTTCATGTCGAGCATGTGCACTTCGGCGCCGAAATGGGAGAGGATGGAGGCGAACTGGCAGCCGGTGTCGCCCGAACCGACGATCGCCACGCTGCGCGGCAGGGCTTTCAGCCGCCAGATGTCGTTCGGGGCGATCGCGAGTTCCGCGCCGGGCAGCGGAATGACGCGCGAACGGCCGCCGACGCAGATGATCGCCGCATCGCCTTCGACAATGGTGCCATCGCCGACCGCGATGGCGGTGGGCGAGATGAGGCGAGTCCTACCGACGTTTTCGTGGACATCGATGCCGAGCTTGCGGGCTTCCTCGGCGATGTCCTTGCGGGCGTGGAGGGCTTCGACGACTTCGGAGAGCCGGTGCAGGGCCGCCGGCCAATCCACCTCGGCCTCCGTCGCGCGGAGGCCATAGACGCCAAGCTGCCCGCTTTCGCGCTTCAGGCGCGCGGCGTGCGCGAGGACCCGGGCAGGCAGCACGCCGCTGTTGGTGCTGACGCCGCCCAGCCGCCCGGAGTCGATGAGGACGGCTTTGGCGCCCATACGCGCGGCGGTCCGCGCGGCCGCGACCCCAGCGGGGCCGCCGCCAAGAACCAGGATGCGCCTCTGCATGATCGTTCCCCTGCGACAACACAGGTTGCCTAGCCACCAGCTAGCGCCGCCTCACCGCGTCGGTCCAGTCCTGATCGACCCAGCGCACCGCATCCGGATTGCCGCCGACCCACATGCCGCGCTTGATGCAGCCGGCAAAGAATTCGTCCCAATCCCTCCTGGCCCGCAACGCAGCACCGGTGTCGAGCCGAACCGCGAGAATTGGGGCAGAGTAGATTTCCGGCCAATTCCTTCAAAAAAGCATCCTCGGAGATCTGTGAACGCCGTGCGGCGATGCCCGGTTCAGCCGTGGAGGCGCCGCAGATACTGCGCCACGTACTCGCACCCGACCGATTGCTTATAGGCTTCGATGAGGCGCTTACCTCTGGGGGCTTTCAAATCGATTGCAGCCGCCGCTTAGCCATCTCACGGTAAAGCGCTTCGGGGCTCACGCCGATTTCGCTGGCGACTATTTTCAAATTGCCCCTGCCGGGCGCTTCACCGCCGTGCCAAGTAATCCAGGCGTCCAGCCGCTTCGCGACGGTCTTTATGGAGAGAATTTCAGCATGCAGTCGTGCCTGCTGGAGCTCATGGGCGAGGTGCCTTGCCCATGCGTCGGCAAAGTTCGGCTCGCGGCGCAGGCGCTGCTGGACATCGGTCTTGGCAAAGGCCCGCAGCTGCGCCGAATCCGACGCCACAGCATCGCAATGATATCTCTTGGAGTAGACAGATGCCTCCGCCACGATCGACCCAGGGCCGGCTTTTTGGAGAACCAATAAAGACCCATCAGACTGATGTCGGACAAGGTGAACCCAACCGACCTGGACGATATGGATTGCCCTGACGGGATCGCTGAGATGAAACAGGTATTGTCCCGATCCGAGGACGATCCTCCGAGAGCGAACATCGTGCAGATATTTTTCGATCGCTGACAACATGATAGCTATCATGTTCCCGTGCGTCGGATGATGGCAAGATGTGTCCGATCAACGGAGGATACGATGCTGCGCGCAACTCTTCTTTTTGCCGTGCTGTTCCCAGCGCTCGCTTCAGCTCAAACCATGCCCGGCCATCAGCCCGGCGGAATGCCGGCCGCCTCGATGGGCCGACCGATGGCGGCAATGCCAACGCAGCCAGGTCAAGGAGCATTTGCCGCGATCGAGGAGGTGGTTCAGATCCTGGAGGCGGACCCGACGACCGACTGGAGCAAGGTGAACATCGAGGCGCTGCGTCAGCACCTGATCGACATGGACAATGTGACGCTGCATGCCGATGTGAGGAGCGAGGCGGCCGAAGGCGGGATGACTTTCATCATCTCCGGCACGGGTCCGATCCGGGATTCGATCCAGAGAATGGTGATGGCGCACGCCGCGACGATGAATGGCGTTGCAGGCTGGCAGTTCGCTGCGGCCATCACGGAGACGGGGGCGACGCTCACCGTCAAGACACCCGCCTCAGATATCGAGAAACTACAAGCGCTTGGGTTTATCGGCGTGCTGACGCGCGGCATGCACCATCAAATGCATCATCTGATGATTGCGCGAGGTGGCGATCCGCATCATTGACGATGATGCAACAGACAAGATTTCTGCGCCGCGATGGCGGCCCCGCCGGAGCGTGGCGCCCGTCGTCACTCCTTTCGGCTGCGATGCGTCGGCTCAGCCATCGAGCCGCCGCAGATACTGCGCCACGTAATCGCAGCCGACCGATTGCTTGTAGGCCTCGATGAGGCGTTGCGTCACCGGGCCCGGCACGGCGCCAGCGCCGGGCTTGTTGCCGTTGATGCTGCGCACGCCGCAGATGCAGAGGCTGGTCGAGGTCAGGAAGATCTCGTCGGCGGTGTAGGCATCGTAAAGGTCGATGTCGTCCTCGGCGACGGAAACGCCGAGCTCGTGCGCGAGGTCGATCGTCGCTTGCCGGCTGATGCCCGGCAGGACATAGCGCTCGCGCGGCGTCCGGAGGCGCCCGTCGCGGACGACGAAGATGTTGCTGCCGAGCCCTTCGCAGAGATTGCCGTTGACGTCGAGCAGCACGGCCCAGGCCTTGGGATCGCGCGAGCGCACCTCGCGATCGGCCATGATGAGGTTGAGGTAGTTGTGCGTCTTGGCGCGCGGCGCCAGGGAATCGGGCGGCACGCGGCGCACCGAGGGAACGATCACGTCGATGCCGTCGCGGAAGAGGCTGGCGCGCTCTTTCAAAGGGAGCGGCATGCATTCGACGATGATGTTGGGTCCGTAATGGTCCCAATTGTCGCCCTCGATCTTCTTGACGCCGCGGCTGACGCGCTGGCCCAGCCAGAAATCGTCGTCCTTGCCGAGGAGATGGCGGTTGCGGTCGAGCACGTCCTCGGAGATCGCCACCATCTCGCCTTCGCTGAGGCCGGGATCGATACCGGTGTATTTGAGCGAGCGGAAGAGGCGCTGGATGTGCTCCTTCAGGCGGAACGCCGCGCCGTTGAAGGTGCGCGTCATGTCGAAGACGCCGTCGCCATAGGTCCAGCTGAGGTCGCGGAACGGCACCTTGACCTCGCTCTCGGGCACGATCTTGCCGTTGAACCACGCGACGCGCTCGTTGCTGAGTGCCATGACCGTCCTCCCTCGCGATCGACCCCGTCGATCTTGCAGCGACGGCCGCCTCTTGTCATCATCGCTTCTTGTCCAAGGTTTCGGGAGGAGAGCAATCATGACGGATCCGCGCGTCAACACGAGCAGCGCCGCCGCCCTCGCCGAGGCCAAGGAGCGCTACGCCGCGCGGCGCAAGGAAAGCGGGCGGCTTTATGAGGAAGCGTGCAAGTCGCTGCCCGGCGGCAATACGCGCAGCGTCCTCTATTTCGACCCCTTCC
>JBGPOZ010000136.1:0-12983 GCA_041488295.1 Allostellaceae bacterium
CGATGTCGAGCAGAATGACGGCGACGGTCGGGTCGGCGAGCGCGGCGGAGAAATGCGGAACCCGCATTGCCGGATCGATGATCGCATGCGGCCGCCCGACCGTGTACTCGTCGGCGCCGAGATCGAGGAGGAGGTGCCCCTCGCTTTTCCCCTGCGCGATCGGTGCCGCTCCGGGAATCGGCGCGTTCGAGATGATCGTCTCGCCGGCCTGACGGAGCACGATTTGCGCTTTGGCGCAAAGCGTGCCGCCGGCATAGAGGCCGCGGATCCGGCGCCGCCCGGATGCGAGGTGCGGTACGGCGGCAAGGTCGACCGCGCGCGTGCCGATCGCCGCGCCGCCGAGGGCGAGCGAAGCCGCATCGCGCAACGTCATCGCCGCGCGCGCATTGGGCGGCAGTTCGATCCGCTCGAGGCCAAGGAAGCAGATGATGAAGGGTTTGGCGCTCTTCGCGACACGATCCAGCACGCGCTGCGCCACGTCAGGCGCCGGCGGCTTCGAGATGACCACGATGGTGCGCGTCGCGGCATCGTCGTCGAGCGCCTCGATCGCGCTCAACGTCGTCGTGCCGCGGACGTCCGGCGCGAGATCGCGCCCGCCGACGCCGATCGCATGCGAGATGCCGCCGCCGCCGCGCGCGATAAGGCAGGCGACCTCCTGGAGCCCGGTGCCGGAGGCCGAGACGATGCCGATCTCGCCGCGTGGCACGGCATTGGCAAAGCCGAGCGGCGCGCCGGAGATGATGGCGGTGCCGCAATCGGGTCCCATCATGAGCAACCCGCGCTCGTGCGCCTCATTCTTTAAGGCGATCTCGTCGGCGAGCGGCACGTTGTCGCTGAAGAGCATGACGTGAAGGTCATGGCGCAAGGCCCTGCGGGCTTCGGCCGCGGCAAACTCGCCCGACACGGAGATGAGGGCGAGATTGGCGCCGGGGAGGAGCTGGATCGCCGCATCGAGCGAGCGTGGTCGGTATTCGCCGCTATTCGCGTGGCGCATCGCCGGCTGATCGAGCCGCGCCTCCGCCTCGTCGAGCGCCGCCTCGGCGGCGGCGGCGTTCGTGGCGTGCACGGCGATGACGAGGTCGTTGGCGCCGGCGGCCGCGGCTTCGGGGCCGAGAAGACCCGCCTCGTCGAGGAGGCGCTTGTTGCTCGCCGAGCCGATCATCAACGCCGCCTGCACGACGCCGGGCAAGGCGCCGACGGCTTGGGATAGACGCATCAGCGCCGCCGAATCCATGTAGAAGCCGCGGCGGACCCGGTTCCGGGATAGGCTCACGATCGCGGTACCGGCCGCCCCGGGGAGAGCTTGGCAAGCAGCGAGGGGATCCGCGTATCGCGTATCGCGGGCGGCGCCCAATCGAGCTGCACGACCGAAATTCCGGCTTCGCGCAGCTCCTCCGCGAAGCCGGGAAGTCCGATGTTGATCACTTGAACCTGCGAGCGCAAAAGCTGCGCGATCCGCGGAGTTTTCATCCTGCCCACCCCAGCCTCGATGAGAGATAGCGGAGCGAGGCGCCGCAGCGCAACAGGCGGGTGCGGCGCACTGGCAACCGTGGCGGAGGGACCCTACCTTCTTGGGAGAAGCGGCGTCGGCGCCGCTCGCCGGTTAACACCGCTCTCTTGCCTCGCTATGATCGCCGTCAACCCGAATTGGAGGAGTTCGCCATGAAGCTCAACGACCCGAAGCTGTTTCGGCAGCAATGCTACATCGACGGCGCGTGGGTGAATGCCGATGGCGGCGGCACCATCCCGGTCGAGAACCCGGCCAACGGCGAAAAGCTCGGCACCGTGCCGAGAATGGCCGCCGACGAGACGCGGCGGGCGATCGAAGCGGCCGACCGCGCCTTTCCGGCATGGCGCGCCAAGACGGCGAAGGAGCGCGCCAACATCCTGCGCAAATGGTTCAACCTGATGATGGAGAACCAGGAGGATCTGGCGCAGCTCATGACGGCGGAACAGGGCAAGCCGCTCGCCGAATCGCGCGGCGAGGTCGCCTATGCCGGCTCCTTCATCGAATGGTTCGCCGAAGAGGGCAAGCGCATCTATGGCGACACCATTCCGGCGCATGGCGCCGACAAGCGGATCGTCGTGCTGAAAGAGCCGATCGGCGTCTGCGGCGCGATCACGCCATGGAATTTTCCGTCGGCGATGATCACGCGCAAGGCAGGGCCGGCGCTCGCCTCGGGCTGCACGATGGTGCTGAAGCCGGCATCGCAGACGCCCTATTCGGCGCTGGCCCTCTGCGAATTGGCCGAGCGGGCGGGCGTGCCGAAAGGCGTCTTCTCCTGCGTCACCGGCAGCGCCAAGGAGATCGGCGGCGAGCTCACCTCGAACCCGATCGTGCGCAAGATCACCTTCACCGGCTCGACCGAGATCGGCAAGCTCCTCATGCAGCAATGCGCCGGGACGGTGAAGAAGACCTCGATGGAATTGGGCGGCAACGCCCCCTTCATCGTCTTCGACGACGCCGATCTCGAGATGGCGGTGAAGGGTGCGATCGCCTCCAAATACCGCAATGCCGGCCAGACCTGCGTGTGCGCCAACCGCATCCTCGTCCAGGACAGCGTCTACGAGGCCTTCGCCAAGAAGCTTGCCGAGGCGGCGGGCGCGATGAAGGTCGGCAGCGGCATCGAGCAAGGCGTCGTCATCGGGCCGCTCATCGACATGAAGGCGGTCGCCAAGGTCGAGCAGCACATCGCCGACGCCGTGAAGAAGGGCGCCAAGATCGTCATCGGCGGCCATCGCCACGCCTTGGGCGGCAGCTTCTTCGAGCCGACCGTCCTCGCCAACGTCACGACCGACATGATGGTGACGCGCGAGGAAACCTTCGGGCCGGTGGCGCCGCTCTTCCGCTTCAAGACCGAGGCCGAGGCGATCAAGATGGCGAACGACACCGAATTCGGCCTCGCGGCCTATTTCTACAGCCGCGACATCGGCCGCATCTGGCGCGTCGCCGAGCACCTCGAATACGGCATCGTCGGCATCAACGAAGGCATCATCTCGACCGAGGTCGCACCCTTCGGTGGCGTCAAGGAAAGCGGCATCGGCCGCGAGGGCTCGAAATACGGGATCGAGGAGTTCCTCGTCGTGAAGTACCTCTGCCTCGGCGGGATCGACCGGTAGACGATCGTGCGGATCTTTGCTTCCTCTCGCCAATTTTCTGGAACCCTCCCCCCTTGCGGGGGAGGGCAGGGTGGGGGCTGTCTTCGCGTGCTTCGCCTCGCAAATTTGCCATGCCAGAAGCGCCCCCCACCCTAACCTCCCCCGCAAGGGGGGAGGGGATGAGGAGGGGCGCTGCGGCTCTGGGTCTTGGAGAACCCCATGGACTATCGCCGCATGGGCTGCAGCGGCCTCAAAGTGTCCGAGATCTGCCTCGGCACCATGACCTTCGGTCATGGCACCGACGAAGCCGAGGCCGATCGCATTCTGGGCGCCGCGCTCGATTCCGGCGTCAATTTCATCGACACCGCCAATTCCTACAACGGCGGGGAGGCCGAGATCATCCTCGGCAAAATCCTCGGCAAGCGCCGAGCCGATCTCGTCCTCGCCTCGAAATTCTTCAATCCGATGGGTCCCGGCCCCAATGATTCCGGCATGTCGCGCGCCCACATCATGCGCGCCATCGACGACAGCCTGCGCCGGCTCGGCACCGACTACCTCGATCTCTACTACATCCATCACGTCGATCACGAGACCCCGCTCGAGGAGATGCTGCGCGCGCTCGACGATCTCGTCCGTCAGGGCAAGGTGCGCTACGCCGCCTGCAGCAATTACGAGGCCTGGCGTCTCATGGAGGCGCTGTGGATCAGCGATTCGAACAAGCTCGCTCGCTTTGAATGCTATCAGCCGCAATACAGCCTCGTCGTGCGCGACATCGAGCAGGAGCTCGTCCCGGTCTGCGCGCTGAAGGGGCTGGGGATCGTCGTCTGGAGCCCGCTCGCCGGCGGCTTTCTCAAGATGCCGTCGCCGCGTCCGCGCGACTGAAGCCTCGGGCTATCATTGGAGCCCGGCCACATAAACTCGAAGCCGACCAGGCTGGGCGGTCAGGTCCGATCTCGCTCGGCCGCCTTGCAGCGTTTGTGACGCACGCAGCGTTGCTCGTTCGCTTGCCTTGTCTTGTTGCGTCGTCTACGAGTTTTGCGCGGCACGGCAGGCAAGAGGCGCGTGAGGCACATGGCCAAATACGATTTCGACATGTTCACGATCGGCGCTGGCTCAGGCGGCGTCGCCTCCTCGCGTCGCGCCGGGTCCTATGGCGCGCGAGTCGGCATCTGCGAGGAAAGCCGGGTCGGCGGCACCTGCGTCATCCGCGGCTGCGTCCCGAAGAAGCTGCTCGTCTACGGTGCGCAATTCGCCGACGCCTTCGCCGATTCGGTCGGCTTCGGCTGGGAACCGCACATGCCGAAATTCGATTGGCGGACGCTCATCGCCAACAAGGATGTCGAGATCGACCGCCTCAACGGCATCTATAAGAAACTCCTCGCCGATTCCAAGGTCGCTCTGTTCGAAAGCCATGGCCGCCTCATCGATCCGCACACGGTCGAGCTCGGCGGCGGCAAGCGGGTCACCGCGGAGACCATTCTGATCGCGACGGGCGCTCATCCGGTGGTGCCGGACGTTCCCGGCGTCGAGCACGCCATCACCTCGAACGAGGCGTTCCATCTCGAGGCGTTGCCTCGCCGGATCGTCATTGTCGGCGGCGGCTACATCGCCGTCGAATTCGCCGGCATCTTTGCCACTTTGGGCGCGGAGGTGACGCTCATCATCCGGGGCGATGATCTGTTGCGTGGCTTCGACGACGATATCCGCGTCGCGCTCGCGCTCGAGATGCGGGCGCGCGGCATCACGATCCATCCCCGGTGCCACGTCACCGCGATCGAGCGGACCCGCGCCGGTCTCGCCATCGCGACGAGCCAGGGCGAGGCGATCTCGGCCGACCAGATCATGTATGCGACGGGGCGGCGTCCCAACACGCGCGAGCTCGGCCTCGCCGAAATCGGCGTCCGGCTCGACGAGAAAGGCGCCGTCGCGGTCGACGAATGGTCGCGCACCGCGCTCCCCAACATCTACGCCATCGGCGATGTGACGGACCGGCTCAATCTGACGCCGGTCGCGATCGCCGAGGGGCGGGCGCTTGCCGAGACCCTCTTCAACGACAATCCGATGAATGTCGACCACGAGACCGTCCCGACCGCCGTCTTCAGCCAGCCGCCGGTCGGCACCGTCGGTCTGACGGAACGCGCGGCGCGTGCGCGCCACGGCGCGGTCGACGTCTACCGCACGCGCTTCAAGCCGATGAAGAACATCCTCGCCGGGCGCGACGAGCGGACGATGATGAAGCTCGTCGTCGACCGCGCCTCGGACCGCGTCCGCGGCTGCCACATGGTCGGCGCCGACGCGCCCGAGATCATCCAAGGCCTCGCCATCGCGTTGAAATGCGGCGCAACGAAGCGGCAATTCGACCGCACGATTGGCATCCATCCGAGCGCCGCCGAGGAGTTCGTGACGATGCGCGAAAAGGCGCCGGAGCCGGTGGCGACGGCGGCGGATTAGGCTCCGGGCCGATCCGTTGGATCTTCGAGCGCCGCGGCCCATCTGCCCGGCGTCAGGCCATAGGTGCGCTTGAACATGCGCGACATGTGGCTCTGATCGGCAAAGCCGGCGTCAAAGGCCGCCTCGGCGAGCGGGACGCCGCACTCGATCAGCCGGCGTGCACGATCCAGCTGCCGCATCGTGCGGAAGCTGCTGGGGCTCGTCCCGAAGGCCGCCCGAAACTGACGCGCCAACGCCCAGCGATCGAGGCCTGAGACGCCTTCGAGTGTTTCGATGGAATGCGGCGAGGTCGGGTCGGCGACGATCAGATCGCGAACCCGCGACAAGGATGCGAGCCGAAGCGGCTTTTGTTTCGTGCGATCGGCCCTCGATGCGCCATCGAGCAAATCGGCGAAGGCGGTGATGATCTCGATCCGTCCGACATCGTCGATCGGCTCTTCGAGCCGCCATACCGAAGGGGGAAGAGCGTCGCGAAACAAGCTCCTCTCGATGATGGGGTCCGAAACGAAAGGAAGAACCTTGCCGCCCAGAGCCTGTTGCACGAGCGATGGGTCGACGTAGGCGATCCGATAGCTGAAGCCTTCAACGGTGCCGGCGCTCCCATCATGGACCTCGTCAGGGTGAAGGATATGGCCTTGACCGGGAAGGCAATGTCGTCTCTCGCCCCGGTAACGGAATGTTTGGACGCCCGACAGGGTAATGCCGATCGCGTAGGTGTCGTGGCGGTGCGGCGAAAACGCCTCGCCGGTGAAATGCGCTTCGAGACGCTCGATCCCCGCGCCGCCGCGGCCGATCCGGATGCGGGTTCGGGCGCCGTGCGCGCCATCGATCGTGCGCTCGCACAAGCCTTCAAGACGAAGCGCGCGGCGTTGCGATAGCGTCCTCTGCATCGTCCCAATCTATAGGAAATCTCCGCCATGGAGCAGGTCCCCGCGCTCGTGTCGCTGATCCTGGCGTCGCTCGTCGTGATGGGGAGCCCCGGCCCGTCGACGATGAGCGTGACGGCGGTCGGTGCCGCCTTCGGCTTTCGCCGGACGCTGGCCTATGTGACCGGCCTCATTCTCGGCACCGCCACGGTTCTCCTTGCCGTGGCGGGGGGCGTCGTCGCCATGCTCATGTCGCTGCCGCGGCTGGCTCCGGTCCTCATCGCCGCATCGGCCGCCTATATTGCGTATCTCGCGTACAAGATCGCGACGGCGCCGCCGCTCTCGCAGCAAAGTCAGGCGACGGGCGCACCGTCATTGGCGGGCGGGTTCCTGCTCGGCGTCGCCAATCCGAAGGCCTACTTCGCGATCGCCGCCGTGTTCGCCGGCACGACGCTCGCCGTCGAGTCCCGCCTCATCGAGGCGATGTTGAAGACGGCGGTGCTGACGGTCATGATCGTCGTCATTCATCTCGGCTGGCTGATGGCCGGGGTTTCGCTGTCTCGCCTCCTTCATCATCCGGTCAGCTCGCGCATCGTCAATCTTCTCTTCGCCGCGATCCTGATCGTCACGACCATCCTGGCGGTCGCCCGCAACTGAAGCCCGCCGCCGTTTCGCCCGCCTTGGATCAACGACCCGCGCTGGAACCCGATGGCCGACATGCGTCATATTAGGGTTCGGGCGCCGTGCGCGATCAGACGCGCGGCCCTGGGGAGGGTCGCTGAAGATGTGCCGATGGCTGAGCTATAGCGGACCGCCGATCTATCTCGAAAACCTGCTCTTCGCACCGGAAAATTCGCTCATTCACCAGAGCCTTCACGCGCGCAAGGGGCGGGCCACCACCAATGGCGACGGCTTCGGCGTCGGCTGGTATGGCGAGCGCGATGTGCCGGGCACCTATCACGAGGTGCTCCCCGCCTGGAACGACCGCAACCTCAAAAGCCTCGCGCATCAGCTTCGCTCGACGCTCTTCTTCGCGCATGTCCGCGCCTCGACCGGCACGGAGACCTCGCGGGCCAATTGCCACCCCTTCAGCAACGGCAAATGGCTCTTCATGCATAACGGGCAGATCGGCGGTTTCGAGCGGGTCCGCCGCCCGCTCGAGCAGCTCGTCCCCGACGCGCTCTACGCCTACCGGCGCGGCACGACCGACAGCGAGCTCATCTTCTATCTCCTGTTCCGTCACGGGCTCGAGCACGACCCGGCCGGGGCGCTCGAGCGCACCCTCGGGGAAATCCTCGCTGTCAGCGCCGCTTCCGGGGTCACCGAGCCGCTGCACATGACGGCGGCGCTCAGCAACGGCCGGCAAACCTGGGCGGTACGCTTTGCCACTGACGACGAACCGCCCTCGCTCTACTGGGCCGTCAGGGACGGCGACATGATCATCGCCTCCGAACCGCTCGACCACGGCGCGACGCACTGGAACTCGGTGCCGCCCGGCCACCTCATCGTCGCCGAGGCCGGCCTCGAGATCGCCTCGCACCGGTTTCACGCGGTCTCCTGATGCGCTGTCCGACGGCCTTCAGGACGCCAGAAACGCGGTTCATCCGAAGGAGTTAACTCGGGCGGCGGCGGTTTTTTCGGGTGATTTTCCGCGCGGGTCATGACAGCCATTCGGCCGGCCGATCTGGCATCGCCGGCGAAAAGCGGATATTTGTGGGGCGTAGGCGCGCCGTTTCACGCGCCGGGTGAGGAATTCATGGCGAAGCAGTGGACGCCCGAGAGCTGGCGGGCAAAGCCGATCAAACAAGCGCCGGATTATCCGGATCCGGCCGCCGTCGAGACGGTCGAGAAGATCCTGCGGAACTATCCGCCGCTCGTCTTCGCCGGCGAGGCGCGGCGCTTGCAGGCACTGCTCGCGAACGTAGCCGACGGCAAGGCCTTCCTGTTGCAGGGCGGCGATTGCGCCGAAAGCTTCGCCGAGTTCCACCCCAACAACATTCGCGACACTTTTCGCGTCCTCCTGCAGATGGCGGTGGTGCTGACCTTCGGCGCCGCCTGCCCGGTGGTGAAGGTCGGGCGCCTTGCCGGACAATTCGCCAAGCCCCGTTCCTCCGATGTCGAGGTGAAGGACGGCGTCGCTCTGCCGTCATATCGCGGCGACATCATCAACGGCGCGGATTTCACCGAGGAAGCGCGGCGCCCCGATCCGCGGCGCATGGTGCAATGCTTCAGCCAATCGGCGGCGACGCTCAACCTCCTGCGCGCCTTCGCGCAGGGCGGCTATGCCGATCTTCACCGCGTCCATGCCTGGAACCAGGGCTTCGTCGCCAACTCGCCGCAGGGTGAGCAATACCAGGAAATCGCCGATCGCCTCACCGAGACGCTCGATTTCATGGCGGCGTGCGGGCTCACCTCGGAGACGACGCGCGAGATCCGCGAGACCGATTTCTTCACCTCGCACGAATCCCTGCTGCTGCCCTACGAGCAGGCGATGACGCGGGTCGATTCGACGAGCGGCGATTGGTACGATTGCTCGGCGCATCTCCTGTGGGTCGGCGACCGCACGCGCCAGCTCGACGGCGCCCATGTCGAGTTCCTGCGCGGAGTCAAGAACCCGGTCGGCCTCAAATGCGGCCCCTCCCTCGATCCCGCCGATCTCCTTCGCCTCATCGACCGCCTCAATCCCGGCAACGAGGCGGGACGGTTGACCCTGATCGCGCGGATGGGCGCCGGCAAGGTCGAGAAGTTGCTGCCGCCGCTCATCCGTGCCGTCGCGCGCGAGGGGCGCAAGGTCGTCTGGTGCTGCGATCCGATGCACGGCAACACCGTCACCTCCTCGACCGGCTACAAGACGCGCTCGGTCGACAACGTCCTCGCCGAGGTGAAGGGCTTCTTCGCCGTCCACCAGGCCGAAGGTAGCTACGCCGGCGGCATCCATTTCGAGATGACCGGGCAGGACGTGACCGAATGCATCGGCGGCGCGCAGGCCATCACCGAGTCGAGTCTTGCCGACCGTTATCACACGGTGTGCGATCCGCGCCTCAATGCGAGCCAGGCGCTCGAGCTCTCCTTCCTCATCGCCGACGCCTTGAAGAAGAAGCGGAACCTCCAGCTCCGCCACGCCAGCGCCGCCGAGTGAGCGCGAGGAGGGGAGGCATCCCATGAGCGCCGATGGCGCCCGACGCGGACCGCGCAACGGCCATGAGCCGGCGACGCGGCCCGAGGATGTGCCGGTCTTCACCGACCAATACTTCCTCAAGACGAAGGAGGTCGTCCGACGCTTCGGCGACCGCCGCGCGACCTACGCCGTCTTCATGCGCCGTCCGGTCATCTGCACGCCGCGCCTTCTCGTCGAGTTCCTCGAGGCGATGGCGGTCGATCGCAAGACGCGCTTCGACATCGAGCTGAATTACGAGGAAGGCGAATGGGTCGGCGCCGGCGAGCCGATGATGTACATCTCGGGCTCCCTCTTCCATCTCGTCGATCTCGAGACGCTGTTCCTGCAGAAGCTGGGCGCGCCCTGCGTTGCCGCCTACAACGCCTATGCGATGTGCGTCGATCTGCCGAAGGTGGCGTTTCTTGCCATGGATGCGCGGCACTGCGCCGGCGCCGAGATGGCGGCGATGATGGCCTATGCCGCGGCGGTCGGCTCGGCGGCGGCGCGGCGCGAGGTCGGCGCCGTCGGCTTCATCGCCAACGCGACCGACGCCACCGCCCATTACTTCGGCAACGAGAAGGGGCGGGGCACCATGCCGCACGCCCTCATCGGCTATGCGGGCTCTACCTTGCGCGCCGCCGAGATGTTCCGCGAGGCGCACCCCAACGAGAATCTGACGGTGCTCGTCGATTATTTCGGCCGCGAGGTCACCGACACCCTCGATGTTTGCCGGCGCTTTCCCGACCTCGCCGCCGCCGGCACCCTTGCGATCCGCCTCGACACCCATGGCGGCCGATACGTCGAAGGGCTCGACCTCGCCAAATCCTACGACGTGCTGGAGCGCCATGCACCGAAAGCGATCCGCGGCTTCCGCACCGAGGCCGAGCTGCGCTACCTCGTCGGCACCGGCGTCTCGGCGGCGGCGCTCTGGCACGTCCGCCAGGCGCTCGATGCTGCCGGTTTCCCGCGCGTGAAGATCGTCGCAAGCTCGGGTTTCGTCCCCGCCAAATGCCGCATGATGGCGGTCGCGGACGCGCCGATCCACGTCATCGGCACGGGGTCGTACCTTCCCGAGATCTGGTCGGAGACTTATGCCACCGCCGATAT
The DNA here is from genome assembly GCA_041488295.1 of Allostellaceae bacterium. Lineage (GTDB taxonomy): Bacteria > Pseudomonadota > Alphaproteobacteria > ATCC43930 > CGMCC-115725 > URHD0088. The sequence goes on from JBGPOZ010000136.1 coordinate 10,681, forward strand.
CGTCGCCTATGACGATCAGCCGATGGTGAAGGCGGGGCGGGAATTTCTGCTGCGCAAGCGGTAGGACGGGTTTGCCCCTACGCCGGCCGATCGGAAACCCGGATGCGGGGTTTGCGCAAGGCAGGGATGCTAAGATAGAAGCTGTCGGCGCATCGCCGGACAGCCTAAGTGACCTTGATGACCGACCAGCTCACCTTGGCAATCGCCCAGCTCAATCCGACCTTGGGCGACATTGCCGGCAATATCGAGAAGCTGCGCCGCGCGCGAAGCGAGGCGGCGCGGCTCGAGGCCGATCTCGTCGTCGGGACGGAGCTGTGCGTTGCCGGCTACCCGCCCGAAGACCTCGTGCTGAAGCCCGCCTTTCTTGAAGCCTGCGAAGCGGCGGTGCGCGATTTCGCCAAGGAGACCGTGTCCGGGCCGGCGATCCTGGTCGGCACGCCGTGGCGCCAGGACGGCAAGGTCTACAACGCGGCGCTCCTGCTCGACCGCGGCGAGGTGGCGGCGGTGCGCCTCAAGCACGAGCTGCCCAATTACGGCGTCTTCGACGAGAAGCGGATCTTCGCCGCCGGTCCCGTCCCGGGACCGGTGCCGTTTCGCGGCATCCGCCTCGGCATCATGGTGTGCGAGGATATGTGGCTGCCCGACGTGACCGAGACCTTGGCCGAGACTGGCGCCGAGCTTCTCATCGTCATCAACGGCTCGCCCTTCGAGCATGAAAAGCGCGACGAGCGCATCCAGCTTGCCTGCGCGCGCATCAAGGAGAGCGGCCTGCCGCTGCTCTACGTCAATCAGATCTGCGGCCAGGACGAACTCGTCTTCGAGGGCGGCTCCTTCGCGCTCGACGCCGAATGTCGGCTCTGCCTCCAGGCGCCCGATTGGCGCGAGGCGGTGCTGCCGCTGCGCTGGCGGCGCGGCGCCGATGATCGCTGGACGATCGAGACGGGCGCGCTCGTTGCGCCGATCGAGGGGCTCGAGGCGGTCTATCAGGCGATGATGCTGGGCCTCAGGGACTATGTGACGAAGAACCGCTTTCCCGGCATCGTGCTCGGCCTTTCGGGCGGCATCGATTCAGCGCTGAGCGCGGCGGTTGCGGCCGATGCGCTCGGCCCCGACAAGGTCCATTGCGTCATGATGCCGTCGCCCTATACCTCGCGCGACAGCCTCGAGGACGCGGCCGAGGCGGCGCGGCTTCTCGGCGTCGAGCTGCGCCGGATCGATATCGGTCCGGCGATGGAGGCATATGGCGAGATGCTGGCGCCGTCTTTCGCCGGCCGTCAGAGCGACATCACCGAAGAGAACGTCCAATCGCGCGCCCGCGGCATGACCCTCATGGCGCTCTCCAACAAATTCGGCTGGATGGTGCTCTCGACCGGCAACAAATCCGAGATGTCGGTCGGCTATGCGACGCTCTATGGCGACATGTGCGGCGGCTATTCGGTGCTGAAGGATGTCTACAAGATGACCGTCTTCGCGCTCTCGCGCTGGCGCAACCAGCATGTGCCGCAAGGCGCCAAGGGCCCAGAGGGGCGCGTCATGCCGGAGCGCGTCATCACCAAGCCGCCCTCGGCCGAGCTGAAGCCGAACCAGACCGACCAGGATTCCTTGCCCCCTTACGCCGTCCTCGACGACATCCTCGAATGCCTCGTCGAGCACGAGATGCCGGTGGCGAAGATCGTCGAGCGCGGGCATGACGAGGCGACCGTGCGCCGGGTCTGGCAGATGCTCGATCGCGCCGAATACAAACGCCGCCAGGCGCCGCCCGGCGTCAAGATCACGCGCCGCGCCTTCGGCCGCGATCGGCGGTATCCGATCACCAATCTGTTTCGCGATTGAGAGAACATGACGCCGAACGAGAACGCTCCCGACATCGGCCGCGACTTCATTCGCGACATCATTGAGGCCGATCTCGACGCCAAGCGCCACACGACGATCGTGACGCGCTTTCCGCCCGAGCCCAACGGCTATCTCCACATCGGCCACGCAAAGTCGATCTGCCTCAATTTCGGCGCGGCGCAGGAATTCGGCGGCCATTGCAATCTGCGCTTCGACGACACCAACCCGACGAAGGAGGAGCAGGAATACATCGACGCGATCAAGCGCGACGTGCGCTGGCTCGGCTTCGATTGGGGCGAGCATCTCTACTTCGCCTCGGATTATTTCGCGCAGCTCTATGACTGGGCCGAACATTTGATCGGCGCCGGCAAGGCCTATGTCGACGACACGCCGTCCGAGGAGATGCGGGCGATGCGCGGCAGCTTGACCGAAGCCGGACGCGATAGCCCCTTCCGCGAGCGGAGCGCCGC
>JBGPOZ010000137.1:0-12922 GCA_041488295.1 Allostellaceae bacterium
CGCGCCGCTCGTCGTCGCTTTTGTACTTCTCGCGATCGGCTTTGCCGTGGTGATGCTGACAGGGCGCCGAATGAGGCGCCGGCGAATTCCGCCGCCCTCAAGCGCAGAAGCTTCCTTGGTGCTCGCCGACGCAATGCGCCTGTTCAAGGACCATAAAGGGGCCGTCCTGATCACGGCGCTCCTCGCCGGGTTCGCTGCCGGAAGCGACAAGTGATGATCGCCACCGGAAGTCGCTCGTCGGTTCGATCAAAGAAAGAAACCGGCAAATCGCGGCGCGCGAAGCTCGTCGAACCTGCCCACGATGTCCGTCCGCCAAGCTCCAATGTGCGGCGCCTCGAAGCATTTGCGCGCCATTGCGTCCACCGCTTCATCGCCGATCGCTGCCTGATCGGCGCCAGCGCCCTGAGCTATGCGACCATCGTGTCGCTCGTGCCGCTGACGGCGATCGTGCTCGCCATCTTTTCGGGCTTTCCTTTCTTCAGCGGCGCGCGCGAGCGCTTTCTGATCGTGCTTCTCGACAATTTCGCGCCGGAGGTCGGCGAGCACGCCGCGTGGTGGTTCCAATATCTCGCGGCGAGCGCGGCCAAGACGACAGCGATCGGTGCGATGGCGCTGGTCGTCACGGCAATCCTGCTGCTCGCCACGATCGAAGACCACTTGCAGACCATCTGGCATGTCTCGTCGGCGCGGGATTGGCACAAGCGCATCCTTGGCTATTGGATGATTTTGACCCTTGGGCCGGTTCTCCTCGGGGTCGGCTTCTCCCTGCCGGGATATTTCGACTCGCTGGCACAGACCGCCGGAGCGGGCATGGTGATTGTCGAGCATGCAACCGCGGCTTTGTTCGCGACGCTTGCCCGGGTCGTCTCATTCGTTCTCGAGGCCGTCGCCATCGCGCTGCTCTATCGCTTCATCCCGAATTGTCCGGTGCGCTGGCGCGAGGCGATCGTTGGCGCACTGGTTGCGGCGGTGCTGATCGAGGCGTTGAAGATCGCATTCGCGCTGTTCGTGTCCAGGATGTCCTCCTATGGCACCGTCTATGGCTCGCTGGCCGGCATCCCGATCTTCCTGCTTTGGATGTACATCTTCTGGGCCGTCATCCTATTCGGCGCAGAGGTAGCATCGGCACTTGCTTACGAGCAAACCCTGGAGGGTTCTCGTGAGCAGTGATGCGAATTTGGGCGAACTCCAATCGGCTGACGCGGATGAGGCCGTTGCCGAGAAGCGGGAAGAAATGCCGTTGCCGCAGGACATGCAATCGCTTGTGCTGACCGGGATCTTCTGCCTTCTGATCCTCTACACGCTCTATTTCGCCAGCGAGATCGTATTGCCGATCGTCTTCGCCTTCGTCCTGAACCTGCTGCTGCAGCCGAGCATGCGCGTCTTTGCGCGGCTGCACGTCCCGAAAGTGATTGCGGCGTTGCTCATGATCGCTCTCTTCTTCGGCAGCCTGGGTGTCCTTGGCTTCACCCTGTCGGGCCCGGCTTCCGAGTGGGTCGCGAAGGCTCCGGAAAGCCTGCCTCGCCTCGAACGACGACTGTCGATGTTCAAGAAGCCTGTCGAGGACATGCAGAAGGCAAGCAAGGAAGTCGAGAAGATGGCCGAAGGCCCGACGACCGACGTCCGGTCCGTGACCGTCGTCGGGCCGGGTCTCAGCGGCGTCCTGTTCAGCGGAACGCGCGCTTTCCTGGTCGGCGGGCTCACGACCGTCGTTCTGCTGTTCTTCCTCCTGGTTTCGGGCGACCTGTTTCTTCGCCGTCTGGTCGAGATTCTACCGACCCTTACCAACAAGAAGCAGGCCGTCGACATCTCGCGCGAGATCGAGAGCAATATCTCGGCTTATCTCGTTACGATCAGCGCGATGAATGCGGGCGTCGGCGTTGCGACGGCTATTGCCAGCTATTTCTGTGGCCTGTCGGATCCGATCCTGTGGGGCACGGTGGCATTTCTCCTGAACTACGTGCCGATTCTCGGGCCGCTTTTTGGCGTCGCAATCCTGTTTCTTGTCGGGCTGCTGACCTTCGACACGCTCTGGCAGGCGTTTTTGCCGGCCGGCATCTACCTCGTCATCCACTTCATCGAAGGCGAGACCGTGACGCCGATGCTGCTCGCGCGCCGCTTCACGCTCAACCCGGTCCTTGTCGTCGTCGCGCTGGTTTTTTGGTATTGGATGTGGGGCGTCGCCGGCGCGCTCCTCGCGGTGCCGATGCTCGCGACCTTCAAGATCGTCTGTGACCGCATCAGGCCGCTGATGGCGCTCGGCCATTTCCTCGGTGCCGAGGCGCGGGAATGACTCATCGCCTGGGCACGCGACCCTTCGGCAGCGCGCGCGCTTGATCTAGGTCATGGCGGCATGGCCCCGCTGCGGCGAGGGTGTCGGCTCTCTTGGACCTGCCAAGGAGCTGCGGGCATGGATCATTCGGCGCACCTCGCCGCTTCGATGCCCGGCGCCACTGCGAGCGGCGTGATCGCGGCTCTGTTCGTGGCGGGCCTTGTTGGCAGTTTCTCGCACTGCGCCGCCATGTGCGGGCCGTTCGTGCTCGCCCAAGTTTCGAGTGCGTCCGGCGCGCCGCCATTCCTGCGCCTCGTGCGCGGCGCCCTCATTCCCTACCATCTCGGCCGCGCCACGACATACGCGTTCTTGGGCGCCATCGCCGGGAGCATCGGTCACGGCATCGCCGCGACGATCGCCTTGCGCCCCGTCCTTGCCGGCTTTCTGCTCGTCGCGGCGGCGCTCTTTCTCATCCAGGCGCTCATTGGGTTGGGACTATTGCCGCCGCTCGTGCGCGGGTTCGGCCTCACCGGCCGCGCGGGCACGGCATTGGCACGCCTTGCGGGTCCCCTGCTGCAGCGCGACGACAGGACCGGCAGCTACGTCCTCGGCGTGACGCTCGGCTTTCTGCCCTGCGGGTTGCTTTACGGCGCCCTCGCCGCGGCGGCGGGGACGGGGAGCGCGCTTGGCGGTGCCATGGCCATGGCGGCTTTCACGGCGGCGACCGCGCCCAGCCTGGTGGCGATCGGGTGCGCCCGCGTCGGGCTTGCTCAGCGATGGCGCAGGCTCGCCCAAGCCGCGATGCCGCCGCTTCAGCTTTTTATTGCTGTGGTGCTTGCCGGACTGGCGCTCGGCGGGCCGGCTTGGGGATGACCCGATGCTTTGATCCAGATCAAGGCGTGCGCCGGCAACCCCGGCGAGAAATAGCACCGAAAAGCGGTTCTCGGATCGCTTTCGCATTCGATCTTTGACGATCTGCCCGAGGAAATAAGATGCGCCCTGTCGCCGCGGCTCCGATGGCAAACACGGTCGAGCCCTACAACGAGGAGATCGTGCGCGCCTTCGTGGTGGCGAGCCTGTTCTGGCTCGTGGCCGCGCTCGCCGCCGGCGTCCTCATCGCCTTTCAGCTGGCATATCCCGCGCTCAATTTCGGCCTCGAATGGACGAGTTTCGGGCGCTTGCGGCCGCTGCACACATCGGCGGCGATCTTCGCCTTCGGCGGCAACGCGCTTCTCGGCACCTCGTTCCACGTGGTGCAGCGCACCTGCCGCGCAAGGTTGTGGGGCGGCGAGCCGCTCGCCTGGTTCGTGTTCTGGGGCTACCAGTTCTTCATCGCCCTCGCCGCGATCGGCTACCTCGAAGGCGTGACGCAAAGCCGCGAATACGCCGAGCCGGAATGGTATCTCGACCTCTGGCTGACACTCGTCTGGGTCCTCTACCTCTTGATCTTCCTCGGCACCCTCATCAAGCGGCGCGAGCCGCACATCTACGTCGCCAATTGGTTCTATCTCGCCTTCATCGTCACCATCGCCGTGCTGCATGTCGTCAACCATTTAGGGGTGCCGGTCTCGATCTACAGCAGCAAGAGCTACTCGCTGTCGGCCGGCGTGCAGGACGCGCTGATCCAGTGGTGGTATGGGCACAACGCGGTCGGCTTCTTCCTCACCGCCGGCTTCCTCGGGATGATGTACTACTTCCTTCCGAAGCAAGCCGATCGCCCGATCTACTCCTACCGTCTGTCGGTCATCCATTTCTGGACGCTGATCTTTCTCTATATCTGGGCGGGTCCGCATCACCTTCACTACACCGCGCTGCCGGATTGGGCGCAGACGCTGGGCATGGTGTTCTCGGTGATGCTGTGGATGCCGTCCTGGGGCGGCATGATCAACGGCCTCATGACGCTCTCCGGCGCCTGGGACAAGCTGCGCACCGATCCGGGCCTGCGCTTCTCCGTCACCGCGGTGGCGTTCTACGGCATGTCGACCTTCGAGGGGCCGGTGATGTCGATCCGGCAGGTGAACGGGCTCAGCCACTACACGAACTGGACGATCGGGCACGTCCATTCCGGCGCGCTCGGCTGGGTCGCCTTCATCGTCTTCGGCGCCTTCTACTATCTCGTGCCCGTGCTGTGGAAGCGGCCGGGCCTCTATTCGACGCGGCTTGCTGCCTATCACTACTGGATCGCGACCTTGGGGATCGTCTTCTACATCGTCTCGATGTGGGTGGCGGGCATCCTGCAGGGCCTCATGTGGCGCTCCTATGACGAGCTGGGCTTCCTGCAATATTCCTTCGTCGAGACGGTCGCTGCCATGCATCCCTTCTACATCGTGCGCGGGCTCGGCGGGGTCATGTTCCTCGCCGGGGCGGTCATGATGATCTACAACCTCTGGCGCACCATGCGCGGCGACGTGCCGGCGGAACGCCCGCTTCTCGCCCCGGCGCCTGCAGAGTGAGGGGCCGCGCCATGATGCTCCGCCAAGAGACGATCGAAAAGAACGCCATCCTGCTTCTGGTGCTGACCCTGCTCACGGTGTCGATCGGCGGCATCGTCGAGATCGTGCCGCTGTTCACGATCGAGACCACGATCGAGCGCGTGAAGGGGGTGAGGCCGTACTCGCCGCTCGAGCTCGCCGGGCGCGACATCTATGTGCGCGAGGGTTGCTATCTCTGTCACAGCCAGCAGATCCGCCCGTTCCGCGACGAGGTCGAGCGCTACGGGCATTACAGCCTCGCCGCCGAGAGCATGTACGATCACCCGTTCCTCTGGGGCTCAGAGCGCCAGGGTCCGGATCTCGCTCGGGTCGGCGGCAAATACTCGAACGAGTGGCAGATCGCGCATCTCAAGGATCCGCGCGACGTCGTGCCGGAATCGATCATGCCGTCCTACGCCTTCATGGCCGCGCGTCCGCTGTCGATGGGCCACATCGCCGAGCATCTACGCGCCAACCGGGCGGTCGGCGTGCCCTACAGCGACGAGATGATCGCCAGTGCCAGGGCCGATCTGCTGGCGCAGCTCGATCCCGACGGCGATACCGCCGGCGTGCTGAAGCGCTATCCCGGGGCTGCAACCTTCAAGCCGATCGGCGGAACGCCGGCCGAGGTGACGGAGATGGACGCCCTCGTCGCATATCTCCAGGTGCTCGGCACGGAAGTGAAGTTCCGCGACGTCGATCCCGCCGATCTCACGCAATAGCGGAGCCTTTGGCATGGACTGGTTTCATTTCGCGATGGCCGTGCGGCCGTTCTTCATGGTCTGGATCGTGGTGCTGATGGCGGGAATTCTGTTCGCGTTCTGCCGGCCCCGACGTCGCCGGGAGCTCGATGAGCACAGCCGCATCCCGTTCAACGACGATCAGCCGGCTCGCTAGGAAATTTCAGCCATGCCGACCAAAGGCGAAAAGGATTCCCTCACCGGACGCGAGACCACCGGACACGAGTGGGACGGCATCCGCGAGCTCAACACGCCGCTGCCACGCTGGTGGCTCTATACCTTCTACGCCACGATCGCCTTTGCGGCGGTCTACGCCGTGCTCTATCCGGCGGTGCCGTGGGTGACGGGTCACACCAAAGGCACGTTGGGCTACACCAATCGCCGCGCGGTCGACCAGGAGATGACGACTGTCGCCGCGCTTCAGGCGCCGATCCTCGACCGCATCCGCACGGCGGACCTCGCGACCATCCGCAAGGACCCGCAGCTCTTTCCGTTCGCGGTGGCGGGAGGCAAGGCGGCCTTTGCCGATAATTGCGTGCCGTGCCATCGCGTCGGCGGGGCAGGGGCGCCAAGCTTTCCCAATCTCGCCGATGACGATTGGCTTTGGGGCGGCACGCTAGAGGCGATCCAGCAGACCATCACCCACGGCATCCGCAACGATGATCCGGATTCGCGTCAATCGGCGATGCCGCGCTTCGGCCTCGACGGCATGCTGACGGCGGCGCAGATCTGCGATGTCGCGGATTATGTGCTCTCGCTCTCCGGCACGAAGGCGCCGCCCGAGGCGTTGGCGCGCGGTGCCAAAGTCTTCGCCGAGAATTGCGTCGCCTGCCACGGCGAGAATGGCACCGGCAACCAGGAGCTCGGCGCGCCGAACCTCACAGATCAGATCTGGCTCTATGGCGGCGACAAGGCGACGGTGGTCGACGTCATCACCCGCGCGCGCGGCGGCAGCATGCCGTCCTGGGGCCAACGCCTCGATCCCGTCACAATCAAGATGCTGACGGTCTACGTCCATTCCCTCGGCGGCAGTCAATAGGACGCGATCGCGATGGTGTTGCCCGTCCTCGACCCTTCGCATGACGAGGCGAGCCGCGACATTCCGCTCTTCGCCAATCGGCAGAAGGTTTACCCGCGCCGCGTCAACGGGCCGATCCGCTCCATCAAATGGGCGGTGCTGATTCTCTGCCTCGCGATCTACTATATCGCGCCCTGGCTGCGCTGGAGCCGTGGCCCCGGCCATCCCGATCAGGCGTTCCTCATCGACATGCCGGGGCGGCGCGCCTACTTCCTCAGCCTCGAGATCTGGCCGCAGGAGATCTACTACATCGCCGGTCTCCTGATTCTGGGCGCGATCGGCCTCTTCTTCGTCACCAGCCTGTTCGGACGAATGTGGTGCGGCTTCACCTGCCCGCAGACGGTGTGGACCGATCTCTTCATGTGGGCGGAACGCCTCATCGAGGGCGACCGCATGGCGCGCGTTCGCCTCGATCAGGAGCCGTGGTCGTCGGCGAAGCTCGGAAAGAAGCTTGCAAAGCACGGCGTCTGGCTCGTGATGGCTGCGGCGACCGGCGGTGCCTGGATCATGTATTTCAACGACGCTCCGGCGGTGACGCGCGACGTCTTGACGCTTCAGGCCTCGACCGAGGTTTATTTCTTCTTCGGACTCTTCACCGCGACGACCTATCTCCTGGCGGGCTGGGCGCGCGAGCAGGTCTGCACCTACATGTGCCCGTGGCCGCGCATCCAATCTGCCATGGTGGACGAGCAGACCTTGACGGTCAGCTATCGGGATTGGCGCGGCGAGCCGCGCGGCAAGCATCACAAGGGCGAGACCTGGGAAGGCCGCGGCGATTGCATCGACTGCCATGCTTGCGTTGCGGTGTGTCCCACCGGCGTCGACATCCGCGACGGTCTGCAGCTCGAATGCATCGGCTGCGGCCTTTGCATCGACGCCTGCGACGACATCATGGACCGCGTCGAGCGACCGCGCGGCCTCATCGCTTTCGACACCGCGGCGAATTTGATCGCGCACCGTCAGGGCGGGACCGCGCACCCGCACCTCATTCGCCCGCGCACTCTGATCTACACCGCGGTGATGTTGGTGGCGGCGGGGATCATGCTCGCGACCTTGCTGACGCGCGGCACCGCCAGCATCACCGTGTTGCCCGAGCGCAATCCGCTCTTCGTGCGGCTCTCGGACGGCTCGATCAGCAACAGCTATGTGATCAAGATCCAGAACAAGAGCGGGATCGCGCGCACCTTCGAGCTCTCTGCGCACGGCCTCCCAGGTGCCATGCTGCAGGTCGCCGAGGGTGAGGAGCCGCCGATCCTCGCGGAGGAGGGGGTACTGCTGGTGGTGAGGGCTGACAGCGTCGGCACGTTTCATGCGTACCTGCATGTGAAGCACTCAAACCAAGCCGAGCTGCCTTTCACCTTCATTGCGCACACGCGCGAGGATGGCGAGATCGTCTCATACAAGGCGACGTTCCGCGGTCCGTCGAAATAAAGGGGCGAGGCTAATGAGCGGGTTCATTCTCTCGTTCTCCAAATGCCGCTGGGTTCCCTGGGCGATTGCCGGCGCGTTCGTCATCATCGCGACGGTAAACGGGGCGCTCGCATATTTCGCGTTTCATTCCGATACGGGGTTGGTCGCCCAGCACCCGTTCGAGCTCGGCAACGGCTACAACCGCGTCCTTGACGACGGCGCGGCGCAAGATGCCTTGGGTTGGCGCGGCACGGCGATGTTTTCGCCCGATCGCGGCAGGCTCGATGGCCGGATCATCGTGCAGCTGCGCGATGGCCACGGCGCGCCGCTCGACGACCTCGCGGTCAAGGTCGCCATCGTCCGGCCGATCGAACCATTGCCCGAGCAGGATCTGGCGCTGCTGGGCGCGGGCTCCGGCGTCTATGAGGCGCCGATCGTTCTCGCGCGCGGCGGACAGTGGGAGCTGCGGGTGTCGGCCGCGCGCGGCGGTCAAATCTATCAATTCGCCGAGCGCGTTGTCGCGCCATGACCGTTGCGGCGACTCTCCTTTCGCCTGCGGCCTCGCCGCGCGCGGTGACCGAAACGATCTGCGCTCATTGCAGCGCACCGGTCGTGGCGCACGAGAACGGTGCCTTCTGCTGCGCCGGTTGTGCCGCCGCCTTCGCCTTCATCCGCGAGCTCGGGCTCGGCCGATACTATGCGGGGCGCACGCTCGACTCCGCGACGCGACTGCCGCGGCCACCCGAGGAGCCCTCGGAAGATGCCGCCATCCTTGCGCTCCCCGCAGAGGACGGCACCGTATCCTTATCGCTTCTCGTCGACGGATTGCATTGCGCCGCGTGCGTTTGGCTCATCGAGCAGGCGCTGCAGCGGGACCCCGCGGTCATCACGGCACGGGTCAATCTCACTAGTCGCCGGCTCACGATGCGCTGGCGGGGCGGTGTCGACGATGCCGTGCCCCTGGTCCGGCTCGTGCAGCGTCTTGGCTATCGTATCGTCCCGCTCGATCCCGCTGGCGCCGACAACGCTTCGGAGGAGGAGAGGGCGCTCTTGCGCGCCCTCGCGGTCGCCGGCTTTGCCAGCGCCAACGTCATGCTGCTTTCGGTCGCGATATGGGCCGGCTTCCCCGGCGAGATGGGGCCGGCGACGCGCGATCTTTTGCATTGGATCTCGGCGCTCATCGCGCTGCCGGCTCTCGTCTACGCCGGCCGGCCGTTCTTCCGCTCGGCCGCCGCGGCGTTGCGCGCGCGCCGCACCAATATGGACGTGCCGATCGCGATCGGCGTCACGCTCGCTTCCGCCATGAGTCTTTGGGAAACGACGCGCTCGGGCCCGCACGCCTATTTCGAGTCCGTGGTGATGCTGCTGTTCTTTCTCCTCATCGGCCGCTATCTCGACCGCCGCGCGCGCGGACGCGTGCGCTCGACGGCGGAGCACCTCATGCGCTTTGCGGCCTCGCCCGCGACGGTGCGAGCGGCGGATGGCACGACCGAGCGCCGTCCGATCGCGACGCTCAAGGCGGGCGAGATCGTGCTGGTCGCGGCCGGCGAGCGCGTGCCGGTGGATGGGCGCGTGACCGAGGGACGCTCGACGGTCGACAAGAGCCTGATCGACGGCGAGACGCTGCCGGTGCCGGTCTCGTCGGGCAGCGAATTGCTCGCCGGCATGCTGAACCTCGCGGGTCCGCTCGACATCGCGGTGACCGCCGTCGGCGAGCGGACATTTCTTGCCGAGATCATCCGCCTCATGGAAGCCGCGGAATGCGGTCGCGCACGCTTGGTGGTGTTCGCCGATCGCGTCGCGCGTCGCTACGCGCCGGCCGTGCATCTCATGGCGCTTGCGACCTTCATCGGCTGGACGATCGTCGGACCGTGGCAGACGGCGCTTCTCAATGCGGTGGCGGTGCTCATCATCACCTGTCCATGCGCGCTTGGCCTCGCCGTGCCGGTGGTGCAGGTGGTCGCGAGCAACCGCCTGTTCCGGCGCGGCATCCTGCTCAAATCCGCCACCGCCCTCGAGCGCCTCGCCGAGGTTGACACGGTCGTCTTCGACAAGACCGGGACTCTCACCCTCGGTCGGCCGGAGTTGCGGCCGGGTCCGGAGATCGATCGTGCCGCGCTTGAAGCCGCCGCCGCGCTTGCGGCGCGCAGCCGGCATCCCTTGAGCCGCGCCCTTTGCCGGGCCGCGCCCGATGTGCCGGCCGCCGACGGCGTCGAGGAGCATCCGGGCGAGGGCCTCAGCCGCCTGACCGCCGAAGGAGAGGTGCGCCTCGGCAGCCGCCGTTGGTGCGGGATCGACGCAACTGTGGCGGACGAGGGAAGCAATTCCGAATTGTGGTTCGCGAGGCCCGGGTATCCGCCGGTGCGTTTCTGCTTCAGCGATGCACTGCGGCCCGACGCTGCCGCGGCGGTGAAGCGGCTCAAATCCGCGGGCAAGAAGATCTTGCTGTTGTCGGGTGATCGAGCGGAGCCGGTGAGCGTCGTCGCGGCGGCGCTCGAAATCGCCGCGTGGTCGTCCGGCGTGACGCCGTCGGAAAAGTGCCGGACGCTCGATCGCCTCCGGGCAACGGGTGCGCGCGTCCTCATGGTCGGCGACGGGCTCAATGACGGGCCGGCTCTCGCGGCAGCGCATGTCTCGATGTCTCCCGCGACCGCCGCCGATCTCTGCCAAACCGCCGCCGACATCGTCTTCCAAGGGTTGTCGCTCGAAGCCGTGCCCGAGGTGCTCGACGTGGCGCGGCGCAGCGGGCGCCTGGTGCGGCAGAATCTCTGCCTCGCGCTCGGCTACAACCTCGCCGCAGTGCCGCTCGCCATGGCCGGCTTGGTGACGCCGCTCATCGCCGCCGCCGCCATGTCGGCATCCTCGATCCTCGTCGTGGCGAACGCGCTGCGTCTCGGGAGGGGATCGTGACCGGTCTCCTCTTTCTCATCCCGATCGCGCTCGCGATGGGCCTCGTCGGTCTCGTCACCTTCCTCTGGGCGTTGCATGCGGGTCAGTTCGACGATCTCGACGGCGCCGCCGGACGGATCCTCTTCGACGAGTCGGAACCGCAGCGATCGACGCCACCCGAAGCCTCCTCGCAACCCCGGAGCACGCCCCCATGACGGAATGGATCCTTGGCGCTTTCGTCACCATCCTCGGCATCATCGGCCTCATCCTCGCCGCCGGCGCCTACGACACCGGCATGTACACCTTCGGCCTCGCGCTCTTCGCCTTCGGCATCTGGTTCGACTTCTGGCTGATCAAGAAGAGCTTCGATGCCGCGGAGCACGCCGCCGCGCTGTCGCAGCGATCCGCGACAAGCACGAGCGGACCGGCGGCGTCGACGGGTCCGCTGGCGTAGGAGACCGACTGATCATAGCGCACGGAGCGCCACCACGCCTCGGCGAATGCCTCGGCGTGGCGGCTTCCCGTTATCGCCGGACGAAGTCGGCGATCACCGCCGGCGCGGCGGTGTCGAAGCCGACGATGTCGAGCATCCCGGCGTCGTTCGGATCGGCGATGCTGAAGCCGTTCGACACCATCCCGACCACGGCGAGCTTCGCCGCGATCCCGCTGCGCTCGCGGTACTCTCGAAGCGCCTGAACGGGGTGGATCTTCCCCGCCCAGGTCTCGCTGTCGGTGTAGATGACGAAGGCATCCACCTCGAGCCGCTTCTCGAGCGCATAGAGCATCGGCAAGGCGCAGTCGGTGCGGCCGAAATCGAGCGCCGACACGGCCCGCACCGCGTCGTCGAGCCGCATCGACGGCGTCAACGGCAACGGCGTCATGCCGCTCCCATCGGCCCAGCTCCGCCCCGCGACGGCGGTGAACCCCACGATGTGGTAGCTCGCTTCCGTCGCGGCCGTCGTCAGGGCCATCGCCGCCGACGCCTCGCGCGGCGTCAGTGACGTGCCGGCAACACGCCCGGAGCTCATCGAGCCGGAGACGTCGAGCGCCAGCAGCAGGCGCTTCCCGGTCGGCTCTATGCTCTCGAACGCCGTGTAGAACGCGGCGTTGAGCGCGTCGATGATCTGCGGCACCGGCTCCCAGGCGAGCTGCCCCTTGTCGCCCTTTCCTTGCGCATAGATGCGCAAGGCGATGAGGATCGCCAGCGGGTGCAGCCGGGCGCGGCGGATGCGCTCGGCGTCTCCCAATGCCGACAAGACCAGCGGCAAGCTGTCGCCCAGCGGCTTCAGCACGCCGACCGACGTCAGCTTCGCCAAGTTGCGCACGAGCGCCGTGAGCGGCATCCGCTCGAGCAGCGCGCGCCAGATCTCCGCCTCGTCCAGCAGCGCCGTCGGCACCGCCTCACGCGGCAGGTCATGCGCGCGGATGAGCGACGCCGCTTCCTCCACCGACGCCGCCGTCGCGAGCGCGGCGAAACCGCGGAGGATCGCCGGCAGCTCCGGCGCGATGGTCCCGCGGCACACCCAGTCGAAGAGCGCGCGCCGAGCGGGCTCGTCGGTCAGCGGGTGGGCGAGGCGCAGCAGGTCGCGGTGCGACCAGCCGTCGCGCTGCCGATACTTCACCGCCTGATAGGCGAGTTCATCGACCGGGCGCGCGAGATACCACCCCGTGATCGCCCGGCGCAGCCCGCGTCCCCACCCGCGCATCGCCTGAACCGCTTCGGCGAATTGGAAGAGATGCGTTCCGGTCCGCGCCACCTTGGGCAGCGCCGCGAAAGCCGCGCGCTTCGTCACCTCGTCGCCGAGCGCCGTCGCCAGCGCGAGCGCGAAGATCGCGGGATCGTTCTTCGGCGCGCGTCCGCTGAGGCTCACCTCGACGATGCGCGCAACCGCGCGCGCTCCGTCCGCGGCAATGCAGCGGATCACGGCCTCGGCGTTCTCGCGCGTCAAGGTGCGCTCGCCGGCGTAGTAGCTCCCGTCCTCGGACCCGAGGATGAGGAAGCGATCGAAGCGGATCCAATCGTCGACCGGAAAGGCGTACCCTCCGGCCGAATTCGCCACCG
>JBGPOZ010000138.1:0-12873 GCA_041488295.1 Allostellaceae bacterium
CATCGGCAAGCCGAGCAAGAGGGCGAAGCTTGCCGCGACAAAGCTCAACTCGAGCGTCGCCGGCAAACGCTCGGCAATAAGCTGCGAGACGGGACGCGCATATTGATAGGAAAGGCCGAAATTTCCTTCGGCGGCGTGCCCGACGAAACGCGCGAACTGGACGATGAAGGGATCGTTGAGCCCGAGGTTCTGGCGCAGTTGCTCGCGCTCTTTGAGGGTGGTGTCCTGCCCCACCATGTTGTTGATCGGATCGCCGACGAAGTTGAAAAGCGCGAAGGCGATGAAGGCCACCGTCAGCATGACGGCAACCGATTGAAGCAGGCGGCGGATCACGAAGGCGATCATGAGCGGCGCCGGGTAAAATCCCGGATCTTATCTCTCGGCCCGCGTCGAGGATGCATGTCGACTATTTCACGCGCACATAGCGCAGCGGGAAGAAATTGTCGGCGAGCTGCACCAGGTCGATGTTGTCGCGCGCCGCCCAAACGACCGCCTGCTGGTGCAATGGAATGTGCCCGAACTCCTCTTTGTGAATCTTCATTGCCTCGCTGATCTCGGTCTGTCGTTTCTGCGGATCGGTTTCGATCTGTATCATCTTCGTCAGCTCGTCGACCCGCTTGTTCGAATAGCCGCCGACATTGAAGAGCCCTGTTCCGGCCTCCGCCGAACGCGAGGCGATGATGTTGAAGAGCGCGTTGTGCGCGTCATACGTCGTCGGTGTCCAACCGAGCATGAAGAAGCTGGTGTTGTAGCCGGGTCCGAGGATCTTGGCGAAGTATTTGGAGCGCGTCTGGGCGTTCAAATTCACCTTGACGTCGATGCGCGCCAGCATCGCGGTCACCGCCTGGCAGATCGCTTCGTCGCTGACGTAGCGATCGGTCGGGCAGTCCATGCCGAGCTCGAAGCCGTTGGGATAGCCGGCCTCGGAGAGGAGTTTCTTCGCTGCACCGACATCGTAGGGATAGCGGTCGTTGAGGGATTTGTCGAAGCCGTGGACGCCCGGCGCGATCATCAGCGCCGTCGGCGTCGCGGCGCCGCGCATGACCTTGGCCTTGATCGCGGTCTCATCGATCGCCTGATAGAAGGCGCGGCGCACGCGCACATCCTTGAACGGATTCTTGCCCTTCACATTCGAGTCGATGAGCTCATCGCGAGTCTGATCGAAGCCGAGAAAGATCGTGCGCAGCTCCGGTCCTTCGTAAATCTTCATCCCGCTCGTCCGGCGGATGCGCTCGATGTCCTGCGGCGGAACGGTGTACATCATGTCGATCTCGCCGGAGAGCAGAGCGGCGACGCGCGTCGAATCATTGCCGATATGGGTAAATGTCACCTCGGTCAGATTGTGCTCGGGCTTACCCCACCAATTCGGATTGTTGACGAGGGTCGTCTTCACCTCCGGCTCGCGCTCCCCAAGGATGAAGGGACCGGTGCCGTTGGCGTGGCGCGAGGCATAGAAATCCTCGCTCTTGGTGAGATCGGCAGGCTTGACCGCGTTGTTCTTCTCGGCCCAGCTCTTGCTCATCATGTACCAGTTGGTGATTTCCTCGGGCAGGATCGGGTCCGGTCCGTCGGTCGTCATCTCGACGGTGTCACCGTCGACCTTTCTCACCGATTTGACCGTGGCGACCACCGCCTTGAGATTCGATCCATCCATCCGGACGCGCTCGAAGGAGAAGATGACGTCGTCCGCGGTAAAGGGTGAGCCATCATGGAACTTGACGCCCTGGCGCAGCTTGAAGCGCCAGGTTTCTGGCTTCGTCTGGCTCCATTCGGTCGCGAGCATCGGCGCCGCCTTGAGCTGCTTGTCGCGCCCGACCAATGGCTCGTAGATGTTTCCGACGAAGGTCAGAAGAAAGGTTTCGTTCCGTGCGTACGGGTCCATCGAATTGACATCGCCGTCATTGGCGAACCGGAAGGTCTTCGCATCCGCTGATAGCGCCTGCACGAAAGCGATCAGCGCCGCCGCCGCCGCGATTAATCCCCTATGCATGAAGCGGCCTCCCATTCAGCGGCCGACGTCTCTTCTTGATCCGCCGGCGCGATTCGCGTCCTCTCGCGGCGTGGGCGTCGGTTCCGGCGGCAGAGGATATGCCGCGGGGCCGACCTGTCAATCGCCATCACCAAGCATGGCGTTGGCGGCTCGCCTTATCCATGATGACGCATTGCAAAATGCAGCGTTCATCCGAAATCTTGCGAGAGAACGACAATTCCTGGAGCCCGACCGATGCCTGAACTTCCTACTGTCTTCGTCTCGCACGGCGCCCCCACCCTGCCGCTGACGCCGACGCCGGCACGGGACTTTCTTGCCGGCTACGGCGCCGCACTCGGCCGGCCAACCGCGATCCTGGCGGTCTCCGCCCATTGGGAAACGGCGGCGCCGACCCTCGATGCTGCGGCGATGCCCGAGACGATTCATGATTTCTACGGTTTCCCGCGTCAGCTCTACGAGATGCGCTATAGGGCGCCCGGCGATCCCGCGCT
The DNA here is from genome assembly GCA_041488295.1 of Allostellaceae bacterium. GTDB lineage: Bacteria > Pseudomonadota > Alphaproteobacteria > ATCC43930 > CGMCC-115725 > URHD0088. The sequence goes on from JBGPOZ010000138.1 coordinate 2,482, forward strand.
CGCGCGCCGGGCCGCCGATCTGCTCGGCGCCGCCGGGATGACGGCACGGCTCGAGCCGCGCGGCCTCGATCACGGCGCCTGGGTCCCGCTGATGCTGATGTATCCGCAGGCCGACATCCCGGTCGTCCAGCTCTCGATCCAGAGCCACCTCGGTCCGGCGCACCAATTTCGCGTCGGCGAGGCGTTGGCGCCGTTGCGCGAGGACGGTGTCCTGGTGCTCGCCTCGGGCAGCGCCACGCACAATCTCGGAGAATTCCGCGGCGGCGCGGTCGACGCCGCGCCGCCGGCTTGGGTCAGCGCCTTCGCCGATTGGCTCGCGCACAGCGTCGAGGATGGACGCCGGGCCGATCTGCTCGATTACCGCCGCCGCGCACCCGAGGCAACGCGCAACCATCCGAGCGAAGAGCACCTCCTGCCGCTCTTCACCGCGCTCGGCGCCGCCGGTCCGAATGCCACTGGACGCCGCGTCCACGCCAGCACCACCCACGGCGTCCTGGCGATGGACGTTTACGAATGGCGATGATCTGCCGCGACCGGCCAGCGGCCTGTCGCGTTGCCGGCGGGATGCATTTTGCAATACACCCCGCCGGCTTCTTCCCTAATGTTTGTGGCCCGGCGCACGATAGTCGACGCTCTTCTTGAGGGCGTGATCCGTTTCCTCAACGGTCATCAGCGCGGTAGTGTGCGTGCGCACCAAGCCCGAACCCGATGCGGCAAGGCACAGCGCCGCCACGCTCGCGGTATCGGGCAAATCGGCGATCACCACGACGTCGTCTTGCCCCAGCGCGTAGTACATCGCCTCGAGCTTGCCGCCGAGCGCCGCGATCGAGTGACTTAGTGCCTCTCTCCTGCCCGAAGCCTTGTCTTTGTGGAGTCCTTTCAAACCTTCCGCGGTATAGGACGCCTGGATCAAATACTTGGGCATGGCTCATCCTCCATTGAAGCCGACGCGCGCATTGTCGGCGATTTGATCCCCTCGCATTTTTATTTGAGCCTTTGGACGCTACGCCGCCCTACCTAGGCCGTCAAGTTCACGGTTGACGGCGACAACACGACCCGCCGCCGCGCATAGCTGCATTGAGCGCCAACGCGCCGGTTTGACACTCGCACTGTCACGGACCAATGATGGCATCCAACGCGATGCTGCGAGGATTCTGTAGGAGGAAGCGGAGATGGACGACAAGATCACGATTGCCCGGGGCAATTCGAATGCGAGCCGAGACATTGCCTCAGTCCTCCATCCTTACACGCATCTGCGCAAGAACGCGAACGAGGGGCCGCTCGTCATCACCGAGGGCAAAGGCATCTACGTCAAGGACGATGCCGGCAAGGAATACATCGAAGGCCTCGCCGGGCTCTGGTGCGTATCGCTGGGCTACGGCGAGGAGCGTCTCGTCGAAGCGGCGGCGAAACAGATGCGCAAGCTGCCCTACTACCACATCTTCTCGCAGAAATCGCACGACGTCGTCATCGAGCTGGCGGAGCGGCTGCTGGCGATGATGCCGGTCAAGATGTCGAAAGTGTTCTTCAACAATTCCGGCTCGGAAGCCAACGACACGGTCGTCAAGTTCGTGTGGTACTACAACAACGCGCTGAACCGGCCGCGCAAGAAGAAGATCATCTCACGCGTCAAGGGCTATCACGGCGTCACGGTCGCGGCGGCGAGCCTCACGGGCCTCCCCAACAATCACCTCGATTTCGACCTGCCGATCGCGAACATCCGCCATGCCGATTGCCCGCACTTCTATCGCTACGGCAAGCCCGGCGAGAGCGAGGAGGATTTCGCGACCCGCATGGCCGAGAGCCTCGATGCCCTGATCCAGCGCGAGGGGCCCGACACGGTCGCCGCCTTCATCGCCGAGCCGATCATGGGCGCCGGCGGCGTCCTCCTGCCGCCCAAGACCTATTTCGACAAGGTCCAGGCGGTCCTGAAGAAGCACGACGTGCTGATGGTCGCCGACGAGGTGATCTGCGGCTTCGGCCGCACCGGCAACATGTTCGGCAGTCAGACCTACGGCATCAAGCCCGACATCCTGGTCGTCGCAAAGCAGCTGTCGTCGGCTTACCTGCCGATCTCGGCGACGATCATCTCCGAGCCGCTCTATCAATCCTTCCTTACGCAAAGCGACAAGATCGGCGTCTTCGGGCACGGCTACACCTATTCCGGCCACCCGGTCTGCGCGGCTGTCGCGGTCGAGACGCTGAAGATCTACGAGGAACGGAACATCCTCGATCATGTCCGCAAGGTCGCACCGCGTCTCCAGGAGGGCTTGCGGAAATTCGCCGACCACCCGCTCGTCGGCGAGGTGCGCGGCATCGGCCTCATCGGCGCGCTCGAAATGGTGCAGGACAAGAAGACAAAGCAGCCCTTCGACCCGAAGGCCGGGATCGGTGCCTTCTTTGCCAAAAGCGCGCAGGAGCACGGTCTCATCATCCGCAATCTCGGCGATTCGATCGGCGTCTGCCCGCCGCTCGTCATTACCGAGAGCGAGATCGACGAGCTGCTGAAGCGGCTCGGCAAGGCGCTCGACGAGACGACCGCGTTCGCGCAGGGCGGCAAGAAGGCGGCCTGACTCGCGCCGCAATCAGTCCATTTATCGGCTGATCCGAGGAGCCGCGCCCATCCGGTTCCTCGGCAGCGATGCCGGATCACTTCTGCCGCGCTCCTCTCGCCCTCGCCGCCTCCCGATGCGCAGTTCGTGGATCGTCATTCTGATCCTCCTCGCGGCGCGGGCTTCGGCGTTTGATTTTTCGATCGACGGCGTCTGGTATGGCGAGGCTTACCAACCCGCCTTGAAGACGACGACGCAAGAACTGATGCATCGATTTCCCGATGGGTCGTTCGAGATCGAGTTTCGGCACTATGACAATTGCATTCTCACTTTGGATCAAGTCGAAGCCGGAACGTGGTCGTTAAGCGACAATCTTTATCAAACGAAAACAAATTCGATCAATGGTTTGCCGGCCTCTTTTCATGAAATCTATGAGATTCAATCCGTCGATGAGAAATCGATGGTGTATCGCCATGTGGGGACCGGCCAAGTGTATCGGGACGAGAAGGTCTCACCCGACTTCGTCATCCCGGAATGTCGGATAAGCTGACCGCAACGCATAGGCTGGCAACTTCACCCATCCCCCCCTCCGCCCGCCAATTCTCGGCTTCGTCGTACAGCGCGACGATGGTTCGCCAAATAGGATAAGATCGCAAGAGCGGATCGAATTCGCCTTTGGCCGGAGTGCTGGTCCGACATCGACCACTGGTCACGGCCGGCTTGGGGGGTTTCAATGATTTCCATTGTTCTCATGCTCGCACTTATCGCCGCCGCTGTGGTGGCGCCACGGTTTTTCGGCGGCCGACTGCCGACCATCGCCGGGTTGGCGGTCCGAGCCGGCTGCATCGTCCTTGCACTTTTCTTCCTGGTCTCAACCAGCTTCATCAACGTCCCTGCCGACAAAGTCGGGGTCATTCGCAAGATCTATGGCGGGCGGACCCTCGAGGTCGGGCGGGTGATCGCCGCCGACGGCGAGACCGGCTTCCAGGCGCGGATCCTCACCCCCGGCTTCCACTTCTCACCGGCCGTTACCGTGATCAACGCGATCGAGCTGCTGCCGATGGTGACGGTGCCGACCGGGTTCTACGGGCGCATCGTCACGCTCGACGGCGATCCGCTGCCCGAGGGCCAGATCATGGCCGACGCCTGGCCGGATGCGATCTTCCAGAGCATGCTCGACGCCGAATACTTCATGAAGAATCACGGGCAAAAGGGCCTCCAGGCGTCGATCCTGAAGCCCGGACGTTACCCGCTTAACCTCGATCTCTATCAGATCAAGATCGGTTACGCCGTCAACGGCAAGGACCAGACGACCAACGATGACGAGGTCTACGATTTCCGCGGCCGGACCGTCGAGAAGAGCCCGCTCGACACCTCGATCACCAAGATCCCGGCCGGCTTCGTCGGCGTCGTGCGCTCGACGATCTCCGAAAAAGGCAAAATCTGCACCGAGACGCAGGCCGCAACCGACGCCGACGGCCTCTCTGCGAAGCTGGTGCCGCCCGGTTGCAAGGGCATCTGGAGCGTCTCGCTGCAACCCGGCGACTACTACCTCAACAAGGACGCCTACGACGTCATCGCCGTCGACACTCGGGTCCAGGCGCTCGAGTTCAAGGGCGGCTACACCCGCCGCTACATTGACCTCGCGATCGACAGCAAGGGCGACATCGTCCAGTCGCCGCGCGCCGTGCAGATGCCGGTCGACCCCAAGTCGAGCGACGATGCGGTCACGACCAAGGTCGAGGGCTGGGAAGTGCCGCAGGAGCTGCGCGCCCAGATCCAGGTGAAGCCCGAGAACGCGCCGATCGTCGTCGCCGCGGTCGGAACGCTCGCCGAGATCGAGAAGCGTATCATCATCCCGGGCATCCGCTCGATCGTCCGCAACGTCGCCGGCGGCCAGATCACGGTGACCGAGAAGGGTCCCGACGGCACGGACGTCACGGCGACGCGGCCGGTGCGGGTCCTCGACCTCGTCAACCAACGACCGGCGCTCGAGGCGGAGGTGCTGCGCCTCGTCGAGATCGATGCCCGGCGCGCCGGCGTCGACGTCAAGGAGATCCGCTACGGCGAGGCGGCGATCCCGCCGGAGTTGCTCGTCGCCCGCCAGCGCGAGCAGCTCGCGGGCCAACTCCGCGCCGCCTACGTCCAGGAGCAGGTGGCGCAAGAGCAGCGCCAGAAGACCGAGCAGGCCCGGGCTACTGCCGATCAGCAGAGCAGCCTCGTGACGGCGCAGATCGCGGTCCAGGTGGCAAAGCAGAACGAGGAGCGCCAGGCCGCCAACGGCCGCGCCGAGCGGCGCTTCCTCGAGGAGCAAGCCGCCGGTCAGCAGGCGCAGACCAACGTGCTCGGCAAGGACAGCGTGCTCCAGCTGAACCAGCTGAAGCTCATCCTCGACCTCTTGGGTCAGCATCCCGAGATCCTCAAGGGGTTGCCGATGCCGAGCACGCTCGTCGTCGGGAGCGGCGGCCTCGAGGGCCCGGCGGCGATGCTGGCGCAGTCACTTGGCATGGGCGGTGCGGCGAAGCCCGCGGCAAAATAGCCGAGCGCCGTCCCGCTATCCGTGCGAGGCCAATCCGAGCGACCGGCAGACAAGGAAAAGGCATTCCAGCATCACCGTCGCCGCGAGGAACGCCGTCATGCCGCCGACATCGTGCGGCGGGCTGACCGTGTTGACGTCGCAGGCGACGATCCTGAGCCCGGCAAGGCCTTGCAGCAAAGCCAACCCCTCGCGCGCGCTGGCGCCGCCCCAAGCCGGCGTGCAAACGCCGGGGGCACAGGAGGGATCGAAGAAATCCATGTCGAAGCAGAGATAGACGGGGCGGCCGGCGAGCGTCTTCTGGACCTCCTCGATGACCGATGCGATGCCGCGCGCCGCGAGATCGACGCCGCTGACGAGGCGGTAGCCGTGTTGGCGCGTATGCTCGAAGACCTCAGGCATATAGACGGGGCCGCGCGCGCCGATATGGAAGGAGTTCATCGTGTCGAGAAGACCTTCCTCGGAGGCGCGCGTAAAGGTCGTCGCCGTGTTGTAGCGGTCCCGCCCCTCGCCCGGATAGGTGTCGGTGTGGGCATCGATATGGAGGAGGGCGAGATCGGGATACTTGCGGTGGAGCGCGCGAAGCTGCGGCAAGGTCACCGCGCCGTCACCGCCCATCGTCACCGGTACGGCGCCGGCGGCGACGATCCGCCACACCGCTTCCTCGATCGCCGGATACGAGACGTCGACATTGCCGGGAACGACGCGCGCATTGCCGCAATCGACGAGGCCGAGACGCTCTAGCGGATTATAGTCCTGCAGCGGCGGCTCATAGGGACGCACCAGCGCCGATTGCTCGCGGATGGCGCCGGGACCGAGCCGCGACCCGATGCGCACCGGGTGATAGCCACAATCGAACGGAATACCGAGAATCGCCGCCTTGCTGTTCGAGAGATCGCGCGAGAACGGCACGCCCATGAAGCTCGGCGGCGCGGCGAAGACGCTGGGGTCATCGAGCGGGTGACTGGGCGGCATGGTGGAGGCGCTCCCTCTTTCGCTTAAGCACTCGTTGCTGCAAAGCGCCGGCGCTGCTGCGCGACGACGCGCTCGCGGTGCAAGGTATAGAGGCCGCTCGCCATGATGATGGCAGCGCCGACCCACATCGTTGCATCCGGGATTGTCGCGAAGACGAAGTAGCCGATGAGCGCCGACCACAGCATCTGGCTGTAGGAGAACGGTGCGATGAGAGAAGCCGCCGCGCGGTTGAGGGCGACGACCATGAGGGATTGCCCGATCGCGTTGAGCACGCCGAGAACGGCGATGAGCGCCCAGTCGAGCGCCGTTGGCTGGCGCCAGACGAAGGGCAGCACGACGGCTCCCGCAGCAAACCCGACCAAGGTCGAGTAGAGCAACGTCGTCAGCACCGGATCGGCATTGCGCATCTTGCGCGTCAGAATAAGGCCGAGAGCCCAGGAACCGGCTGAGAGCAGCGGGTAGATTGCGGCCGGGTCGAATGCGCCGGTGCCCGGCCGCACAACAATCAGGACCCCGCCGAAGCCGAGGACGACCGCCGTCCAACGCCGGAGCCCCACCGTCTCGCCAAGCAATGGGATCGAGAGAGCGGTGACGAGCAGCGGTGCGACGAAGCCGATCGCCGTCGCATCGGCAATCGGCAGCCGGGCGAGGCCAAAGATGAACAAGATCGACGAGCCGACCATGCAGAACCCGCGGCCGATTTGGAGCAGCGGCATGTTCGTCCGCCACACTGGCGACGAGGAGCGCCAGATGAACGGCACGAGGACCAGCGTCGTGAAGAAGAAACGCAGGCACGAGATCTCGACCGGGTGATAGTCGCGCGCGAGAATCTTCGAGAGGCCGTCCATGCCGCTGAAGACGAACATCGCGGCAAGCACCATCGCGATGCCGGCAAGCGTTCGCTCGGGATGTTCGAGCGCTCCCTGCGGCACGGCGCGAGACAGCAAGACCATGGCGAGACAATGCCCTTCCTCCCGAGATCGGGACGAGCGAACCCTATCAGAACTCGCGCATCAGCGCGCTGTCGGGCGCGGCAGGGCTGCATTGCGGTGGCGTTGCAGTCTCCCGCCACGAACGCCAGACATGATTGGAGCGCGCCGTAGCGAGTGTGAACTACCTCACACACGCTGACCCGCCTCACGATGTTACAATAGGTCGAGCTTTTCGCGGAGAAGTTGGGGATGCGGGACTGTGCCCTTCACTTGTTTAGCCGCGATCCGGTCCTCGTTGCGGCATACCGCTACTGGGACGGCAAGAGGGCGGGACGACCGATGCCGGATCGGCGGGACGTCGACCCGTTGGACATGCCCAAATTCATCCTGCCCCATCTCGCTTTGATCGAGATCACCGACGACGACCGGCTGAAGCTCCGATTGGTTGGGACGGAGATCGTCCGTCATCACAAACGGGACAATACGGGGCGCTGCGCCGACGAGTATCTCGAGGGCAAGTACCTCGCCTACGTCAATGCGCTTTACGCCGAGCTCCGCACCAAGGCGGCGCCGATGTTCGCAGCGAGCCGCTTTCGCCACCCCGACAATCATGTCGACACCTCGCGGCTCCTGCTTCCCCTGACGCGTGGAGGGACGGCCGTGCGGATCGTCTTGTTGGCGCAGATCTTTCAATACGGACGCGATCGGCGGGGCGCGTCGATCGCGCATCCGCTCGATGCCGGCAGCTTGGAGATCATCGATCAGATCACGTTCCACCCAGAGGATGATCGGCCGACGCTGCAATGACGATTGCGGGCGTCGCGGCGCGGCCACCATGGCGCTCAGCGCCGGCATGAAAAGTTTTGATATGTTCGATGAGAACTCCTCGTGTCGCGTCTCCCGCCGCGCCGTGCTAGGCTTGGTCGAGGAGTGCCGGACATGAACGACATCGACCTCTCGACCCAGGATATCGGCTCGGCGCAGGAGCTGAGCGTTCCGAGCAATGACGGCGAGCTGTGGGAGATCCTGCGCGTCGAAGCGGTGCGCGTCGCCGCACGCGAGGAGGTGCTGCGCGGCTTCCTCGATCTCGCCGTGCTGCGCTATTCGGGCTTCGCCCCGGCGCTCGCCGCGCTCCTCTCGCGCAAGCTCGGCGAAGGCATCATGCCGGTCGAGCGGCTGGCCGATCTCGCCATGACGGCGATGACCGACGATCCGGCGATCGTCCGCGCCGCCGTCGCCGATCTCGTCGCGACGCGCACGCGCGACCCGGCCGCCGAGAGCTATGTGACGCCGTTCCTCTATTTCAAAGGCTTCCACGCGCTGGAGTGGCACCGCATCAGCCACTGGCTGTGGCAGCACCGCCGGCGCGACATGGCGTTCTTCCTGCAGAGCCGCGTCTCGGAGGTCTTCGCCGTCGACATCCACCCCGCGGTGCCGGTCGGCAACGGCGTCTTCATCGATCATGGCACCGGCATCGTCGTCGGCGAGACGACCGTCATCGGCAACGACGTCTCGATCCTCCAGGAGGTGACGCTCGGCGGCACCGGCAAAGACCGCGGCGATCGCCATCCCAAGGTGCGCGACGGCGTCCTCATCTCGGTCGGCGCCAAGGTGCTCGGCAATATCGAGATCGGCCGCGGCGCGAAGATCGGCGCCAACAGCGTCGTGCTCAAGGACGTGCCGCCCTGCGCCACGGTCGCCGGCGTGCCGGCGAAGATCGTCGGCTGGTGCAGCGAGACGACGCCGGCCCTGGCGATGGATCAAAGCCTGCCCGAGCAGAAGGACGGGTGAGGCCCTCACCCTGCCCTCTCCCGCGGAAGCGGGAGAGGGTGCCTCGCATCAGCCTCTGATCGCCGCGCCTAGTTCACGAGCGGGCAACCCTTCTTCTCGAGCGGCGCGAACGCCTCGTCGCCCGGGATCGTCGCGACGAGCTTGTAATAGTCCCACGGCGCCTTCGACTCCGCGGGCTTCTTCACCTCGAAGAGATACATCTCGCGGATGACCCGCCCGTCGATCCGCAGCTTGCCGTCATGCGTCATGAAGTCGTTGATCGGCGTCGCCCGCATTTTCTCCATCACCTTCAGCGGATCCTTCGTCCCCAAGGCCTTGACCGCGGTGAGGTAGTGGAACATCGCGCTGTAGACGCCGGCTTGGTCGAAGGTCGGCGGATGGCCGACGCGTTCCTGGAAGCGCTTCGACCAGGCGCGCGTCGCGTCGTTCATGTCCCAATAGAAGGGGCTCGTCAGCTGCAAGCCTTGCGCCGCCGGGAGCCCGAGGCTGTGGATGTCGGTGATGAAGATGAGGAGCGCCGCGAATTTCTGCCCGCCTTCGGCGATGCCGAACTCGGCGCCCTGCTTGATCGAGTTGATGGTGTCGCCGCCGGCATTGGCAAGGCCGATGATCTGCGCCTTCGACGTCTGCGCCTGGAGCAGGTACGAGGAGAAATCGGCGGTGGCGAGCGGGACGTTGACGCTGCCGATGATCTTGCCGCCGCTCGCCTCGACGACAGCGGCCGTGTCGCGCTCGAGCGCGTGGCCGAATGCATAATCGGCGGTGATGAAGAACCAGGTCTTGCCGCCTTGCTTCACGACTTGTCCGCCGGTGCCATGCGCCAGCGCGTAGGTGTCGTAGACCCAGCTCGCCGCGTAGGGCGAGCATTTGGGACCGGTGATGTCGGCGCTCGCCGGCCCGACGAAGAGAACCAGCTTCTTCTTCTCGCGCGAGACCTCCTCGACGGCGAGCGCGACCGACGAGGTCGGGACGTCGGTGACCACATCGACCCCGTCATTGTCGTACCATTGCCGCACGATGCCCGAGCCGACATCGGGCTTGTTCAGATGATCGGCGCTGATGATCTGCACCGGCGCGCCGAGCACGGGACCCACATCCTCGGCAGCCATGCGCGCCGATTCGACCGAGCCCTTGCCGCCGATATCGGCATAGACCGAGGATTGGTCGTTGAGAACGCCGATCTTGACCGGCCCCTCCGCGGCGCGCGTCACGGCGGCGCTCGAGAGCAGCGCGATCGTCACGGCGGCGACCGTCGAGACTGTGGTTTTCATGTGTGACCTCCCTGGTCTTCATTGGCAAAGCGCGTCCGGCACCAATGTAGCCCATTGCGTCAAGATGAAAAGACCGGTGCCCTGCTCTCCTCTCCCCCGGGAGAGGATCAAGGTGAGGGGGACTTGGCGCTCGACCGCCTTCCTCCTGATCTTCGCCCTGTGGTTCGGGCAGCACCGCGGCCGGTGCATTCCACCGGCCGAAATCGCCGTGCGGCGGTTGAGTACATCCAGCGACAAATCCGTCACCGGTGCTTATCCACATCTTTCCCCATTTCTTCCACAACTTTCTCCACAACTTTCTTTTGTTTTGCCGGAATTTGGAATTGCGCGTCGAA
>JBGPOZ010000139.1:0-12768 GCA_041488295.1 Allostellaceae bacterium
AAGGCGTCATCGCCGCGCACATAGAGCTGGAAGATCTTGAGCGCGTCGCCCGCCTTCGCCGCCGCCGCCTCGAGCCCGGGATGGGTCACCGAGCTGAGGAAGAAGGCGTTGCCGAATTGCGCCGCCGCCTCGGCGACGGTGGCACCGCCGCCCGGCTCGAAGGATTCGAGCGAGCCGACCGGCGCCAAGGCCACCGGGATACGCAGGCGCTTGCCGAAGAGGCTCGTGGTGCAGTCGATCTTCGACACATCGCGCAGCACGCGCGGGCGAAAGGCGATCTGGTCGAGCGCGAGACGGTTCCGCCGCAGCGTCGTCTCAGTCTCGGTCGCGCCGACGAGATAATCCCAGATGTTCTGGTTGAGCTTGTTACGCGCCGCCTTCACGATCTCGTGCAAGGTCATGAAGCGCGGCTCTACGGGTTCGGTCATCCTTGACCCTCTGCGGACCTACAGCGTTGCGATGATTGGCGAAGGCGGAGACAACGGCGGGAAGGATTCACCACAAAGACACAAAGAACACCAAGGTTTCTTCAGGCGCGTCGCGCCGTCGATCATCCTTTGTGCCTTCGTGCCTTTGTGGTGAAACCATTTTCTGCCGCGATCTCCGCGTCCCCCGTGGCGAACGCGTCTCACTCATAGCCGGGCGGCGGGACGAAGGCGCGGAATTCGCGCTCGAGATGCCGGGCGAAATCGATCGTCGTGCGATCGCCATATTGCGGCCCAACGATCTGTACGCCGACGGGAAGGCCGCCGGGCGTCTGCCCCGCGGGCGCGACCGTCGAGGGCAGGTAGACGACGCAGGAATATCCTGCCCAGAAAAGCTGGTCGGTGGTCGGCACGTACTTGCCGTTCACCTTGATGGTCCGCTGGTGGCGCTCGCCTTGCTGGTCGTGCGGGAAGGCCGCCGAGGCTGCCGCCGGGCAGAGGAGGAGGTCGTAATCCTTGAAGAACTCCGTCCATTGCAGGCGCATGCGGTGGCGCTGCTGGTTGGTCGCGAGCCAGTCGCGGTGATAAAGCGTGTTGGCGCGCGCCATGCGCGCGAAGTAGCTGTCGTCTCCTGGGGCGAGGTCGCGCGCGATCTCGAGGTTGCGGGCGAAGATTTCGGCGCTCTGCCGCCCCGACGTCGCGGCGCGGAGAAGCTCGATGTAGATGCGCTGCACCTCGCCCGTATCGATATCGGGCCGCGCCTTGTCGCTCACATGCGCACCGGATCTTCCAAGAAAATCGCCGAGCGTCTGGAGGCAATCCTGGACCTCGCGGTCGACCTCGGAATTGGCATCATTCAGCATGAGGGCGACACGGTATTCCGAGAGGCGTTTCTTGCGCGGCGCCGGCAGATCGAGGCGCCAGCCCATGCCGTCGATCTCGTCGGCGCCGGCCATGGCGTCCAATGCGACGGCGAGATCCTCGGCGCTCCGCGTCATCGGCCCGACCACCGAGATGTCGGACGGCGCGTAGGTGCCAGGCGGCGCCTGCCCGCGCGGCGGGACGATGCCGTAGGTCGGTTTGTGGCCCCACACGCCGCAATAATGCGCGGGGTTGCGGATCGAGGCACCGATGTCGCTGCCCGCCTCGATGCCGGTCAATCCCGCCGCGAGCGCCGCCGCCGAGCCGCCCGAAGAGCCGCCGGGGACGAGCGCCGGATCCCAGGGATTGTTGGTCGTGCCGTAGACCGCGTTGAAGCTCTGCCAATCGGCGAGGAGCAACGGCACGTTGGTCTTGCCGAAGAGCGTGACCCCCGCCCCTAAGAGGCGATCGACCGCGAGCGCGTTCTTCTGCGGAAAATTCTCCTTGAGCTCGGGCATGCCCCAGGTCGTCGGCATGCCAACGACGTCGTAGGATTCCTTGATCGTCATCGGCACGCCATGAAGCGGCCCCCAGACCTCGCCGCGCGCGAGGGCGGCATCGGCTGCATCGGCGCGCTTGCGGGCTGCCGGAAGGTCGGTGGCGATGATCGCGTTCAGCTTCGGATTGAAGCGCTCGACGCGCTTCAGATAGAGCTCGAGGAGCTCGCGGCAGCCGATCTTCTTGCCGCGGATCGCGGCGGCGAGCTGGACAGCGGATTGGAACGGCAATTGGGCCATGGACGCCACCTTCGCGTTGCGGGGATGGGCACGAGGAAGAGATTTCTGCATATGAGAGGCGGGAGGGCAACCCTGACGGTGTGCGGAGGTCGCCGATCGCGCGCCAGTCGTGGTCCTCGTCCACCCCGCGCAACGGCGCCGCAAGGCAGCCCTGATTTTAATTGCGGGCTGCGCCGCGCTGCGCTGCGCTAATCTCCTTGCCAAACGGAACGGACACATTGTGATGACTCAGCGTCACGATCGCCTCGATGCCACCGCCATCGTGATCATGACCCTGTGCTGCGCCTGCTGGGGCGTGAACCAGGTCGCGATCAAGGTGGCGATCGGCGGATTTTCGCCGCTCCTCGGCGCCGGGCTGCGCGGGGCCATCGCGACGGCGCTCGTCCTTCTCTGGTCCGCTTCGCGCGGCGTCAAGCTGTTCCAGCGCGACGGCACGCTCAGCGTCGGCATCCTCATCGGCGCTCTCTTCGCCGTCGAATTCGGGCTCCTTTACTGGGGACTCGTCTACACGACCGCCTCGCGTTCGATCATCTTCATGTATCTCGCGCCCTTCGTCGTCGCGGTCGGCGCCCATCTCTGGATTCCGGGCGAGCGCCTCGGCGTGTGGCAGGTGGTCGGCCTCCTTTCGGCCTTTGCCGGGATGGCGGTCGCTTTCAGCGACGCGCTTCGCCTGCCGAGCGAGCGTGAGCTGCTCGGCGATCTGATGGTGGTCGCCGCCGCGATCCTGTGGGGCGCGACGACGGTCGTCGTGAAAGCAAGCCGCTTGGCGCAGGTCAGCCCAAACAAGACCTTGCTCTATCAGCTCGCCGCGTCGATCGTGCTGCTGCCGGCATCATTCCTGGTCGGCGAGGCCGGCATCACCGATCCGCACTGGCCGGCCTTCCTTGCCCTCTTCTATCAGGCGATCGTCGTCGCCTTTGTCAGTTATCTCACATGGTTCTGGCTCATGACGCACTATCCGGCCTCGCGCCTTTCCGCCTTCTCATTCCTGGCGCCGCTTCTCGGCGTGCTGGCGGGCGGCCTGCTGCTCGACGAGCCTGTGACGCCGGCGCTGTGGATCGCGCTGGCGCTGGTCGCGCTCGGCATGTACCTCGTCAATCGGCGGCGCCGCACCGCCGCGCGCGGTACCATCGCGGCCAGCGGCAAGCCGGCGTGAGCCAAGCGACGGTCCGTTGCCCCGCGGAACAGGTACGTGCGCAGATCGCGGCGATCCTGCGCGCTTGGGGCATGGCGGAGGATGCGGCCACCGTCACCGCCGAGGCGATGACCGAGACCGATCTCAGCAGCATCGAATCGCACGGCATCTCGCTCCTGCCGTTTTACGACAGGATCCGCCGCACGGCGCAGCTAAATCTCGATGCTTGGCCTCATGTCGTGCGGCAGAGCGCAACCACCGCCCTCATCGACGCCGATGCCGGGCTCGGCCATCCGGCTGCGGTGCTCGCGATGACCCTTGCGCTCGACAAGGCAGAGGAACATGGAATTGCCGCGGTCAGCGTCGTCAACTCGCACCATTTCGGCGCCGCCGGATACTACGCGGCGATGGCGCCCGAGCGCGGCATGATCGGGCTGGTCATGTCCTCGGCACGCACGGTGGCGCTGGTTCCGACCTTCGCCGCGGAACCCGTCCTCGGCACCAACCCGATCGCCTTCGCGGCGCCTTCCGGCCGCAACCCGCCGGTCGTGCTCGACATGGCGACAAGCGTCGTCGCCGCGAACAAGATCAGGGTCTATGCGAGGAAAGGGGAGGAGATTCCGGCGGGCTGGGTGGTCGATGGCGCCGGCCAAGCCGTCACCGATGCCCCCGAGGCGGTGCGTTTTGCGCTCGATCGGCCGGAGGGCGGGCTCAATCCGATCGGCGGGACGCGCGCGATGGGTAGCCACAAGGGCTATGGACTCGCCCTCATGGTGCAGATCTTGGCATCGACGCTCGCCGGCGGGTCGTTCTCGCCGCGTCGCGCGCCGGACGCGCCCGACAATATCGGGCATTTCTTCCTGGCATTGAGCCCGGCGGCGTTTCGGCCGTTGGCCGCCTTCCACGCCGATCTCGACGAGGTCGTCGATACCTTGCGTGGGGCACGCCGTGCCGAACCGCACCAACCCGTGCTCGTCGCCGGCGATCCCGAACGCCTCGCTCATGCCGAGCGGAGCGCCGCGGGCATTCCGCTACCCGCGACGCTGCTGCAGCAGATCCGCGACATCGCCGAGGCGGCGGGCGTTCCGTATCTATTGGGATAGTCTGCGAGAGCTGCCGGCGTGCGATGGCATCGGCCGGAGCTTCAAGAAAGATCCCGGCGCCGCACGAGGGCGGCGCCGGGGAGTCATACGTTAGGCCGAGCGCAGATTGACTGCCGAGCTCTTGCCTTGCTGACCCTTTTCGATGTCGTAGGAGAGCTTCTGACCCTCGGCGAGATTGCCGAAATCCGAGCGCTCGACGGCGGAGATATGGACGAAGACGTCCTTCGAGCCGTCATCGGGCTGAATGAAGCCGAAACCCTTTTGTGCGTTGAACCATTTAACAGTACCGATAGCCATGATGGCCTCCGTGGAAAGTGAGTACACACCGCACACCTTCGTGCGGTGCGGCGCAGTGTCGGCCTCATGGGATCTTGAAGAAGCGCCCTCAGGGCGGTGCGGCAAGCGCCGAAGCGGAAACTGACCCGTTACAGATGGACCCTTTGCGCCCGAAATACAAGTGCCGAATTCGACCGCACGCCGAGCTCAAAATGTCCAAATATCATTTTCTCAAGTCGAGAAAATTTTTTAAGGGTGTAAAATAAATCCGGATTTCTATTGAATAACACATACAATATGCCCATCTGAATACCACGCTCTGATAGAACGCTAAATCGGCGGTTTTGTCCAAGCGACTCTGATTATTTTCAATAGACGCGGGATCGGGAGGAAGCAATGACAATGATGCAAGATGCGGCGGCGAATTGGGTGACGATCAAGCCATTGGCGATCGCTCTGGCGATCGGTCTCGTCGCCGGCCCGCTGATTTCGAACTACGTCGGCTGGCAAGTGACGAGCGGAACCTCGCAGCGGCTTGCGCATGATGGCGTCATCGAGCAGCAAGCCTTGATTTGCGAAGAGCGGGCACGGGGCGACGTCAAGGAGCCGGGCAAGCTCGAATGGAGCGCGCGCGCCGATCTCGCGAAAAAATGGACGGCGATGCCCGGCGTCGATCCGGCGAATTCCGAAGTGACGGGCGCTTGCGCCGCCAAGCTGGCCGCGTAAAACTGCACAGAGGGTTGAGACATGATCAGCAAGCGGATCGGTAAATGGTCTTGGGCGCTCACCGCCGAGGAACGTCTCGCCGCGACGGTGGTCGAAGGGGCACAACGCGATAAACTACGCGTCGCGGCGCCGATGAAACGCCGCTACAATGCGATGCTCGAAAAGCAAAAGAAGCTCGTACTACGCGCGCCTTCAAAGGGCGATCCGTCGCGGATGCTCGGCCATCCGCGAACAGGTCCTTGGATGTGAGGCACCTTGCCGCCCGACGACATGACTCGAACCGAGAGGCGACATGATGTCCGATCATAAATTCAAGGCTGGACAGACCGTGCGGGTCTTGCCGAGCCGCTACATGACGAAGGCACAAGGAAGCTTCAAGGTCGTCCGCCAGCTTCCGGCCGAGCACGGCATGAACCAGTACCGCATCAAATCCAGCACCGACGGGCACGAACGTGTCGTCATGGAGTGCGAGGTCGCCTGAGGCGAGGCGAGGGCTCGTCTTCCGCACCTTCCGGGTCTCGTCTACACTCGCCGTCGCTCCGGGCACCCCGCGGAACGATTGATGGCGAGCATGGCATTCGATCCGATCGAGTTCGAGCTCTTCAAGAACGCGATCCTGTCGATCGCCGACGAGATGGCGCTGACGATTCACCGCACGACCTATTCGGCAGTGCTCAAGGACAACATGGATTACTCGACCGCGCTGTGCGACGGCGCGGGGGTTCTGGTGGCGCAAGGGCTGACCCTCCCCGGGCATTTGGGCTCGATGCCGACGGCGCTGGCGGCGATCTTGCGGAAATATGAAGGCGACATCCGGCCGGGCGACGTCTTCGTCCTCAACGATCCGTTCGACGGCGGCATGCATCTGCCCGACATCTTCGTCGTGAAACCGATCTTCGACGCGGGCCGACGCATCGCCTTCGCGGCGACGGTCTGCCATCACACCGATGTCGGCGGCCGCGTCGCCGGATCGAATGCCTCCGATTCGACCGAGATCTATCAGGAGGGCGTCCGCATCCCGCCACTGAAGCTCTATGATGCGGGGCGCCGCAACGAGACATTCTTCGCCCTCATCGAGACGAATGTGCGCGTGCCGATCAAGGTGTTCGGCGATTTCCGCGCCCAGCTCGCCGCCTGCCACATCGCCGAGAAGGGCATGGCCGAGCTGGTCTTGCGCTACGGCGTGCCTGCTATCGATGCGCATATGCGCGCGCTTGTCGACTATACCGAGCGGCTGACGCGCGCCGCGATCGCCGAACTGCCCGACGGCGTCTTCTCCTTCGAGGATTGGATCGACGATGACGGTGTCGATCGCGACCGGCCGATCCGGCTCAAAGTCACCCTGACCAAAGCGGGCGACCGACTCGCCGTCGATTGGACCGGCAGCGCGCCGCAGGTCAAGGGCGCCATCAACAACACGCTCTCCTACACGAAATCGGCGAGCTACTGCGCCATCAAATCGATCCTTTCCTCGAGCATTCCGAACAATGAGGGCGTCTTTCGCGCGATCGCGGTGATGGCGCCGCCCGGCACGATCGCCAATGCCGTCCTTCCCGCTGCCTGCGCCGCGCGCGGCCTCACCGGCTTCCGCATGGTCGATTGCATGTTTGGCGCGCTGGCGCTGATGGTGCCGCACAAGGTCTTCGCCGCTTCCGATGGCGGCAATGTCGGCGTCTCGATCGGCGGCTGGCATGCCGACCGCACCCCGTTCATCTGGGTCGATTTCAGCTGTGCCGCCTGGGGCGGGCGGCCCTGGGCGGACGGGCTCGATGGCAATTCGCACATCTTCGCCAACATGGCCTCGCAATCGATCGAAATGACCGAGGCGGAGCAGCCCTTCCAGATCCTGCGCTACGAGCTCATCGAGGATTCGGCGGGACCCGGCAAGTTCCGCGGCGGCGCCTCGTTCCGACGCGATTTCCGCTTTCTCGAGGAAGAGGGCGTGCTCCAGGTGCGCTCCGACCGGCGGCGGTTCCGCCCGTTCGGGCTCTATGGCGGCGGACCCGGACGGGCTTCGATGAACTATCTCGACCCCGACGGCGAGAACCGAATCCTGCCGTCGAAATTCACCATGACGATTCGCCGCGGCGAGGTCTTCCGCGAGGAGGTCGCGGGCGCTGGCGGCTGGGGCGATCCGCTCGAGCGCGATCCCGAGCGCGTGCTGCGCGACGTGCGGAACGGTTTCGTCAGCAGAGCGGCGGCGGAGCGCGAGTACGGCGTCGTCCTCGCGCCAGGCAATTGGACCGTCGATGCCGTGGCAACGGCGGCGCTGCGGCGGAGCCTGCGCGCAGCGCGCAATTGGGAGACGGTTCCGCCGACGAGCCGCGATCCCTCATATGGCGCTATCGCCGCGGACTGAACGGATGGCGCGGTTTCGCATCGGCGTCGATATCGGCGGCACATTCACCGACATCGTCTTGCTCGCCGAGGACGGACGGGTCTGGACCAAGAAGGTGTCGTCGACCGTCGACGACTACGCCCGGGCCATCATCGCCGGCCTCGAGGAGCTGTTCCGCGAGACGGGGACAAAGGGCGAGGCGATCGCCGAGGTCCTGCACGCGACGACGATCGGCTCCAATGCCATCCTCGAATCGAAGGGTGCGAAGACCGGCCTCATCACGACGAAAGGCTTTCGCGACGTGCTCGAGATCCGCACCTTGCGGATGCCGCGCCTCTATGATCTTGCCTGGGAAAAGCCGCCGCCCCTCGTCGAGCGGCATCTGCGTCTCGAAGTCGCCGAGCGGGTCAATGCCAGGGGCGAGATCGAGATCCCGCTCGATCTCGCCGAGCTCGAAGATGTCGTCGAGCAGCTGATCGGCGCGGGTGTCGAAGCGATCGCCGTGACGCTCCTCCACGCCTACGCCAATCCCGCGCATGAGCGGCTGATCAAGGCGGCGGTGGCACGACGCGCGCCGCGCCTCACCTGCTGCATCAGCGCCGAGATCCTGCCCGAGATCAAGGAATACGAGCGCACCTCGACGACGGTCATCAACGCCTATGTCCGGCCGATCGTCGCGCGCTACCTCACCCAGCTCTCGGACGAGCTTCGGCGCATCGGCATCGCGGCGCCGCTCCTTCTCATGCAGTCGAATGGCGGGCTCATCACCGCCGCCGCCGCCGCCGAGCTGCCGATGCATATCATCGAATCGGGGCCGACCGCCGGCGTCGTCGGAGCGCAGGCGCTGGCAAAGCGCGGCGGTCTCGACCGCATCATCAGCTTCGACATGGGCGGGACGACGGCCAAGACCTCGCTGGTCGAGGAGGGCCGCGTGACGCGCGCCGAGGAATACGCCGTCGGCGCCGGCATCATGGTCGGCTCGCGCCTCTTGTCGGGTGCGGGCTATGCCCTCAAGGTCCCGGCGATCGATCTCGCCGAGGTCGGCGCTGGCGGCGGCTCGATCGTCTGGATCGATGGCGGCGGCGCGCTGCAAGTGGGGCCGCGCAGCGCCGGCGCCGTGCCGGGGCCGGTCTGCTACGGCACGGGCGGCGACGAGCCGACGATCACCGACGCCAATGTCATTCTCGGCTATTTGAATCCCGAGGCGCTGGTGGGCGGCGCGCTGCGTCTCGACGCCGAGAAGGCGCGCCGGGTCTTCACCGACAAGGTGGCGCGTCCGCTCGGCCTCGATCTCGAGCGCGCCGCCTATGGCGCCCATCAAATCGCCGCCGCCACCATGATCCGCGCCATTCGCGCGGTCTCCAGCGAGCGCGGCCGCGACCCGCGGCAATTCACCCTCTTCGCCTTCGGCGGCAACGGGCCGCTCTTCGCGGCGGGAATGGCGAAGACGCTCGACATCGCGCGAATCGTCGTGCCCCCTTCGGCGGGCGTCTTCTCCGCCTTCGGGCTGCTTTATTGCGATGTCGAGTGCCACGTCTCGCGCACCCATCGCCACCTCTTGCGGAGCCTCGCGCCCGAGCGCCTCGCCGCGGTCGTCGCCGAACTCGAGGCCGAGGCGCTGAGCCGCCTTGCCGCAGACGGCTTCACCGGCGCGCATGCGCAGATCGCGCGCATGGCGAAGCTGCGCTATCAGGGCCAGTCCTACGATCTCGCGGCACCGCTCGCCGCCGGCGCGATCGATGCCGCAGCACTGGCTGCGCTCGAGGAGGCATTTGCCGCCGAGCACGAGCGGACTTACGGCCACCGCGCGGGCAAGGACGAGCCGGTCGAGCTCGTCAGCGTTCAGATCGTCGGCCGCGGCATCTCCGATCGGCCACGCGTTCCGGGGCGGGTGATGCTTGTCGACGGCACCGCAGCGAGCGCACGACCGTCAGCACGCCGTGCCTATCACGGCCCTGAACAGGGTTGGCTCGAGACGCCGGTACTGCGGCGGGGCGATCTGGTCGGGCGCGTCGCTGGGCCTGCGATCATCGAGGAGTACGACGCCACCTGCCTCCTTCCGTTGGGTTGGGGAGCTCACCTCGATGCCTTCGGCAACATCGTCATGGAATTGGCGGGTCAGAGAATATCGCAAGGGTGAGAACGCTCTCCCGCACTGCTGGAGAGGGAGATTGTCTGAGCTCACACGCCTGCCTTTCGCTCGAAGAGCGTGTGCGCGATCACCGCCGCGAGGACGATGCCGCCGCCGATGAGCGCCTGCGCGCCCGGGTCCTCGCCGAAGACGAGCCAGACCCAGAGCGGCATCAAGATGACCTCGAGCGTCGAGACGAGCCCGGCATCGGCAGCCGGCATGAGACGCACGCCAGCCGTGAACATGACGAGGCCGAGCCCCATCTGGCCGATGCCGAAGAGGACGAGCAGCAGCATGTCGAGCGGTGTCACGGCAAAGCTCGCAAAGGGCGCCGTGACGAGCGCGACGAGCGCCGTCGCAAGGCAGGTCGCGGCGGTCATCGGAACGTCGCGGCGGCGGCGGGCCATGACGATCATCACGGCGAAGCTGGTGCCCATGATGAGCGAGAGGAAATCGCCGAAGAGCCGGCCCTTGCCGACCGAATCGGAGAGCATGACGAGGATGCCGATGACGCTCGCCATGATGGCGGCGAGGCTGCGGCCGGAGAGGCGCTCGCCGAGCCAGATCCAGCCGAGGATCGCGGCGATGAAGGGCGCCGCCGCCTGGAAGATGATGACGTCGGCGACCGCCGTCTGCTCCAGCGCGGTGATGAAGGTGAACATCGAGACCGCGAAGGAGACGGCGACGCCGATGCCGGTCCGGTCGAGCTTGCGGAAGGCGGCGAGCCCGGCGCGGCCGTCGCGCCAGGTGACGTAGAGGAGGAGGAAGAGGCAGGCGTAGATCGAGCGCCAGAAGAGCGTCGTCCAGGCATCGGTCGAGGCGGTGCGGGCGATGAGACCGGCGCTGCTCCATGCCAGCGCGGCGCCGGCGACGAGCAACGCGCCGCGGCGATATTGCGCGCGGGCGATCGCGGCGGAGAGAGACGACGTCATTTCGACGGCTTGGGTCACGACGGCCTCGCGGTGGATCGAATGGCCGGCAAACTACGCCTTCTGCTTGCCGAGGAGAACCGCCGGCTTTGCCTTTACAGCGGCAAGCCCGGCGGGAATAATCGTCGCCAACGAAGAATGCAGGGGGGTACTGGCGATGCCGCGAGTGCGCCAGCTTGGGCATTGTCCCGCCGAGGGCCGGGGCGAACATCGCTTCTCGCCCCATCCAGCCCCTTCCGGAGATTTGAGATGACCATCCTCTTCCGCCGTTGCAACCTCCTCGACCCACGCACCGGCGAGCTGCACGCCGGCAGCGAGATCCTCATCGAAGGCGATCGGATCAAGGAGGTGTCGGACCGCCCGATCCGCAGCGAGAACGCGCGGATCATCGATGCCGGCAGCCGCACCGTCATGCCCGGCCTCATCGACGCGCATATCCATGTCTATCTCTCGGAGGTCAATCTCCACCTTCTTGAAGACGTGCCTCTGACCTTGATGGCCGGGCGCGCGGCAACCTTGATGCGCGCCATGATCGATCGCGGCTTCACGACGGTGCGCGACACCGGCGGCGCCGATTACGGGATCCGCGAGGCGGTCGAGACCGGGCACCTCGCGGGACCCCGCCTCTTCATCGCCGGGCAGGGCATCAGCCAGACCGGCGGCCATGGCGATTTCCGCAGCCGCACGGCGGGACCGCAGATCTGCGCCTGCTGCAGCGGCGTCGGCCTCATCTCGCGCATCGTCGACGGCGTGCCGGAGATGCTGCGCGCGGTCCGCGACGAGCTGCGCAAGGGCGCGGACCACATCAAGCTCATGGTCTCGGGCGGCGTCGCATCGCCCAACGACCCGCTCGACAGCCTGCAATTCACCGAAGACGAGATCCGCGCCGCGGTCGGCGAGGCGCGCGCCTGGAAACGCTATGTCTGCGCCCATGCCTATGGCGCCGACGCCATCGCCCGGGCGGTCGCCTGCGGCGTCCGCTCGATCGAGCATGGCAACCTCATCGATGCGCCGACGGCAAAGCTGATGCACGAGAAGGGCGCCTTCATCGTGCCGACGCTCGTCGCATATGACGCGATGCGCCGGCGCGGCGACGAGTTCGGCCTGCCGGCGGTGAGCCAGGAGAAGAACAAGATCGTGCTCGAGGCGGGCCTGCGCTCGCTCGAAATCTGCAAGGCCGCGGGCGTGCCGATCGGCTTCGGCAGCGACCTCCTGGGACAGCTTCAAATCGACCAGTCGCGCGAGTTCCTGATCCGCGCCGAGGCGCTGTCGCCGCTCGAGATCATCCAATCGGCGACCCTCGTCAACGCGCGCCTCCTCCAGCGCGAGGGCGAGCTCGGCGTGATTGCGCCCGGCGCCTTCGCCGACCTCCTCGTCCTCGACGGCAATCCGCTGAAGGATCTCGGAATCTTCCAGGACCAGGGGAAGCATCTCCTGGCGATCATGAAGGGCGGCGCGTTCCACAAGAATGCGCTGGGTGGGTGATTCTTGTCGGCGAGACCACGCATATCCCCCCACCCTGACCCTCCCCCGCAAGGGGGGAGGGAAATTTGTTTGGTCGTGCGGTGGAATCTCCCTCCCCCCTTGCGGGGGAGGGTCGGGGTGGGGGCGTCGCCGCAAGGCATGTACGCGACACTTAACCCATGACCGTCGCCATCCGTCGCCCCCTGACCTCGCTCAGTCTCGGCGGCATCGCGTTGCGTGCCGTGACGGCGGTCACCTATGCCGTCATGCTTCTCCCGATCGTCTTCATCTGCTGGCTCAGCTTCTTCAAGAACGAGCTCCTCTCCTTCCCGCCCGAGGGCTACACCTTGCGCTGGTTCTCCGCGCTCTGGCTGCAAAACCAGTTCGCGGAGGGCTTCGTCACCAGCCTCGAGGTCGGGCTCGTCGCAATGATCGGCGGGCTCGTCCTCGGCATCCCGGCAAGCCTTGGCCTCGCACGCCGTCGCTTCCGCGGCAAGGAGGCGTTGGCAACCTTCCTCACATCGCCGCTCATCGTCCCCAGCATCGTCATCGGCACGGCGCTCTACATCTTCTTCATAGAGAT
>JBGPOZ010000140.1:0-12731 GCA_041488295.1 Allostellaceae bacterium
CAGGCGAGCTTGCCGTGGCCGATCTCGCGGCGGCCGGGCGAGCCCATTCGCCCGGCTTCGCCGGTGGAGTAGGGGGGGAAGTTGTAGTGCAGCATGAAGTTGGAGCGGTACTCGCCCTCGAGCGCATCGATGATCTGCTCGTCCTGTCCGGTGCCGAGCGTCGTCACGACGAGCGCTTGGGTCTCGCCTCTCGTGAACAGCGCCGAACCATGCGCACGCGGCAACACGCCGACCTCGCAATTGATCGGACGCACCGTCTTCGTGTCGCGACCGTCGATCCGCGATCCCGTCCGCAGAATGGCGCCGCGCACGATGTCCTTCTCGAGCGACTTGAAGACTTTGCCGGCGACCGTCCGCTCTCCTTCATCGGCGAAGAGTTCGGCGATCTTGCCCTTGGCGGCCTCGAGCCGCTGCTGGCGCGCCTGCTTTTGGCGCTCGGCATAGGCAGCGCCGATGTCGGCGCCGACCGCGGCGCGCAGCGTCTCGCGGATCGCCGCCTGATCGATCGCCGGCTTCGGCAGGTTCCATGGCTCCTTGGCGCAGGATTCGGCGAGCTCGATGATCGCCTGGATGATCGGCTGGAAGCTCCGGTGGCCGAACATGACGGCGCCGAGCATGATGTCCTCGGAAAGCTGCTGCGCCTCCGATTCGACCATCAGGACGCCCTCGATCGTGCCGGCGACGACGAGGTCGAGCGCCGATTTCTCCAGCATGTCGAGGCGCGGATTGAGGACGTAATTGCCGTCGACATAACCGACGCGGGCGCCGCCGATGGGACCGAGGAACGGAATCCCCGAGAGCGTCAGCGCCGCCGAGGCGCCGACCATCGCAACGATGTCGGGATCGTTCTCGAGATCGTGGCTCAGCACCGTGCAGACGACCTGCGTCTCGTTGAGGAAGCCGGGCACGAACAACGGCCGGATCGGCCGGTCGATGAGGCGCGAGACCAGCGTCTCCTTTTCCGAGGGACGCCCCTCGCGCTTGAAGAAGCCGCCCGGGATCTTGCCGGCGGCGAAGGCCTTCTCCTGATAGTTGACGGTGAGCGGAAAGAAATCCTGCCCGGGCTTTGCTGCCCTCGCCGCGACCGCGGTGCACAGCACCGTCGTTCCGCCATAGGTCGCCATCACGGCGCCATCAGCCTGGCGGGCGACCTTGCCGGTCTCGATGATGAGGCGGCGGCCGCCCCAATCCAGCTCCTTGCGGAATATGTCGAACATCTTATCTCTCTTCCTTCCTCAGACACTCGTTCGGGCGCCGCGCCGGATGGCGGCGGCATGGCCCGTGCCCCGTGCCGGCGCAGCGCGTCGGCCTTCCTGGGGCGACATCCCATGGCGCGAAATCGGCTCGAGCGCCCGCGACGATACTGTCGCGCGCGCCCAAGCAGCTATAATTGGACGACGATATAGACCAATGGGCGCGGCACGCCAACGCCCGTTGACCGTACGGCCCTTTCAGCGGCGCAACCCCAGCCGCTCGATCAGCGTTTCGTAGCGCTTTGCATCCTTGCGTTTCAAGTAGTCGAGCAGGCTGCGGCGCAGGCCGACCATGACGAGGAGGCCGCGGCGCGAGTGGAAATCCTTGTTGTGGGTGCCGAGATGGCCGGTCAGATTCTTGATGCGCTCGCTCAAGATCGCGACCTGTACTTCGGGCGACCCGGTGTCGCCCGTCTTCGTGGCGTATTCGTGAATGAGCTCCTGCTTGCGCGCGGCAGCAATCGACATCGTTGTCTCCTAAATCTAGAGGTTGATCACACGCACCGGCCGGAGCATGCCCGCGGCGACCTCGACGAGCGCCACGAGCCGATCACCGGCGGTAGCGCGGACGATGACGCCGCTCCCGAGCTGGGTCATGCGCCTTGGGTCTTCAGCGATCAACGGGATCGATTGGCCGTGGCGCAAGCGGTTCGCTTCGGCTTCCGTCAGGGCCAGCGCCGGGATGTCGTCCAGCGCGGTCTCGATCGGAAGAAGGTGCCCGAAAACGGCCGGAATATGCCCGAGAGCTGCAAGATTATCTAGCGAAATCGCCCGGTCGAGGGTGAACTGGCCGACCGCGAGGCGGCGCAGCGCCGCGACATGCGCCACCGTGCCGAGTGCCGCTGCGATGTCGCGGCCGAGGGCGCGGACATAGACGCCCTTTCCGGTCACGGCTTCGAAATCGGCATGATCCTGGTCGACTGGACCCAAGAGTCGCAGCGAGGCGATCTCGACCGGCCGCGCCGTCAGCACCACCTCCTCCCCGGCGCGCGCCAGCTCATAGGCTCTGCGGCCGCCATGCTTCAGCGCCGAATACACGGGCGGCGCCTGGAGGATGGCGCCGACGAAGCGCGGCAGCACCGCGGCGATGTCGGCATCGCCAGGACGCACCGCGCTCGTCGCGACGATCTCGCCCTCGGCATCGTCGGTCGTGCGCGCTTCGCCCCAGCGGAGGCGAAAGCGATAGGTCTTGGGCCTCGCCATTGCCCAGGCGACGGTCTTGGTCGCCTCGCCGAGCGCAATCGGCAGGACGCCGGTCGCGAGCGGATCGAGCGTGCCGCCATGCCCGGCCTTCTGCGCGTTCATGAGGCGGCGAACCGCGCCCACGGCGCGGCTCGAGCTCATGCCGAGCGGCTTGTCGAGGACGATCCAGCCATGGACGGGATCGCCGCGGCGGCTACGCGCCATCATCCTCCGCTTCCGACCCGCTGCCCTGCTCGCCGGCGATGTCGCGTTCGACCTCGGGACGGTGGAGCAGCGCCTCGATCCGGCTCGCATGATCGAAGGAGGTGTCGAGGGCAAAGCGCAGACTGGGCGTGTAGCGCATCGGCACCTCGCGGGCGAGACGGCCGCGCAGGAACCCAGCGCCGCGCTGCAGCGCCGCGATGATTTCTGGCGAGCGCTGGCCGCCCAAGGGCATGACGAAAGCCGTCACGCTCTTCAGATCGGGGCTGACGCGAACCTCGGTGACGGTGATGTCGGCATCCTGCAGCACCGGATCGCGCAGTTCACGATACCCGAGAATGCGCGCCAGCCCATGGCGCATCTCCTCGCCGACGCGCAGCTGTCGCTGGGTCGGGCCGGGCCGTTCGCGGTCCCTGAAGTGTTTTTTCATCTCTGTGCCGCCTCACCGCTTCGTCACCCCTGCGCAGGCGGGGGTCTACCCAGCGCTGGGTTCCCGCCTTCGCGGGAACGACGAAACGCGACCGATCCCAACGCGTCGAGGAGCGTCAGCTCGCTCGCCTCCGGCCGCGCTACAGCGCGCGCGCCACTTCCTCCATCTCGAAGCACTCGATGACGTCGCCGGCCTGGATGTCCTGGTAGTTCTCGAAGGCCATGCCGCATTCGTAGCCTTCCTTGACCTCGCGCACCTCGTCCTTGAAGCGTTTCAAAGTCTTGAGGCTGCCTTCGTGGATGACGACGTTGTCGCGCAGCAGGCGCACCTTGGCGCCGCGCTTCACCGTGCCCTCCGTCACCATGCAGCCGGCGACCTTGCCGACCTTGGTGATGTTGAAGACCTCGCGGATCGCCGCATTGCCGAGGAAGCGTTCGCGCAGGCTCGGCGCCAGCATGCCGCCGAGCGCCGCCTTCATGTCGTCGATGACGTCGTAGATGATCGCGTAGTAGCGGATCTCGACGCCGTCGCGGCGTGCGAGGTCGCGCGCCTGCGGATTGGCTCTGACGTTGAAGCCGACGATGACGGCGTTCGACGCCTTGGCGAGGATCACGTCGCTCTCGTTGATGCCGCCCACCGCCGAGTGGAGAACGCGCACCGCGACCTCGTTGTTGGCGAGCTTGGCGAGCGAGCCGACGATCGCCTCGAGCGAACCCTGCACGTCCGATTTGACGACGACCGGCAGCTCCTTGGCGACGCCGGCGGCGATCTGCGAGAACATCTGCTCGAGCGTGCCGCGCGCACCCGCAGCCGCGTGCTGGTCGCGCCGCCGACGCTGGCGGAAGGAAGTGACGTCGCGCGCCCGGCTCTCGCTGTCGACGACGGAGAAATCATCGCCCGCGAGCGGCGCGCCGTTGAGGCCCAACACCTCGACCGGCATCGACGGCCCGGCTTCGCGCAGATTGTTGCCGCGCTCGTCGATGAGCGCGCGCACCCGGCCGAATTCGTTGCCGGTGACGAAAATGTCGCCGACATGCAAGGTGCCGCGCTGAATCAGTACCGTCGCGACCGCGCCGCGCCCGCGTTCCAGCTTCGCCTCGATGACGACGCCTTCGGCGGGGCGCGCCGGATTCGCCTTGAGATCGAGGATCTCGGCCTGGAGCAGGATGGCCTCCTCGAGCTTGTCGAGATTGGTCTTCTTGATCGCTGAGACCTCGACATCGAGAATGTCGCCGCCCAATTTCTCGACGACGAGCTCGTGCTGGAGCAGCTCTTGGCGGACGCGGTCGGGGTTGGCGTCCGGCTTGTCGATCTTGTTGATGGCGACGATGATCGGCACCTTCGCCGCCTTGGCGTGGCGAATTGCCTCGACCGTCTGTTCCTTGATCCCGTCATCGGCGGCGACGACCAGGACGACGATGTCG
The DNA here is from genome assembly GCA_041488295.1 of Allostellaceae bacterium. Lineage (GTDB taxonomy): Bacteria > Pseudomonadota > Alphaproteobacteria > ATCC43930 > CGMCC-115725 > URHD0088. Next base: position 4,512 of record JBGPOZ010000140.1, read on the forward strand.
GTCACATTGGCGCCGCGCGCGCGCATCGCCGTGAAGGCCTGGTGGCCCGGTGTATCGATGAAGGTGATCTGCTGCCCGCCGCTCAGCTTCACCTGATACGCGCCGATATGCTGCGTGATGCCGCCCGCCTCGCCGCTCGCGACGTCGGTATCGCGCAGCGCGTCGAGCAACGAGGTCTTGCCGTGATCGACATGGCCCATGATGGTGACGACCGGCGGGCGCGACTCGAGATCGCCTACCTCGTCGATCTCGCCCTTGAGGCCGATCTCGACATCGGCCTCGGAAACACGCTTCAGCGTGTGGCCGAATTCGGCGACGAGGAGCTCGGCGGTGTCGGCATCGATGACCTGGTTGATCGTCGCCATCACGTCCATGCGCATCAGCGCCTTGATGACGTCGGCGCTGCGCTCGGCCATACGGTTGGCGAGTTCCTGAACGGTGATGTTCTCCGGCACGACGACCTCACGCACGATCTTGATCGGCTCGGCCGATGCGTGGTGGGCGCGGCGCTGCTTTTCCTGGGCCCGACGCTGCGAGGCGAGGCTGCGCATGCGCTCGCCCTCATCGGCATCGAGCGCCCGCGTCACCGTCATCTTGCCGCGACGGCGCGGCTCGTCGCGCCGCACCGGCATTGCCGGCCGCTTCAAGTCGGCGCGCAGGCCGCGCTTGGCCGAGGCCTCTTCCTCGGCCTCGTCCTCGGCCGTCGGCTTGACCTTGCCGGCGGCGGTCAGGGCGGCGACTTTGGCCGCGGCCGCCTTGCCGGCGCGCTCGGCCATCTCGCGGCGTTGCTCTTCCTCGGTCTTGCGCTTGACGTCCTCTTCGATCTTGCGCTTGTCCTCGCTCTCGGTCTTGTGCCGCGCCGCTTCTTCGGCGTGATGCGCCTCCTCCTCGACCTTGCGCTGCGCATCCTCTTCGGCACGCCGCTCATCCTCCTCGCGCTGACGGTCGACGTCGACGATCGCCTGCTTGCGCGCCTCGTCATCGGCCTTCTTCGCATCCTGGAGCGCGCGAACGCGGCCCGCCCGCTCTTCGGCGGTGAGGGTGCGCGGCATCACGACCGGCGCACGCTTGACCTGCGGCGTCGCGGACGGAGTCGTCTCGCGCGGCGCCGGCTGCGCCGCCTCGGCGCGCTCGCCAAGCGTCGGGGCGGCGACGCGCTTCTTGCGCACCTCGACCATCACGGTCTTCGATCGGCCGTGCGGGAAGCTCTGGCGGACCTGGCTCGTCTCGATCGGCTTGCGCAGCTCGAGGCGCCCGCCGGCACGAGCGAGGCTGAGAGGTCGCTTCTGTTCCTGTTCGTTGCTGTCCGTCATGTCGTCCCGCTACCGTCCAATTCGTCTGCGCGGCCTCGGCGATCGCGCCGATTCCGTCCAATGTCCAAAATCCCGCTCGGCCGGCGATAACCCGCCAAGCGCGCCGCGCCGCCGATCAGCTCGCGCGCGAGCCGCCCTGGCGCCAGCGCCGCATGCACGACATGCTCTCGGCCGAAGGCCGCCCCGAGCTCCTCGGCGGTCAAGGCCTCGACCACAGGCAGTCCGGGTCCGGCTGCGCGCACCTTGTCCCGCCCGCTCTCGCCGCCATCCGATGCCGCGATGAGCACGGCGACCTTGCCCTCGCGCAACGCGGACCGGACTTTCTCGAAGCCGGCGACCGCCTGGCCGGCGCGGCGCGCCAGGCCGATGAGATCGCAGCAGCGTCGCCGAAGCAATTCTTCGACCTGGTCCGCGAGGTCGCCCGGCACCGTCACCGACGCCCGCGCCGCTCGCCCGAAGAGGCGCTTGGCAACCGCCGCCGCCACTATATCGCGATGCGCCGCCAACCACAAACCCCGGCCGGGCAGTCGACCGGCGACATCCGGGACGATCCGTCCATCCGGCGCCACGACGAAGCGCAGCAACTCATCCTTGGGACGCACGGCACCCGTCGCGATGCAGCGTCGCAGCGGACCCGTCTCGTCCTCGTCGGTCCCGCAGGCGACCAATGTGACGCCTTACTCCTCAGCCGGCGTCGCCGCCGCCGCCGCATCCGCCTCCTCGAACCAATGCGCACGCGCTGCCATGATGATCGCGTTGGCCTCTTCCTGCGTCAGCTTGGCGGCGCCCTGCACCGTCTCGATCAGCTCGTCCCCGGCGAGATCGGCAAGATCGTCGAGCGTCTTGACGCCCTTCTCGCCCAAGGCGACGAGCATCGCCGGGGTGATGCCGTCGAGCGCCGCCACCTCGTCGCTGACGCCGAGCTCGTGGCGGCGCGCCTCGAACTCCTCGTTCTTGCGCGTGATGAAGGTGCGGGCGCGCTCCTGAAGCTCGGACGCCACGTCCTCGTCGAACCCTTCGATCCCGGCGAGATCCTCGAGCGGGACGAAACCCACCTCCTCGACCGAGGAGAAGCCTTCGGTGACGAGGAGGTGCGCGATGACGTCGTCGATGTCGAGCGCCTCGATGAACATGTGGCTGCGCGTGCGGAACTCTTCGGTGCGCCGCTCGCTTTCCTCGGCCTCGGTCAGGATGTCGATGTCCCAGCCGGTGAGCTGCGAGGCGAGGCGCACATTCTGGCCGCGCCGGCCGATGGCGAGGCTCAACTGCTCATCGGGCACGACGACTTCGATGCGGCGCTGCTCCTCGTCCATCACCACCTTGGCGACCTCGGCGGGCGCCAAGGCGTTGACGACGAAGGTCGCCGGATCGGACGACCAGGGGATGATGTCGATCTTCTCGCCCTGCAACTCGGCGACGACCGCCTGGACGCGGCTGCCGCGCATGCCGACGCAGGCGCCCACCGGATCGATGCCGCTATCGTTCGAAAGCACCGCGATCTTGGCTCGGCTGCCCGGGTCGCGCGCCACCGCGCGGATCTCGATGATACCGTCATAAATCTCCGGCACCTCCTGCGCGAACAGCTTCGCCATGAATTGCGGATGGGTGCGGGAGAGGAAGATCTGCGGCCCGCGGGTTTCCTGCCGCACGTCGTAGATATAGGCGCGCACGCGCTCGCCCTGGCGGAAGCTCTCGCGCGGCAGAAGCTCGTCGCGGCGCAGGATCGCCTCGGCTCTCCCGAGATCGACGACGACGTTGCCGAACTCGACGCGCTTTGCAAGACCGTTGACGATCTCGCCGACGCGGTCCTTGAACTCCTTGAATTGGCGCGCGCGTTCGGCGTCGCGCACCTTCTGCACGATCACCTGCTTTGCTGTCTGCGCGGCGATGCGGCCGAAATCGATCGGCGGCAGAGGATCGGTGATGAAGTCGCCGATTTCCGCCTCAGGGTTGAAACGCCGCGCCTCGCCGAGCGCGATCTGCGTTGCCTCGTTCGCGATCGGATCGGCCACCTCGCGGAAACGCAAGAGGCGAATTTCTCCGCTCTTGCGGTCGATCTCGGCGCGGATGTCATATTCCTGACCGTATTTCGAGCGACCCGCTTTCTGAATCGCCTGCTCCATCGCCTGCAGCACCTCGTCGCGGTCGATACCTTTGTCGCGCGCGACGGTGTCGGCCACCTGAAGCAGCTCGAAGCGGGAATATGTCGCAAGGTTTTCCATCTCAGGCGTTCTCTTTGCTGCGTTGTTCCATTCGTCTTCGCCGCCGTCTCGTCCGTCAGCCGGCCTGCTGGCGGCGCGCCGCTTCGATCAGCTCGTCGGTCAGCATCAGCTTCGCCCGCGCGATATCGGCGAGCGGCAGCGCGACCTCGCGGTCGTCGAGGGCGATGCGGACCTCGCCCGCGGCGAGGCCCAGCAGGCGGCCGCGGAAACGCTTCTGCCCGCCGACCGGATTGTTGACCTCGATCTTGGCCTCGTAACCGGCGAAGCGCGCGAAATCCTCGGGCGAGACCAGCGGCCGATCGATCCCGGGCGAGCTCACTTCGAGGGTGTAGCGCGTTGCGATCGGATCGGCGACGTCGAGCAGCGCCGAGACGTTCCGGCTGATATCCGCGCAATCCTCGACCGTCATCGCCGCATCGTCGCGCCGTTCCGCCATGATCTGCAGGGTCGCCCGGCGACCGCCCGTGAACGCGACGCGCACGAGACGATAACCCATCGCCTCGAGCGAGGGCGCGATCAGCATCTTGATACGATCCGGTTCAACGACCAATTGGCGCAATCCGACACGGGTGGCGCGGCATCCGCGACCGCAAAATAAAAAAGTGGGCCTTCGCCCACCCGGTTATCTTTGCAGCCCGGAAGATGACCGAGCGCTATGGGACTTTGAGCGCAATATAGTCAAATCACGCCGCCCTGCAAGATGGATCACGCCGAATCGGCGCGCCGTCGCCGCTGCAGGCGCAGAAAAGCCGGCGGCCGCCCGGCCGCGACCGCCTTCGCCTCATAGCGCGTCGAGGGCCAATCGGCGGGGCGGGCCGTCATCTCGGACGACGCCTCGTCGAACCACCGGAATGCCGGATGAACCGGGGCCCGCTCCAGCATCCACTCCAGATAACCCGGATCGTCGGTGGCAAGGCGCAACTCCGCCTCATCCTTCATCACCCGGGCCAGTGCGTCGAGCGTCTCATTCGCGACGAGGCGGCGTTTGTGATGACGAAGCTTCGGCCAGGGATCGGGGAAAAGAATGAAGACGCGGCCGAGGCTTGCCTCCGGGAGTGCGGCGAGGAGCAGCCGCGCATCGTCGGTGAGAAGGCGGATATTGGCGATGCCGCGGCGCTCGATCTGGCCGAGCAGCTTGACGACGCCGTTCTCGAAGACCTCGCAGCCGATCATCCCGATCAAGGGGTGCGCCAGCGCCTGCGCCGCGAGATGCTCGCCGCCGCCGAAGCCGATCTCGAGCCAGACATCGATCGGCGGCGGATCGAAGAGGAAAGCGGGATCGAGCACGCCCGCCTCGGGCAGGCGCAGGGCGAGGCGCGGCAGAAGGCTCTCCCACAAGCCGCGTTGTCCAAGGCGAAACGGGCGGCCGCGGCGGCGGCCGTAAAGCACGCGATCGCGCATCGGCGGCTCGGCCTGCCGCGCCATCGCCGCCCCTGGGTCGGCGCCGCTAGAACGCGGCGCGCAGCTGATCGACGAGATCGAGGCGCTCCCAGGAGAACCCGCCATCCGCCTCGGGGGCGCGGCCGAAATGGCCATACGCGGCGGTGCGCGCATAGATCGGCTTGTTGAGGCCGAGATGGGTCCTGATGCCGCGCGGGCTCAGATCCAGCAGCTCCTGCAACACTTTCGAGAGCTTGTCCTCGTCGACCTCGCCCGTGCCGGCGGTGTCGATATAGACCGAGAGCGGCCGCGACACGCCGATCGCGTAGGAGACCTGGATCGTGCAGCGGCCGGCAAGACCGGCAGCGACGACATTCTTGGCGAGATAGCGGGCGGCGTAGGCGGCGGAGCGGTCGACCTTCGTCGGGTCCTTGCCGGAAAAGGCGCCGCCGCCATGGGGCGCCGCGCCGCCATAAGTGTCGACGATGATCTTGCGGCCGGTCAAGCCGGCATCGCCGTCTGGTCCGCCGGTGACGAACCGACCGGTCGGATTGACGTAGAAATGCTCCTCATCGCACATCCAGCCCTTCGGCAGCACGTCGAGAACATGCGGCCGGATGATCTCGCGAACCTCGTTCTGCTCGATCGTGGCGCTGTGCTGGGTCGAGACCACGACCGAGGTAGCGCGGACCGGCATGCCGTTGACGTATTGGAGGCTGACCTGACTCTTGGCATCGGGCCCGAGCAACGGCGCCGCGCCCGAATGGCGCGCCTCGGACAAGGATTTCAGAATGGCATGGGCGTAGTAAATCGGCGCCGGCATCAACTGTTCGGTCTCGGTGCAGGCATAGCCGAACATGATGCCCTGGTCGCCGGCGCCTTCATCCTTGTTGCCGCTGGCATCGACGCCCTGGGCGATGTCGCCCGACTGCTCGTGGATGTAGCAGGAGATCTCGGCGAGGTTCCAGTGGAAGCCGTCCTGCTCGTAGCCGATGTCGCGGATCGCTTCACGCGCCACCGCGATGAGCTGATCGCGCCCGATGCTGCCGGGCCCGCGGACCTCGCCCGCCAGCACGACCCGGTTCGTCGTCGCCAAGGTCTCGCACGCGACGCGGGACTGTGGATCGGCGGCAAGGAAGGTATCGACGATGGCGTCCGAGATGCGGTCGCAAACCTTGTCGGGATGACCTTCGCTCACCGATTCGCTGGCGAAAACATAATTGCCCTTGGCCACACTCGGTCCTTTCCCTGCTCAGCAGGCCTGATCCATCGACGATGGCAGAATCGCAACTCGCCTCTTGAAGCGCCGCATTGCAGCAATGAAACGAGTCGAGTTGTTGCAACCTCGCGTGATTGCCGTCAAGCAATTTCACGCCGGCCGTCCGGCGTCGTCGAGGCGACGCGGTTCAGCTCGCGCCGACGGTCTTCGCCAGCGCCTTCGCCAGCTCGAAAAGGCGCCGCCGCACTTGTACATCCGGGATCTTGTAGTAAGCGCGGACCAACTCCAACGTCTCGCGCTTCAAGAGCGGGTCCTTTTCGGATTTCTCCGGGGTGACGGCGCCGGGCGCGGCCGAGGCCGAATCCTGCGGCGCCATATCCTCGAAGAAGAACGAGACCGGGACGTCGAGGACCCGACTGAGATCATAAAGACGGCTCGCGCCAACCCGATTGGCGCCGCGCTCGTATTTCTGCACCTGCTGAAATGTGAGTCCGATCGCCTCGCCCAGCCGTTCCTGGCTCATCCCGAGCAGCGTGCGACGCAAGCGAATGCGTGAGCCGACATGGACGTCGGTCGGATTCGGGCCTTCGGATTTTTGCCGACGACGCCGTACGATCTTTGTCTTGTTAACCATAAGCGGTACGACCTCATTTTTTGCCGCGCCTAAATATTCATACGTTTGTTTTGAGGTCAACCGCTTGTAACGACAATACAATCGGAGATGCGCCCACAAAATCGTTTGCAACTATTTAGCGTGAGTGAGTGCCGGCCGGCGTGCGCCTCGAACGGCTGACATTACAAAGACGAGCGTTATTGCACAAAAGGGCCAATCGCCGAAGCGCGCGTAAGGCGTCGAGTCGGCCAGCGCCGCCGGTAAGCGCGAATCGATGACGCCGACGGCGTCGAGACCCATTCGCGCACGAACCCGGCCATAGGCGTCGAAAATCCCGGAGATGCCATTATTGGCAGACCGGACGAGCGGCAAGCCTTCCTCGACCGCCCGCACGCGGGCAATGGCGAAATGTTGGAATGGACCCGAGGTCAGGCCGTACCAGGCATCATTCGTCACGTTGAGCATCCAGCGCGGCCGATGCTGCTCGTCGATGACGGCGTGAGGAAAGATGATCTCATAGCAGATCGCCGGCCCCGCCGGCGGCAAACCGGGCAGATCGATGGTGCTGGGACCCGGACCCGCGGTGAAATCGACGTTGCCGGGCGTCAGCTTCGCGATCGGCAGAACATTGCGAAAGGGCACGTACTCGCCGAACGGCACGAGATGCGCCTTGTCGAAACGGGCGACGATCGCACCGTCGCCGTCGATCGCCGCGAGGCTGTTCCAGTAGTCGCGCGGCGGGTCGGGCGGCGGGTTGGCACGCGGCGTGCCGGTGATGACGAGCCCACCCGGCGGCGCCACCTGCGCGATCGCCAAACGGTGCGCCGCGTCGCGGTCGAGAAGAAACGTTGCCGCGGCTTCCGGCCAGACGATATCGGTGATCGGTTCCTCCGCCGGTGCCGCGGACAGCGCGAGGAGGCGCTGAAAGTTCCCTTCGCGCGCGCCCGGGTCCCATTTCAGCGTCTCGGGAATCGATGGCTGGACGAGACGAAGAACAACGCCGGGAACGGTGTCCGCGGTCGCCGCCGTGAGACGCGCCCATCCCCCGCCGCCGAGCAGCGCGATGAGGGCGAGCGCCGCCAGCGCCGGACCGATCCGCTGCAATCGGGGCGCGGAGGCGTGCGGCCGATCGCCGAGCGAGGCGGGCAATGCCGCCGCAACGACGGTGAGGAGGCTGAGACCATAGATGCCGATGAGCGCCGTCACCTGCAGGAAGGCGGTCGAGCCCGGAAATCCGCCCGACCAGGCATAGCCGACGAGATTCCACGGGAGGCCGGTCAAGAGATGGCCGCGCAGCCACTCCGCCGCGGTCCAGCACGCAGCGAGCGTCAGGGCGCGAGCGACCCCGCGCGGCCGCAGCTCGTGATAGGCAAGCATGGCGAGGCCGGCATAGATCGCGAGCACGGCCGGAAGGCCGGCGACGGCGAAGGGCAGGAGCCACCAGAACGCGGCAATGTCGACGAAGAGGGCCGC
>JBGPOZ010000141.1:0-12689 GCA_041488295.1 Allostellaceae bacterium
GAGCCCTCGAGATAGAGCGAAGCCGGCCATTGCAGATCGGCCCGCTGCTCGAGCACGAAGCTATGCGTCGAGCCGGAATCGAACCACACATCGACGATGTCGGTGACGCGCTCGTAGTCCTCGGCCTTATAGGAATTGCCGAGGAATTCCTGCGGGTCGGCCGTGAACCAGACATCGGCACCGTGCTTCTCGACGGCGGCGGCGACGCGGTCGACGACGCTCTGGTCGCGCAACGGCTCGCGCGTCCTCTTGTCGACGAAGACGGCGATCGGCACGCCCCAGGCGCGCTGGCGCGAGATGCACCAATCGGGCCGGCTCTCGATCATCGATTGGATGCGGTTCTTGCCCTGGCTAGGGATCCAGCGCGTATGTTCGATAGCGTCCAAGGCCTTCCGCCGCAAATCGTTGGTCGTCATCGAGATGAACCATTGCGGCGTGTTGCGGAAGATGAGCGGCGCCTTGGAGCGCCAGGAATGCGGGTAGGAATGGACGAGCTTCCCCTGCGCAAGGAGCCCACCGGCCGCTTCCAGCGCAGCGATGACGGCGCCGTTGGCGTTTCCCGTCTTGCCGTTCGGCCAGTAGACCGTCTTGCCGGCGAAGACTGGAACATGGGGGAAGTAGACGCCGTCGGGTCCGACCGTCTGCGGCACCTCGACGCCGTGCGCGCGGCCCAATTCGAAATCGTCCTCGCCATGGCCCGGCGCGATATGGACGAAGCCGGTGCCGTCCGCCTCGCTGACGAAGGCGCCAGGCAGCAACGGCACGGGAAAATCGTAACCCTGGCCGGCGAGCGGGTGGCGGCACACCGTGCCGGCGAGCGCTGCGCCTTTCAAGGTCACGGGCGTCGGCGCGGATGTGAAGCCGGCGTCCTTCTCGAGCTGGGGTAGCAGGGCCTCGGCGACGACGAGCCGCTCGCCGATGCGCGCGCGGCTTTCCTCTCCCGCCGCCGCGACGGTCGCGACAACGTAGTCGAAATCCGCCCCGTAGGCGATGGCGCGGTTGCCCGGCAGGGTCCATGGCGTCGTCGTCCAGATGACGATGCTGGCGCCGCCGAGCACGCGATCGGATGCCGTCGTCACGGGAAAGCGCGCCCAGACCGTCGTCGAAGTGTGGTCGTGATACTCGATCTCGGCCTCGGCGAGCGCGGTCTGCTCGACCACCGACCACATGACGGGTTTGGCGCCCTGATACAGCCCGCCATTCATCAGAAACTTCCCGATCTCGCGGACGATCTGCGCCTCGGCGGCGAAGGCCATCGTCGTATAGGGATTGTCCCAATCGCCGGCGACGCCCAAGCGCTTGAACTCCTGGCGCTGCACGTCGATCCAATGCTCCGCGAAGTCGCGGCACTCTTTGCGGAAGAGATCGATCGGCACCTCGTCCTTCGATTTCTTGGCGGCTCGATACTTCTCCTCGATCTTCCACTCGATCGGCAGACCGTGGCAGTCCCAACCCGGCACGTAGTTGGCGTCGTACCCCAGCATCTGCTGGGCACGATTGACGATGTCCTTCAGGATCTTGTTGAGCGCGTGGCCGATATGGAGGTTGCCGTTGGCGTAGGGCGGGCCGTCATGGAGGATGAATTTCTCATCCCCTTTCGATGCCTCGCGCAACTGGCGCCAGAGGCCGATCTCCTCCCAGCGCTGCAGAAGCGCGGGCTCGCGCTTGGGCAGATCGCCGCGCATCGGAAACGGGGTATCGGGCAGGAAAACGGTGCTGCGGTAATCGGTCATGGCTCGCCTGAAAGGGCTCGTCTCAACAAAATTCGAAATGTCCGATGACGATTGCGCGGTGTCTCGCCGCGCGGACGGCCGGTACCGCGCCGCAAGGACGCGACAATGCTCCCCGGTCCCTTAAACGGGGACCGGGCGGCTAATTCGAGAGCGCCGGAGGTGAGCCATTCGCATGGGCGCGACCATAAGAAGAGCGCCGCCGATCGTCAATAGGGCGCCGTTCGCGCAGGCCGGCGTCATGCACGGGGAAGGCGCGGGATTCAAGGCGTTGGACCTCGTTCGCGCCTTCGGTATCGGGCGGTGCGGTCAGCCCGTTACCGCACATACTGCCAAGTGCCGTCCGGGCCGATGCACGCGGCATAGCCGTTGATCGTCGTGCAAATCGGCGCGGGCGGGGCGTAGGCCGGTTGCGGGGCATAGGCCGGCTCGGCCGGAGCTTGCGCCGCGTTGGCGATGATGGCCGCGCCGACGAGGGCGAAGAGGCCGAGGCCGATCAAAGCGGCGCTATCGTCGTGGCCTTGCCGCTGCTCGCCCTGCCATTGGCGATGCTGCTGCGCGTGCCATTCTTGCGCCGACGCCAGTGGGGTCAGCGCCGTCGTCGCAATGAGCGCGGCGGAGAGAGCGACGGCAATTCTGCGGATTGCGGTTTTCATCGGACGACCTCCTGTCGATGCTTATGATAAGCGCGCTTACTAAACCATATCCCCTAGCGCCGCATCGTTTACGGAGTTTTACCAGTTTTTATAGTAATCTGGACTGGACTTGCCCGTTTTTATGCATACCTGGACCTTCCCGATCCGGGAAACCCATCTCGATTGGATCGGCATGCCTGACGATTTCGATCCCTCGGCTATCGTCGACCCTACGCTCCAGCGCCTCTACGGCTATTGGAACGAACGCCGCGCGGCGCGCGCGATGCCGGCGCGGGCGGACATCGATCCCCTGGATCTGGGCTTCATCCTCGGCCACCTCGTCCTCGCCGAGGTGTTGGGCGACCCGCCTCGATTTCTCATTCGCGTCCACGGCACCGAGATCACGCAGCGCGTCGGCTACGAGTTGACCGGCAAGGTGCTCGACGAGTTGCCGCAAAACGACTTTCGCAGGCTGACCCAGCAAAGCTTCACGACGGTCGTCGAAACCGGGGTGCCGATCCATCGGCTGCGCGACCGCGTTCTCGACGGGAAGCGCCTTCAATACGAAACATTGATCCTGCCGCTCTCGAAGAGCGGGACGGCAGTCGACATGTTGCTCGTCGGGCTGCGCTACAAGGACGCGTGACGAGGACTGGGTCGATCAGCCGCCGCCTTCGGTGCGAAGATCGAGGGCGATATTGTCGCCGGAGATCGCGATCGACTTCTTGGCACTGCGTGGCAAAGGCACGCCGATCGTGATGCAGTAGGCCATGAGCGCTGCGGCGACGAAGGTATTGCCGAGGATCACCTCGTGGTGCTTGTCGCCGGTGCTGTCGTAGATCTTGACGAGAACATCGCCCTGCGTCTTCTCCATGAAACGTGCTGCCTGGACCTGCCCGAAGGGAGCGGCGGGGCGCCCGTCGATGCGCTGAGCGTTGAGCGCCTGGCGCAACTCCTCATTGGTGAAAACGATGCGTCGCAATTCGGTTGGCATTCGGTCCCCTTCACCCCGTCGATGCGCGCGACCGGCCGAACATCAGCCGGCGAGCCGGAAATGCACGAAACCGACCACGCCGATGCACGCTGCAAGAACTAGTACGACGCGAAGCACAAACAATATCCATCTCTTGCGGCGGCTGACATTGGCGCGCGCCGCGGCTGCCGTGGCACGCGCCGCCGCCCTTGCCTGCTTGCGCTGCGCGCGCTGCTCCAGGACATTGCGCTCGAGATCGAGACGCTGGCGGTGGGCCAGCAGGTTGTGATCGTCGACCGAGGATTGCCGGAATATGGTCCGCGGCGGAGAACCGTCTCCGCTATCCTGGACGACCCGTGCGGCGGCAGGTGCCACCCTTTGTTGCATCAAATCCTTCGCCGCGTCGACGGCGAGCGTCTTCTCGTCGAAGAGCGCGTAGGAGCGCCACTGGCCTCCGACGTTCTTTTGCACCTCGAAGACGATCATGCCGGGTACTCAGGCAAGATCTGCCAGGATCGTGCGCCAATTGGCAGCACCGAAGAGCGCATCGATGCGCTCGCCGTCACTCGACAAGGGCAGCAAGATCGCGCGGAACATGATCGGATGATCGATATGCCGCGTCGTGTCGCCGATGCAGATCGGGACTTCCCGATCCAACACGCGCGGGAAGAAGCATGTGGCAGCCTTCAGCAGGGTATCGTCAGGGCAATCCGCCAGCCGTGTGCCGGACGACCACGCCCAACCGGGAACGTCGAGCGCACTGCCGATATGGTCGAACCGGGGATTGCTGCGATCGTCGAGCACGAGGCCGAGGCAATACCGCCAATCATCCCCGATCAGCGCCTCGGTCATTTCGTCGCGACGCGGGAATGGCCGGTCCCCGCAGATCTCGCGCCAGCGGGCCAGGATGCGGAGCACCAGCCGCCGCTCCCGTTGTGGCGCGTTGAGAACCGTCATCAGCAGCAACCTTTCTGGCTCGGCAAAGTCAGACGGCTGTGCTTCGACTTGACTCGGCCGGATGTCAGTCTCAAGAAGTGCCGTTTTTTACTTTAGATATCGTTAATCATCAGGCCGGGTTACCGGTGAATCCTCGGACAAGACATGCCTCACAGCGTCGATGCCGCCCGCTCCAGCATGGCGCGGGCGCCGGCGAGCGCGCGCTCGACCGGTGGTCGCCGGTAATCCCAGCGAGAATCGGCGTCCGGCGGGTTGATCACCATCGTTGCGTTTGCCTCGAAGACGAGAAGATCGCCGTTCCGCGCGCGGCCGAAATCGATCCCGCCATAGTCGAGGCCGAGCCGGACCCGGATCGCGTCGAGCGTCGCCAGCGCCGCGCCGCCGAGGATGCTTGCCGGATCGGCGAGGAAGGCGGCCTCCTCGGCGCGATGCTCGGGGTGCTCCGCCATGTCGGCGGTGAAGTAATGAACCTTCCAATCGCCCGAGACAGCCATGTGCAAGGGATAGAGAGCGCCATCGATGAACATGACGCGATATTTGCGCGCAAGGCCGTCGCCACCGCGGGCATCGAGCGGTTCGATCGCCATCACCTCGCGTCCGGGGAGCGCCGCCAACGCCGGGCGCAGCTCGGTTGCCGTCTCGATCCGCACGAAGTGACGGCCGGTGTGAAAACCGGGGCTGCGCAGCAGCAGGGGAAACGAGAGGCCGTGACCGGCGAGAATGGCCGCAGCGTCCGCCCGGTCGAGCTGCGCACGCGGCAGGCTGACGATGCGGGGCAGCATGACGCCCGGCAATCCGGCAAGTCGCCCGGCGAGGGCGGCGCGGCCGGTCGCAAGGATCGCCGCCGGCCGATTGAGGATCGGTGCCGCGCTGCCGGCGAGCAGCCGCTCGGCGGCGATCAACGCCGGCCCGCAAAGGTCCGGATCGCCGATTGCGTTGAAGACGAATTTGTGCGCCGGCAATGTTGCCGCCGGGTCGAAATACTCCGCCGCGAGCACCGTCACGCGAAAACGCCGGTCGTCGATCAGCGTCCGCGTCGGGACGTTGCCGCCCGCCGCCGAGATGAGCTGCAGCAGAGGAACGCCGGGCCCGGCGCCGCGGTAGCGCTGGACGGTGACGGGACGCGCTTGGTACGCGGCGTCGCGGTGGTGTCGGGCGAGCGCCTCCTCGCCAAGCTCGGCGAGGAGGTTGGCAAGACCGCGATGCGCCTCGACATGATCGGGTGCGAGGCGGAGGGCCGTCTCGTAATGCCCCCGCGCCGTCGCGAGCTCGCCGCCGGCGAGCAGGGTATTGGCGAGATTGACGTGACCCATCGGCTGTTCCGGATGGCGCTTCACCGCTTCGGCATAAGCGGTCTGCGCCGCGCTTCGGTAGCCGGTCTCATAGAGCAGCGTGCCGAGATTGTTGAGCGCCCCCGAATGTGTCGGCTGCCGGGCGAGGACAGCCAGATACGCCGCATTCGCCTCCTCGGCGCGCCCCGCGGCATCGAGCGCGCAGGCGTGCTCGAACGCGGCCTCTCCCGCGGCCTTCTTGGGCGGTTCCGTCATCCGGTCCGTTCGGCGGCGAGGATCGCCCGGGCCGTGGCGCAGTCGGCGGCGATTTGCGCCTTCAGCGCCTCGAGTCCGGCGAATTTTCGTTCCGCCCGGATGTAGTCGACCAGCGCGACGCGCAGATGGCGGCCGTAGAGATCGTCGTCGAAATCGAAGAGATGCACCTCGAGGCGAAGCGTGGTGCCGCCGACCGTCGGTCGCATGCCGAAATTGGCGACGGCATCGTGCCAGGGGCCGTCGCGCCCGACACCGGCGCGGACGGCATAGACGCCGGCTGCGGGCCGCAAATAGCCGTCGAGCAGGAGGTTGGCTGTGGGAAAGCCGATCGTCCGGCCGCGTTGGTCGCCATGCTCGACGCGACCATCGATCTCCCACGACCGGCCAAGCAGGGCGGCCGCCTGCCGCGGCTTTGCTTCCTCGAGCAGAGAGCGAATGCGAGTCGAGGAGTAGATTTCCGTGCCGGCCTGCGCCGGTGCCACCACCGTGACGGAAAATCCGAGCTCGCGCCCCATCGCCTCGAGCATCGCCGAGGTACCGCGCCGGCCGTTGCCGAAAACGAAATCATAGCCGACGACGGCGTGGCGGATACCGAGACCCGCCGAAAGAATGTCGCGCACGAAAGATTCGGCGCTGCGCTGAGCGAGCGCACCGTCGAAGCGCAGGCTGTAGAGCAGATCGACGCCCAATCGCCGCAGCAGCTCGGCTTTGGCACGGAACGGCGTCAGACGGAAGGGCGGCGCGCTCGAATGGAAAAAGCTGCGCGGATGCGGCTCGAAGCTCAACACCGCCTGCGGGATGGCCTTGGCGCCGGCGAGCTGCCCGGCGGCCGCGATCACCGCCTGGTGGCCGAGATGGACCCCGTCGAAATTGCCGATGGCGACGACAGCGCCGCGCGCCGCTGCCGGCAGCGAGCTCGCGTGTCGATAAATGAGCATGGCGTATACGCTAAACCTGATCTGGGAGCTGACCCGAGGCGGGCCGGCAAAATATAACGGCGCGGCTGGCATGAACAGAGCGATTGCGGCAACCCCGGGCGCGCCGCGGCCGTCGCCCTCAAGCGCTCAAGGCAACCTGCGAGCGCACCCGCTCGGGCGGGAAGGTGACGGTAACGACGGTGCCGGCTCCGACCTCGCTCGTGAGGGTCAACTCTGCGTTGTGCTGCCGTGCCATCGCCGCGGTGAGCGGCAGGCCGAGACCGGTGCCTTCATATTTGCGGCTGAGGCTGTTGTCGATCTGCCCGAACGCTTCGAAGGCTTTGGGAATATCAGCCTCGGCGATGCCGATTCCGGTATCCTGGATGATGATCGCAAGACGGTCGTCGTCGAGCGTGGCGGTGATGCTGACGCAACCGCCGGACGGCGTGAATTTGACGGCGTTCGACAGGATGTTGAGAAGGATCTGCTTGAGCTTGCGCTCGTCGGCGAAGAGATAGGGGAGACCCGGCTCAAGCAAGACCTCGAGGCGGATTTCGGCCCGGTCGGCGCGCGCCCGCACCATCCGCAGCGCCGCATCGATCGCGCGAGGCACATCGACCAGATCCTCGGTCATCTCCAGCCTTCCTGCCTCGGCCTTCGACAGATCGAGAATGTCGTTGATGACGCTGAGAAGGTGGACGCCGCTCGAATGGATGTCTTTGACGTAGCCGATGCATTGCTCGCCGCCGAGCGCCGCCGCTCCTTGCATGACGATCATTTCGGAGAAGCCGATGATGGCGTTCAAGGGGGTGCGCAGCTCGTGGCTCATCGTCGCGAGAAAATCGGATTTCGCCTGGTTGGCGCGCTCGGCTACCTCCTTGGCGACGCGCAGCGCCTCATGGGCGGCCTTGCGCTCGCTCTGCAGCTGCAGTTTCTCGAAGCAGCGATCGAGCACGGCCTGCAATTCGCGGGGATGGCACGCTTTGTCGACATAGTCATAGGCGCCGTGGCGCAGCGCCTCGATCGCCGTCTTGCTGTCGACATGGGCCGTCATGATGATGCCGATCAACTCCGGGCGCCCGGATTTGAGGCGGACGAAAAGATCGACGCCGTTCGCCGCGCCTAGGCGGATGTCGAAGAGCGCGACTTGTGCCTCGAACTCATTCAACCGCATATAGGCGGCGTCCGCCGATTGCGCGAATTGGATGACGTAGCCGAGCGGCTCGAGATGGTCGAGAAGAGAGTCGGCGAAGTCGGCATCGTCGTCGACAATGAGGAGGCGTCGCCCGAACGCGGACGGCCGCTCGGCACGATCCGATGGTAATCCGCTTCCCTCCGGCATCATCGCGCGCTTTCGGCAATCGCGCTCAGGAGGAGCGACGGCTTGAACGGCTTGACGAGAAAGCCCTCGGCAACCGCGCGCAATGTCGCCACATCCTCGCTTTCCTCCTGCGCGTGGCCGGTCACGATGATGGTGGGCACCAGCTTGCCTTGCTGCTTCAGGCGGATAAAGACCTCGAGCCCGCTCAAGATCGGTAGGCGAAGATCGAGAACGAGGCAATCGACGCCGCCCTCGGCGACCTGGCGCAGCGCGGCCTCGCCATCATAGGCGACGAGAACGCGATACCCGGCGCTGGTAAGGATCGGCTCGACGCTCGCCGCGAAATCGGGATCGTCGTCGGCGACGAGGACGATGCCTTGCGGCTTGACGCGCTCGAGCATGGCGAGAAGCTCGGTCACGGCGAATGGCTTGTGCAAGACGCCGAGCGCGCCGTTGTCGATCGCTTGCTTCAACAACTGCTCGACGCTGAAGCCGGTCATCATCACGACCTTTGCGTCGGGTTTGATCTTGCGGAACTCGAAGAAGCTCTCGACGCCATTCATGCCGGGCAGCTTCACGTCGGTAAAGGTCAAGTCGAAATCGTGCTCGCGAAAGCGCGCGACCGCGTCCTCGCCGCTATGGGCGAGCTCGACCGCGTAACCGCGCGCATCGAGCACATCGGCGAGACTCTCTGCGAGATCGCGATCGTCATCGACGATGAGGACGGAGATGGGCTTCTTCATGCCGCGATGACCTCCGCTTGGCTGAGCGGCAGCCAGACGAGGACGCTCGTGCCGCTGCCGACCTCGCTCGTCACCTCGATGCCGCCGCCATGATGCTCGACGATCTGCTTGACGGTCGGCAGGCCGAGCCCGACGCCAAAGCCTTTGGTGCTGAACAGCGGCTCGAAAATCCGCGGTAGGATGTCGGGCGCGATGCCGGGTCCCGTGTCGGCGATCTCGATCTCGATACGATCGGCGATGGCACGGGTGCGCACGATGATTTGCGACGAAGGCGCTCCCGCGGCGATGCCGCGCGCGCCCTCGATCGCCTGACCGGCATTGTCGATCAGATTGATGATGACGCGGCGTAGGCGCTCGGGATCCAAGGAGATTTCCCGGTTCAGCGCGCCGAATTCGCGGATCAGAGTGATCCCGTCGGCGATCTTCTGCTCGTCGAGAACCTCGCCGAGCCAAGCATCGATCGGCAGCGGCCGGCGGTGCAGCTCCTTGATCCGGGTATAGTCGAGCAATTCCGTGATGATGCCGTCGCAGCGCGCAATGCTGCGCTCGATCCGGGCGATCGGCCGATCGAGTTTGAGACCTCCCGAATTGGCCATTTCGGCCACGGTGAAGATCGTGTTGCGGATGACGCC
Source organism: Allostellaceae bacterium (assembly GCA_041488295.1). GTDB lineage: Bacteria > Pseudomonadota > Alphaproteobacteria > ATCC43930 > CGMCC-115725 > URHD0088. The sequence goes on from JBGPOZ010000141.1 coordinate 9,456, forward strand.
GAGCGGGTTGCGCAGCTCATGGCTGACGGTCGCGGTGAGCTGCCCCAGGGTCGCGAGGCGCTCCTTGCGCAAAAGCTCGTCTTGCACCACGCGAAGCTCGGCGGTGCGCTCCTGCACGCGGCGCTCCAATTCGATCTCGATCGAGACGTCTTTCGTGATGTCTCGCGCGGTGCCGCGGTAGCCGCGGAATTGGCCGTTCGCATCGAAATAGGGCCGACCGTTGATGCTGATGTGACGGATCGCTCCGTCGGGCATCGCGCGCTGGAAGCGGAAATCGCGGAACGGGCGACGCGCGTCGAGATCCGCCTGATGGTCCCGCCACTGATCTTCGGTCACGCCAAGGTGAATGACCTCGCGCCGCGTCTTGCCGATATGAGCGCTCGGCGCCAGCCCCGATTTGTCCTTGACCGCGTTCGAGAGGTAGGAGAAACGCAGATTCTCGTCCTGCTCCCAGAACCAGTCCGAAGCGGTCTCGGCATAGACACGGAACCGCTCCTCGCTTTGCTGGACGAGGGCTTGCGCCGCCTCGCGCTCGGCGAGCTGGCGGAAGTGCAGACGCGAGACATAGAAGCCGACGCCGCCAAGAAGGAGGAAAAGTGCGAGGCCGACACCGATGGACTCCATGCGCGCCGTGTACAGGAACTGCGCGGCGGGAACGTCGATGACGAAGGCGCCGAGAACGTCGCCCAGCTTCCATTGCCACTTGCCGCCTTGCAACTTGTTGTGGCAATCGACGCAGCTCTGCTGGCTCGCCAGCGAGGGATAGAGGGCGCGAAAGAAGGTCTCGCCGTTGAGCTCGACGAAGCGGGTCTCCGGCGTCGGCTTCGCCTCGCGGCCGAACCGCTCGATCGATCGGGTCATATCCGCATCGCTCGGCGCAATGGCGATCTCGCGCCCCGCTGGGCCGACCATGACCAGGCGAAGGGCGCCCGCAGCGTCGCGCGCATGGTTGAAGCGCTCGATGGCATGCGCGCGGAACGTCGCCGGCACCGGCGCCTCGCCGGACATGAACTTGCCGCGATTGTCGGAATAATCGGCGACGAACGCATCGACGAGCTGCAACGCCGTCAACTGCTCCTCGCTCTTGGTCTGCTGAAACCAGCGCAAGCCGAGATCGTAGACGCCGTAGGCGACCGCGACGGCAAGCACGGCGGAGAAGCCCAAATACTTGAGGAACCCGGATCCCGATTTCGAGCGCAGGAACCGGGCTGACAACGCACTCATCTGCAATTCAACCCCACCTGAGACCACCCGATATCGTCGCTCAGAAGGGGTAAATTTTGAGTAAAATCAGCCGGCTCGGCGAACTACCGGGCCTCCTCCGAAAGAAGGAGAACCCCTGATAGTAGTATCAACCGGATTCAATTTATCCGATTTATGGTGAAATGATCGTCGTTCCGCCATGCAGATTAGCGGCACGGAACATTTCGACTTTGGCAGGGCGCGAGCAGCAGAAGATCCGTGAGGTCTGCGGCAGCCGGTCGATAGAATTATTGGCCACGCCCAGCTATGGCTCGGTGCGGTTATGCTCGCGAGGGAACCATCACCAGGGCATCGCCGTCGATGACGACTTTGCCGGCGACCGTGCACACCGTCTTCAGCGCGACGCGCCTCTTCTCAGGCATGATGTCCGTGACCGTCACTCGTGCCTCGACCGTGTCGCCGGCACGCACCGGGGCGCAAAATTTGAGGTTCTGGCTGAGATAGATCGAGCCGGGGCCGGGCAGCCGGCTGGCGATCGCCGTCGAGATGAAGCCTGCCGAGAGCATGCCATGGACGATGCGGCCCTTGAACATCGTGCCCGCGGCATAGACCTCGTTCATGTGGACCGGATTGTTGTCGCCCGAGATGCCGGCGAAGAGGACGACATCGGCCTCGGTGACGGTGCGCGCATAGAGCGCGGTCATGCCGACCGCAAGATCCTCGATGCAACGGCCGACACTGTCGTCGCGAAAACCTCTCACATCGTCCATGACGGGCTCCCGTGGGATCGATCAGCCGAGCTCGCCAGGGCGGGCAAATTTTGCGCTGCAAGGAACAAGCTGTGGCCTCATGCACTGACAAACACTCTTACTCTTGTATTAATTTAATATTGCGGATGTCAATTTGTTCGCAAATGCGTCTCGCAACTGCGAGAGCAATTGGCGCGAGGTGTGATCGCGCTACATCACTTTTCGCCCCTGGTGGAGCGGCATTCTATCGGGCGGTGCTCGCCGAAGCCGCGTTGCTCCTGCATGGAGCATGGCCTCGGCGGGAATTCCGTGAGATCGAAGCGGCCCGCCGGGAAAGCGATTTCTGTTGCGACAACGCCCGATCGGATCAACAGGATTGCCTCCCGCTCGGCTACTTCGAGGCCGGATTTGGCGATCGCGTCCCCCTCCGAGATCGGCCGGCTCTCGGCAACGGGCTTTCGCCCAGCCCCCGCCCTCGCTAATCTCGCGCGCGAATTGCTGCAGCACTGGGGAGGGAAGCGGAGGTGACGGGCGAAGGCGCGGCTCTGCGCGAGGCGTGGTACTACGCGATGCCCGGCCGCAGATTGCGGCCCGGCCGAATGCTGGCGAAGACCATGCTCGGCGAGCCGCTCCTCCTTGGCCGCGACGCCACCGGTGCGGTCTTCGCTCTGCGCGACCTCTGCCCGCATCGCGGCATCCCGCTCTCCTGCGGCCGCTTCGACGGGACAGAGCTCGAATGCTGCTATCATGGTTGGCGCTTTGCGACCGACGGGCGATGTACGGCGATCCCCTCGCTCGTCCCGGGGCAGGAATTCGATATCTCGCGCATCCGCGCCGCCACATATGCGGCGCGCGAGGCGCAGGGCAACATCTGGGTCTATTTCGGTGACGATCCGGCCCATGCGCCCGAGATCCCCATCGTCCCCGAGATTGGCGCGGCCCTTCCGCGGATGGTCGAGACCATGCGATTTCCGGGCTCGGTCGACCATGCCGTCGTCGGCTTGATGGACCCGGCGCATGGTCCTTTCGTCCACCGCTCCTGGTGGTGGCGTTCGCGCCGGTCGATCCATGAAAAGGCCAAGGAGTTCGCGCCGTCGGATTGGGGCTTCACCATGCTCCGCCACGCGCCCTCGACCAATTCGCGCGCCTACCGGATCCTCGGCGGCGCGCCGCAGACCGAAATCCGCTTCAGCCTGCCGGGCATCCGCATCGAGCACGTCACGGTCGGCCGGCACAGCCTCTGCAATCTGACCGCGGTGACGCCGATCGACGCCGATTCCAC
>JBGPOZ010000142.1:0-12667 GCA_041488295.1 Allostellaceae bacterium
GTCCAGTCCGTCGATGTCGGCTCGGGAGACGCCTCGGCTGACCCCGCGAGGGTTCTCGACCTTGATCTCATAGCGCGCCGAGCGGAAGCGAAAGACGATCTCGAAACGGGGCCAGGTCTTCGGTACGCACGGATCAAGGAGGAGCTCGTCTCCTCGCAATCGGAACCCGAGGATCCACTCGAGAGCCGTTCGGTGCATCCATGCGGCCGACGCGGTGTACCACGTCCACCCGCCACGTCCGACATGCGGGGGCATGCCGTAGATGTCGGCGGCGACTGCATATGGCTCGACCTTGTAGCGTCGCGCCGCCGCCTGTGTCGCCGAGCGATTGATGGGATTGCACATGGAGAAGAGTTCGGCCGCCTTGTCGCCATCGCCGAGCAGAGCGAAGGCGATGGCGGACCAGAGCGCCGCGTGGGTGTACTGGCCGCCATTTTCTCGAATGCCGGGCGGATACCCCTTGATATAGCCGGGGTCGAGCGACGTCCGATCGAATGGCGGCGCAAAGAGGAGGACCATTCCGTCGTCCCGGCGGACGAGATGCTCTTCCACCGCCGCCATGGCGCTGGCCGCTCGCGTCGGATCGGCGGCGCCGGAGATCACGCCCCAGGACTGCGCAATCGAGTCGATGCGGCATTCGATGTTGGCGGCAGAGCCGAGCGGCGTACCATCGTCGAAGAATCCGCGCCGGTACCAGCCGCCATCCCATCCGTCACGTTCAAGCGCCTCGCGAAGGCCGTCGGCGTGTCGCCGCCAGGTCGCCGCGCGCGCCGGCTCCGCGCGGGCCTCGGCCAACGGTGCGAGCGCCGTGAGCGTCGCGTGGAGAAACCAGCCCAGCCATACGCTCTCGCCCCGTCCCAATTCGCCGACCCGGTTCATCCCATCGTTCCAATCTCCGGTGCCGATCAGCGGCAGGCCGTGGTCGCCGACGGAAAGGCTCTGATCGACGCCTCGGGCGCAATGCTCGAAGAGCGTCGCCCGTTGATCGGCAATCATCGGCTGAAAGAATGAATCGTGCTCGCCGGGTCGCAGCGCCGGCCCCTCGATAAACGGGACCATCTCGTCGAGAACGCGTTTGTCGCCGGTCGTCTCCACGTAGGCGGCGACGGCGTATGCCAGCCACACGCGATCATCGGAGATCCGCGTGCGAACGCCCTGGCCCGATTGCGGCAGCCACCAATGCTGGACATCGCCCTCGGCGAACTGGCGCGACGCCGCCTCCAGCAAATGCGCTCTCGTAACCGCCGGTCTTGCCACGGCAAGCGCCATCGCATCCTGCAACTGGTCGCGAAAACCGTAGGCGCCGCTCGCTTGATAGAACGCCGATCGCGCCCACATGCGACAGGCGAGGGTCTGGTAGAGAAGCCATCGGTTCACCAGGATGTCCAAGGCGCGATCGGGGGTCTTGACCTCGACCACGCCGAGCAATTCGTCCCAGTGCTGTTTCACCGCCTCCAGCACGGCATCGAGATCGGCATTGCGGTAGCGGGTGATCAGGGATTGCGCCTCCGCTTTGGTTGCCGCCTCGCCGAGCAAGAAGACGATCTCCGTCGCACCCTGCGACTCCAGCTCGATATGCGTTTGCAGCGCGCCGCAAGGGTCGAGGCCGGCGCCGGTCCAACCCGACAGCGGCGTCGCGGCGGCGAGCGCTGCGGGATGATCGAGCGTCCCGTTGCGTCCCAGGAACTCGGTACGGTCGCCCGTCCAGGTCTGTTGTCGTCCGGCAAGGTCTGCGAAGGCGACGCGGGCGCCGAACGCGGTACGCCACGGGTTTCTTGCCAACATCGCTTCGGTCCCGGCATCGATCTCGGTCACGACGAACGGAGCAGAAACCCCGCGGAACGTGCCGAGCACCCATTCGACGTAAGCCGTCACCGAAAGCCGCCTCGGTCGTCCGGAATCGTTCCGGATCTTCAGCCGAGAGATCTTGATCGAATCGTTCAGGGGCACGTATTGCAGAAGCTCGAGCATGATCCCGTGCCCGGCATGCTGAAACCGGCTGTAGCCCTGGCCATGCCAGGCGAGATAGGGCGCGCCATCCTCGCGGATCGGCGCAGCCGTCGGGCCCCAGACATCGCCGCTATCGACGTCGCGCACGTAGATGACCTCGCCCGGCCGGTCGACGATTGGGTCGTTCGACCACGGTGTCAGCTGATTCTCCCGGCTGTTGGCCGACCACGTGTAGCCGGCGCCTTCGGCCGACACCTGGAAACCGAATGCGGGATTGGCGATGACGTTGATCCAGGGTGCGGGCGTCGACTCGCCCTCGCCAAGGATCGTCACATATTCCCGCCCGCCCGCGACGAAGCCGCCGAGGCCATTGAAGAATTCAGGATCGGGCAAGTCGAGAACCGGCTCCGGCGCGCTGCGCACCAAGGCGCGTCGCGCCCGCGGTCTGGCGGCGGGCTTGGGTTCCCGCAGGCGCTTCACCTGCTCCGCAAGGCTCCCGCGACGACTGAGGAGCACCGCTCGAGCGACGGTTTGCAGGGCCACTCGCGCCTCGACCGTCGCCAAATCGGTGCGCACGATGAACACCGCGCCGCGTGCGGCCTCGCCGGTCGTCGGCGCGCGCGGCCGATGCAGCCGGGCCACGGATTCGAGCGCGCTCTGCAAGTCCTGAGCGTATGAGGGCGATCGTTCGTTGAGGATCACGAGGTCGACCGCCAGCTGTTTCATCCGCCAGTATTCGTGGGCGCGCAGGAGCTGGCGAACGATCCCGAGCTCCTCCGTCTCATCGATGCGGACGAGGACAATCGGCAAATCGCCGGAAATCCCGTGCGGCCATAGCACCGACGGGCCGAGCGCGTTTTGCTTGAGCATGTCCGACGATGGCCGCAACGTGGGGTCGGAGTAGAGGACGCGGTTGGCGAGACGCTGGAAGAGATGAGCCTCGTCGGAGGAGATCCCGAGATGTTGCAGCTGCACCTGACTTTGTGTCCACGCCAACGTGACGGCGCGCTCGAAGGCCGTCGGATCGTGGTGCTTGTCGGCGAGATCGAGCACGTCGATGCGCGATGACGCAACCAGCGTCCAGAACGCAATGCGCACAGTGCCTCCAGGAGGCAGCCGCACGCGGCGGCGCAAGCTGAAAATCGGGTCGAGCACCGTGCCGACCGTGCCGGAAAGTGCCCGGCCTTCGGTCACTGCAATCGGCGACGGAACCCCGCGACCGCGACCGACGAAGCGAGCGCGGTCGGTCTCGAATTGCAGATCGCCGACGACCTCGCCTTCGACCACCGCGAGGTGCGCCGCCCACACCTCGGGATCGCTTGGCGAACGCCGCCGGCGCGTGGCCAACAGGGTGCCGACATCGGCGAGGAACTCGGTTTGCACGAACAGCTTGGAGAAGGCGGGATGCGCCAAGTCGGCCGAATGGGGCGCCAGGACCAGCTCGGCGTATGATGTGACGTCGATTTCCCGCGCCTGGCTTGCGAGATTCGATATCGACACGCGGCGCACTTCGGCGTCGTCCTCCGGAGAAACCGCCACCGACAGCGTCGTCACGATCATGTCGTCGCGCCGGACGATCTCGGCGCGATCTTCGGAAAACGTCACGTCGTAACTGTCGGGTTCGACGGCGCTCGGCTGGTAGCCGGCCGACCACACCTCGCCGCTGCGCGTGTCTCTTAGAAAAACATAGGAGCCCCAAGAATCGCAGGTGACGTCCTCGCGCCAGCGCGTGATGGCCAGATCACGCCAGCGGCTGTATCCGGAGCCGGCGCTGGTAATCATCACGGCATAGTTGAAGTTCGAGAGGAGATGCGTGCGGGGAATAAGATCGTGCGGCGATTGGAATCGGCGCAGGACCGGTGGAACGAACTCTCGGACATTCGCCGCCGAGCGCACATCATCGACCCTCGGCCGAGTGACGGCGACATCGCGCGGCGGTCGCTCTTGCAACAGGAGCTCCGTTGCCTGAATCATCGGGTCGGCGTGAAACCGCGCGCGCATGGCCCCGTCCAGGAGCGCGTTGGCGAGGGCGAGCACGGTCATTCCCTGGTGATGCGCCATGTAGGCGCGCACGATCGCCACCTCCTCGCCCACGGCGAGGCGCTTTGGCGTGTAGTCGAGCGCCTCGTACCAGCCGTATTGCCCGCGGCCGCCGACGGCTGCGAGGGCGGAGAAGTTCCGCACCGCGGCTTCCGGGGCGACCATGGCCGCAAGCGCCGTTGCGTAGGGCGCGATGACGGCGTTCTCTTTGAGGCCGCGCTTGAGGCCCAAGCCCGGAATGCCGAAATTCGAATACTGGTAGGTAAATTCGAGATCGCGCACATTGTACGCCGATTCCGACACCCCCCAGGGAATGTCGAGCTCGGCGCCGTATTTTATCTGTCGGCCGACCGCGAGGCGCGCCGATTGCTCGAGCAGGCTGCCCGCCGGCGCACGCATCACCAGCGACGGCATCAGATACTCGAACATCGATCCCGACCAGGAGATCAGCGCCGAACCACGGCCCACTGGCGTAACGGCACGTCCGAGCCTGAACCAATGCCGAGCCGGCACGTCTCCCTTGGCGATGGCGACAAAACTCGCAAGGCGCGCTTCGGACGCAAGCAGATCGTAACAGCTGGGATCGAGCGCGCTCTCGTTCACCTGGTAGCCGATCGACAGGAGCTGGCGTGCGGGATCCAAAAGAAAGCCGAACTCCATCGCCTTGAACATGGCCTTCACGGTATCGTCGAGCCGCTCCAGCCGCTCGCCGAGCGACCGGGCGGCGCGCGCGGAGCCGCCAAGGGCTGCCAGGAAGGCGGCGGCGCGCGCGAGCGTGTCGTCGCTTCGCTTGGCCTCAATCGCGGGATCGCCGCCGTCGCGCGTCAATGCGCGGATGGCGGCCTCGCATCGCGCCGGCAGATCCGCCAGTGACGGCATCGCGACGAAGAGCAGCCGCACCGCCTCGTCCGCCGGCGCCGACGCGACGATGTCGGCATCGACGGCGACGAGCGGCGCCCATGGCAAGAGCTGCGCCACATCGTTTCGGTGGCTTCGAATGGAGCCACGCAGGGCTTCCGTCCAAGTCAACAGGTCGGTGCCGGCGCTGTCGTTTCGCTCTTGGGCCAGCCGCCGCGCGAGTTCCCCGGCACGGTCGGCATAAAGCGCAAGTTCGGCCAATTGACCGGCGACCGCGGCCGGCGCGGTCGAAGGATTTCTCAATGAATTGCTCAGGCGATCGAATGAATCGCCCAGCTCCCGTCGCGTCGATTTTTGCACCCGCCCGTCATCGGGCAACGCAAGCAAGCACTCTCGAGCGAGCTCCAGCGCGTCTTCCAATCCGGCGATCCAGTGTGCGCCTGCCACGGAGCGGCCGATCTCCCGACAGGCACTGGAAAGCGCGATGAGGTGTCCGGCGAGATTCCCGCTATCGACCGAAGAAACGTATTTCGGGTCCAGGGGCCGCAGGTCACGCGTGTCGTACCAGTTGTAGAAATGGCCGCGGAAGCGCTCGAGGCGCCCCATCGTTTCGAGCGTCGCCTCCAGCCGCTCGACCGTATCGAGTGTCCCCAGCCAACCGAAATCGCGGGCGGCGATGATGGACAGGAGATAAAGGCCGATGTTGGTCGGCGACGTGCGATGGGCTATCACCGGTTTTGGCGCTTCCTGGAAATTGTCGGGCGGAAGCATGTGGTCTTCGGGCGTAACGAATGTCTCGAAGAAGTGCCAAGTGCGACGTGCGATCGAGCGCAAGGCTCGGGCATCCGCGACGGAGACCGGCTTGTGGATCGCCACCGACGGCGGCAGGCTCGCCCAGCGCGCGACGGCCGGCGATGTCAGCCATAGAACGACGAACGGCGCTGCGAACGGCCAAGCGCTCGGCCGCGCCCAGGCGACGACGAACGCCGCGACGATTGCAAGGACGACAGCCCCCGCCATCTGCCGATAAAACCCGCCGATCGCGAGGCGAGAGTCGATCTTCAATTGGTCGGCGGTGACCCATTCGAGCAGATTTCGGCGCGACAAGAGCACCCGATAGAGGGTGCGCGCGAGGGCATCGGCCATCAACCAAGCCTGATGCGCCAGCAGCGTCACCTGGAGCATGAACTGCAACACTGCGAGCTTGAGATCTCCGACGATCGCGAGGAGGTGGCTGCGTTTGGAGATGCCGGATCGTCGCGGCACGATGCCGGCAAAGAGGTGGAGGAGAGCTGGCGTCGCGATCGTCGCGAGCACGAACCAGGTCCAAATCCGCGCCGATGCCGACGGAACCGACCAGCCCACCAGCAACGCCAGAAAGGTGGTCGGAGCTGCCATCGTTCGGCGCAGATTGTCGATCATCTTCCAGCGGCCGACCAACGGGATCGCGGTCTGCCGACGATCACCCATGGACGTTCGGCCGCGGCCCACCACCCAGGGCAGCAGCTGCCAATCACCGCGCGCCCAGCGATGCTGCCGGGCGGCGACAACGTCGTAGCGTGATGGAAATTCCTCGATCAACTCGATGTCGGAGGCGAGGCCGGCACGGGCGAAGATCCCCTCGTAAAGATCGTGGCTCAGCAGCGTCTCGTCCGGAATTCTCCCTTTGAGCGCGGCCTCGAAGGCGTCGACTTCATAGATGCCCTTCCCGGAGTACGAGCCCTCGCCGAAGAGGTCCTGGTACACGTCCGAAACGGTGAAAGCATAGGGGTCGATGCCGCCCGGGCTCGAGAAGACGCGTTGGAACAGCGATCCCTCGTGGCCGGTCGGAAGCGACGGCGTCACCCGGGGCTGCAATATGGCGTGCCCCTCGATGACGCGGCGGGAGCGCGTATCGAAGGTCGGGCGATTGAGGGGGTGAGCCATCTTGCCGACCAGCCGCTTGGCGGCGCCCCTCGGCAGGCGCGTGTCGCTATCGAGGGTGATGACGTAGCGGACGCCGCCGGGCACGATCGGCGACAGCCCGTCGGCCGCATTGAACGTCGTGTCGCGCGCGCCGCGCAGCAGGCGATTGAACTCGTGCAGCTTGCCGCGCTTACGCTCCCACCCGATCCACTTTCCCTCACTCTCGCTCCATTTTCGTCGGCGATGGAGCAAGACGAACCGGTCGCCGTCCGGCGGCGGTTCATGGCGGCCGTTCAGTCGCGCGATGCCTTCCACCGCCGCTTGGAGCAGCTCGTCGTCATCCGGCGCATGCTCCGCAGCAGCGTCTGTCCAATCGGAGAGCAAGGCGAAGCGGATGTCGCCATCCGGACTCGCGAGATAGTGAACCTCCAAGTGCTCGATCTGCTCCGCGAGAGCGGCTCGCGTCGTCAGCAAGGTCGGTATCACGATCATCGTCCGCAGCTCCGACGGTATCCCGCCGCGTAACTCGAGACCTGGCAGGATTGTCGCGCTGAACCGAGTCGCCACCTCGCGATTGACGAGAGAAATGGCCGCTTCCGACGCGGGGATCAGCGCGACGAGGGCGAGCGCGACGAGCACCGCATCGGTTTCGGACGCAGTGCCCCAGATCAACGTCGCAGCGACGACAGTCGCGGTGATGATCGCGATCATCCCGAGATAGCCCGAGATCCCGACCATTGCATTGGCTCTGACAAGCCATTTCTTGATCGGAACGCGGAACGCGAGCGTCTTCTCGAAATCGTTGCGGCCCTGCGCGATGAGGTAGTATCCGGGGTCCTCGTGCCGCGCGGTGGCCGTATCGCCGGCGCCTTCCCGCCCGTCGCGAGCGCGTCGCGCGGCCAGAAGCGCAAGCCGCGTCACCTCGAGCTCCGAATGCGTCGAGCCGCGCGCCAGCTCTTCGATCGCTCGCCGGTAGAGGTCGCGCGTGGGAAAATCCATGTCGGCGAAGTCGCTGTCGTCACGCAACAGCTCGTCGACAAGGCTCATGTTTTCGAACATCACCGCCCAATCGACGGCGGATATGAAGCGCATGCTCGTGATGACGTTGCGGATCGTGACGTTCGTTGCGCCCTGCCGCTGAAGCTCTTCTCGGACGATCTCGTCGGCGCTCGTTTGCTGATCGGCCAGGCGCTCGTCGAGCCACGACAACGCCGGCGCCACGCTCGCATCCTGATCGCGCAACCGTTGAACGAGCTGGACCGCGAAGGCCCGTGCCAAATTCTTCGTGTGCAGCCCGGACAGGACCGACGCCGCCGGTTCCGCTTCGCGTTCGGCGGCGCCCAATAGCCTATCGGCCAAGAGGTCGGCCTCCTGCCGCGCTGCTCGTCGACCGACTATTCCATCGGCCAACCGCCGCAGATTCTCCACAAGCACGATCCGCAGGGTGATCGCAACCGCCCAAAGCTCGCCGATCGTCAACGGCTGCACGCGCTGGTAGGCGCGCACGAACCGACACAACATCTCCGAATCGTATCGGCTGTCGGTATGCGCAACAAAGGCCCAGGCGAGGCCGAACACGCGCGGATAACCTTGCAGCGGCCCGTCCGCGAGCTTCGGAAGCTGGCGGTAATAGCCCGCCGGAAGATCGGCCTTGATCTCGCGGATCTGCTCGTCGACGACGTGATAGTTGTCGATCAGCCACTCGGCTGCCGGCGTGATCGGACGATCGTCGTTGGTCGCCTGCGCCAGCGTGCGATAAGCATCGAGCAGAGCCTTGCCGTTGTCGCGTAGCCGGCTGGCCAGCGAGTGCCCGGCGTCCGGTTTCTGCGTGACCTGTTGTGCGGCGGCGAGGGTTTCCGCGTGTTGTTCAAGACGCTCGATGCTGAAGAGTTCGGCGCGGATCGGCGCTTGGCTCGCCCAGAGTGCGTGCGGCGGTTGTTCAATGCTCAGGCGAAGGATGGACAGCTGCTTGCCTTTCCACTCCGGCAGCGCCGGGGTCGAGCGCCGTGGCGGGACGATCGATAAACGTAACAGGCCGAAGATAGTCCGGCGGAATGGCTCGATTTTTATCGTGAGGCGCGACCGTGCGTTACGGGAGCGCAAGTTCGGGCGCTGGCATTCGTCACTCTTGCCAGCGCGGCAACAATCAACATAGCACGTGCCGGACTCATTGGGGGGCAAAGAGAAATTATTTCCAGCCGCCCTTCGAATTCGAATGCCCGCTCCGGATTTTCTGCGAAGAAGGAAATCGCCCGGAATTTGCCCTAGGATCAAAATCCGAGCGGCGGCAGGCGCCGGCGGCTTCCTTCCGGAGCCTCCTGGCGCATGCCTCGCCAGACCGAGGGAGGGAGGCCAACCCATGCCGCGCGATCCCAGCTACGATGTGCTGTTCGAGCCGGTTCGCATCGGCCCGGTGACGGCGCGCAACCGCTTCTATCAGGTGCCGCACTGCAACGGCATGGGCCGCGCCTGGCCGACGCCGATGGCCGTGATGCGCGGCGTCAAGGCCGAGGGCGGCTGGGCCGTCGTCTGCACCGAGCAGTGCGACGTCCATCCGAGCGGCAGCACGCTCAAGGAAATTCGCCTCTGGGACGCGCAGGACATTCCCTATCTGGCGCGGGCGACCGATCTCATCCACCGCCATGGCAGCCTCGCCGGAATTGAGCTCATCCATAACGGCTACCGCGCCCTCAACCTCGAATCGCGCGAGATCCCGATGGCGCCCAGCGCCCGCCCGACGGCCGGCATACTGCCGATCACCGCGCGCGCCATGGACAAAGCCGACATCCGCAACGTCCGCCGCTGGCACCGCCAGGGGGCGCTCAACGCGCGCGAGGCCGGGTTCGACCTCGTCTACGTCTATGCCGGGCACGATCTCTGTCTGCCGATGCATTTCCTGTCGCGCCGCCACAACCAGCGCAGCGACGAGTACGGCGGCAGCCTCGAAAACCGCTGCCGCCTGCTGCGCGAGCTGATCGAGGATACGAAGGACGCGGTGGGCGACACCTGCGCGGTCGCGGTGCGCCTTGCCGTCGACGAGCTGCTGGGCCCCGACGGCCTCACCAGCGCGGGCGAGGGCCGCGAGGTGATCGAGATGTTGGCCGAGCTGCCCGATCTCTGGGACGTCAATGTCAGCACCTGGGAAAGCGACAGCCAGACCTCGCGCTTCTCCGAGGAGGGCTACCAGGAGCCCTACATCGATTTCGTCAAGCGCCTGACGACGAAGCCCGTGGTCGGGGTCGGTCGCTACACCTCGCCCGACCACATGGTGCGCCTCGTGCGCAAGGGCGTCCTCGATTTCATCGGTGCGGCGCGGCCCTCGATCGCCGATCCGTTCCTGCCCAAGAAGATCGAGGAAGGCCGGCTCGACGACATCCGCGAATGCATCGGCTGCAACATCTGCGTTTCGGGCGACAAGCTCGGCGCGCCGATGCGCTGCACGCAGAATCCGACGACCGGCGAGGAGTGGCGCCGCGGCTGGCATCCCGAACGCCTGCCGCCGCGCGACACCGAGGATCGGGTGCTGGTGGTCGGGGCGGGACCGGCCGGGCTCGAAGCCGCGCGGGCGCTGGGCGAGCGCGGCTACGCCGTCACGCTCGCCGAGGCGACGCGCGAGCTCGGCGGCCGCGTCTCCCGCGAGTGCCGGCTGCCCGGCCTTGCCGCGTGGAGCCGGGTGCGGGATTGGCGGCTGGGACAGCTCCACAAGCTCGCCAAGGTCGAGATATTCCGCGAGAGCAGGCTCGATGCGGAGGCTGTCCTCGAAACCGGTTGCTCGCTCGTTGCCCTGGCGACGGGTGCGCTGTGGCGCGGCGATGGGGTCGGCCGGTCGCGACACCTGCCGCTGCCGGGCCTCGATGCGGCGCGCGTGCTGACGCCCGACGACATCATGAAGGGCGCGATGCCCGAGGGAGCCGTCGTCATCTTCGACGACGAGCATTATTACATGGGCGGCGTCATCGCCGAGAAGCTGAGCCGCGCCGGGTTACGGGTCACCTATGTGACGCCGGAGAGTCTGGTTTCGGCGTTCACGTTCAATACGCTCGAGCAAGCCGCGATCCAGCGCCGGCTGATCGAGCTCGGCGTCACGATCATGACCTGCAAGACACTGACCGCGCTCGACGGCGATAGCGCCGAGCTCGCCTGCATCTTCACCGGCCGGACCGAGAGGATCACGGCGCACAGTTTCGTCCTCGTGACGATGCAGTCGCCCGACGACGCGCTCTACCACGAGCTGATCGCAAGGCCGGACGAGCTTCGCCGCGCCGGCATCCGCAAGATCGTCCGGATCGGCGACAGTCTGGCGCCTGGCACCATCGCGGCCGCGGTCTATTCGGGTCACCGCTTCGCCCGCGAGCTCGAAATCCTCGCCGACGGCGTGCCCTATCGGCGCGAAAACGTCGAGCTGGCGCCGTTGTGAGACACGACGAGTGGCGTCGTCACGGGAACGAATGAGCGATCCGACTTCGTCAAAACCTGAAGTCCGGATCACTTCAAAAATAACTTGGACTAGCCAAAAATATTATTTGGCATTGCAAAACAATATCTTCGGTTCCATATGCCGAACCTGAGCATATCACTGCTCAAATACAAATACTGATGGAATTCTGATACGTCATGGCCCTGGAGGGTTCGATGACGACACGCACGACCCAGACGGCGGTCACTTTCAGACGCCCCTTCACCGTGACGGGGATCGAGGCGTTGCAGCGGGCGGGGACCTATGCCGTCGAGACGGATGAGGAGCCGCTGCCGACCTGGTCCCCCGGATATCGGCGCGTTGCAACCTGGATCCGGCTGCCGGGACCCCAGGGCGGTGCCGCGTCCAGTCAAATCGTCATGATCGAGCCCGAGGAGTTGGCGGCCGCGCTGGCGAAGGATGCCGAGGCCGAGGCGTCGACGATCACGACGCCGGCGTCTCCCCTCCCGCCGGAGCGGCATTCGCCGCCACGGCCGACCAGCCGGGCGGTGCCGATCGCGATGAATGGCTTCACCGACTGGTGCGCTCTCAATGCCAATGAGCTCACATGGATCGGGCTGCTGACGTCCCTTGCCGTACTGACCGCGTTCTTTGCCGGTGCCTAGCCCTGGACGGGGCACGAAATCGAGGCTCTCGTCGGCAGTTTGGGTCGGCTCGTCTCTAAATAATAAATCAAACGATCATTTGGTCCTGGGTCACCATCGGCATCTATCCAATGGCGGATGGGAAAATAAAACCGGTTCCTTACGTTGCCAAAACGTGAGTTCGTCGCCACATGTCTATTTCGCGAAAATATCTCGATGCCAATGCTCACAGAATTGGCAGCGATCAATACGTCCTAAAACATGCCCTAAGATACCCTCAAGGGAGATTTTTAATGCAATTCCGCCCGTTGCAGGACCGTGTCCTGATCCGCCGCCTCGAGCAGGAGGCGAAGACCGCCGGGGGAATCATCATTCCCGATACGGCCAAGGAAAAACCGATGGAAGGCGAAGTCGTTGCGGCCGGACCGGGCGCGCGCAGCGAAGACGGCAAGATTCATCCGCTCGATGTCGCAGCCGGCGATCGCGTGCTGTTCGGCAAATGGTCGGGCACCGAGATCAAGATCGATGGCGAGGAGCTCATGATCATGAAGGAATCGGACATCATGGGCGTGATCGAGACCGCCGCCGCCAAAAAGAAAGCCGCATAACGATCATTTCAGGAGACGGACAATGGCTGCCAAAGACGTAAGATTTCATGGCGATGCGCGCGTGCGGATGCTGCGCGGCGTCGACATTCTCGCCAATGCGGTGAAGGTGACCTTGGGGCCGAAGGGCCGCAATGTCGTGCTCGACAAATCATACGGCGCGCCGCGCATCACCAAGGATGGCGTGACGGTCGCCAAGGAGATCGAGCTCTCCGATCGGTTCGAGAACATGGGCGCCCAGATGGTCA
>JBGPOZ010000143.1:0-12663 GCA_041488295.1 Allostellaceae bacterium
CGGCGCGAAGCGCCAGGCAAAATCGGCGGGGGCGCGTCTTCGATCGATGTCAGTCGAGATCAGGCGCTGCGCGCCGGGCTCGGTTCCTTCGTGTCCTTCGTGTCTTCGTGGTGAAATTCTTCTTTGCCCCTCACTCCGCCGCCGCGGGGACGAGCGGCGAGCGCTGGTGATTTCCTTGCTCGACGCCGCCGCGGATGGCGCCGCGCGCCGTCGCGCCCCAGAAGCACTCGAACCCCGTCGGCAAGGGTCGGCTGTTCGGCACCGAGAGCCAGAGGCGGAGGAGAAAGCGGTCGGCGCCCGCGACGGCATCGTCCTCATAGGCGGTGCGGCCGTGATAGACGACGTGGTTGTTGAGAAGCTGCAGATCGCCCGGCGTGAAGGGGGCGTGGAGGCAGACCTCCTCGGCGATCTCCGCGAGAAGGTCCAGCGCTTCGATCTGCGCCGCGGACAAACGCGGCACGTCGGGGAATTCCTGAGCCTGCTCGACATAGGTGCGCGAATATTGGCTCGTCAGCTTGCCGTCGCGGATGCCGAAGACGGGAAGCGCGAAAACCGGACCTTGATAATGGCCGTCCTCGTCCTCGGGCCGGGAGCGCCAAAAATCCTGGAGCAGCAATTCGGCGAGGTCGGGGCGGCGGCGCAGGATCTCGTTGAAGATGGTGACCGAGCTCGCGAGCTTGCTGACGCCGCCCGCCTTGGCGTTGCGCGCGCAGAGGAGGGCGATGACATCGCACCGGTCGGTGTGGAAGCGGAGCGGCCCCGTCGAGCGGGCGCGGGCGCGCGAGGATTTGACGCGGCCCTCTTTCGTGGCGACGTAGCTCGGGTTCGGCAGCTGCGTCTCGTCTCGCACCTCGCCCATGATCTCGCCGCGCGCGTTCTGGTACATCGCCGTACCGAGATGGGCGCACAGGCCCCAGAAGACGCGGCGGAGATCCTCCTCGCCATAGCGCTCGACCGGAACGCCGGTGAGGCGGACCATGCCGAGCCCGTCCTCGAGCTCTTGGCCGATCTCGGCGAGGAGATCGGCGGTGGCGGCGAGCGGGAAGTCGCGCTTCGCGATCTCGAGATACGGCATGCGCCGCACCCGCTCCAGCGCCGCATCGATCTCGCCGAGCTCGCGCGCGCCCAAGCGCCGCACCCACGCCCCGGAGCGCTCCAGTTCCTTGCCGTTCCAGGCGGCGCGGGTGTCGAAGGGCTTTCGGGCAGCGATCATCGGCGGTTCTCCGGTCACAACGTCTCGGGGTGGCGAAGTCTTGCATATCGGTGGGCGCGAGTCAGCAGGATGGCGCGACGGGCTCCTTGCCTCCTGTTTCGTCTGTTATTTACAGGCAAAATACAGGCGACCACCCGGTGCATCGCGCGACGAAGGCCGAGTGGCGCCATCCGCTCAGAACCCAAATCCGACCCGAAAATACGCACCGCTCGTCCTCGCAGCAAACGAAATACAGAATGGTCATATCATATCCAGAAACGGCGGGGAAGCGTCAAAAATCCTTCGCGCCGCGTCGCGTCCATGCCGCGACACGATGTCCAGGTTGCCGCGCGCCGGATGCGGGCTAGTTCATTGACGAGAACGGGCTGGCCCTGCGAATCCGCGGTGTGCCGCCGCTCGACCGGAAGGCTAAGAGATAGAAGGTGCTCGCATGAGGAAGATTTCATTGACCCTCGCCGCCGCATGCCTGGCGAGTCTCGGCTTGGCAGCGCTGCCCGCCGCGGCGCAACAGACCCCCGCTCCCAAGACGGACGCGATGCAGCCCATGATGGGGATGCACCACAAGATGGCACACCCGGCGAGCTGCTACGATTACGCGTGGGATTCGCAGGAGCAGAAAGACTGTCTCGCCAAGGGCGATCAGCCCGCGCCGATGATGAAGAAGCACATGACGAAGAAGCCGATGACGCCCAAAGCGACCTGATCCGGGCCCGACCCTGTGCTGCGTGTCGCCGCCGACCACGCATCCATAAGACTCGGCGCATTGCGCCTGCGATGGCGGCGGACATTGCCGACCATGTTCGGCCACTTGAAGAAATCGCATGTGCGGTCAGCTCGCTGACAGCGCCGATTTGGCGCAACGAGCACGTGACAATATTCCGAGCCCCCACTATCGTCCTCGCGTTGGAGCAAAATCTTGTGGCTAGCTGATGCTACATCGCTAGATGTAGTCGGCGCGCTCGCCACTGAGGGGGCGCAGGTGGGTGCATCTTCCAGCGGGAAAGACTACGCTCTCGATATGGAACAGAGCGTCTCGGCGACAGATGAACGAGCAGCGAACGAGGTCAAGAAACGTCGTTTGCGTGAGATCATTCGCACCGAATCGCTTTTGGTGGGTGGGGACTTCAAACTCGCGTCGGGCGAGCGCAGCCAGATTTTTTTCAATATGAAGAAGACCATGCTGGACCCCGAGGGCGCAAATCTCCTGGGGGACCTGATCTTGGACCTGCTGCGAGAAGACGGCGCCAAGTTCATCGGTGGGCTCGCGGTCGGGGCCGTCCCCCTTGTCACGATCGTCGTCGTAAAGAGCTGGCCTGGACAGCCTATCCGCGCCTTTTTTGTCAGAAGGGAGCAGAAGGGACATGGGACAAATCAGACGATCGACGGATACGTCGAGGATGGCTCTCGCGTCGTTATGTTCGATGACGTAACAACCACTGGCGGCTCGGTCATGGAGGCCGTTCGGGCCGTCAGAGAACGCGGATGCAAGGTATCCAAGGTCATCACGATCGTCGACCGTCTCGAGGGCGCAAGAGACAACCTTGCGCGGGAAGGAATTACCCTTGTCCCGCTCTTCACGAGGCATGATTTCATCGGTGAGTGATCTCTAAGCCCGAAGACCTCGCTTGCGGTAGACTCGAACGCCACTTCATCGAAGCGACGGAGAAGGAGCCATGGGCGGCGCAGTCGTCCTGCAAGAGCTAGTGTACCGACTCTAACGCTTAGCTCCCCAATTTCGTCCTGCCCGGGCTTGGCCCGGGCATCCACGTCTTTTGATGGAGCGAGGCAAGACGTGGATGGCCGGGACCAGCCCGGCCACGACAAAAAAGGTGCGGTTTCGCTTGATACCGCACGTCTGGTCAAGGTCGTCCGGGGAAGGTCGGATGAGGCGATATTTCGCATACGGTTCCAATTTGGACGTCGCCGGCATGGCGAGGCGCTGCGCGGGCGCGCGCCTGGTCGGGCCGGCGGTGCTGCTCGGCTGGAGCTTTGGCCTCGGCGAGTCGGGCTATGCGACCGTCGTACCGGCGCCGGCCGAGGAGGGCCACGGGGCAAAGGTCTTCGGGCTGCTGTGGATGATCAACACGGCCGATGAGCGGGCGCTCGACGGTTACGAATCAATCGCGACCGGCCTCTACCGCAAGGAGCACCTGCCCGTCCGGCGTCTTTCGGGCGGGGCGACCCTTCCCGCCCTCGTTTATGTCGCCAACGGTCCCTTGGGCGACCGACCGCGCCAACCCTATCTCGACGAGGTCATCGCCGCGGCACGGGCGCAAGGCCTGCCCGCCGATTACATCGCGACTCTCGCGCGGCTGGCGGGGAGCTAGGCCAACGCGGATGGCGGGTTATCGGTACAAGATTGGCCTTCGTATAACTCATCTCACTAACAGCGGCGGCAGGTTGGAGTTTTTCATCGGTTGATTCTTCGAGGAAGGAAATAGCGGCGAAGTTTTAGCCCTCTCGTTTTGCGCAGGCTGGCGGAATTCCAAATCGGTCTCAGCTTCGATGTATATCCCACGCCTCTAAAGCCCGGATGACAGGCGCCATCAGAAGCGGCGCGGGATGTAGCGCGTCAGAATCGCCGAGCCGAGCATCATCACGCCGCCTCCGACGAAGACGGCCGGCAGCTTGAAGACGACGAGCAGCGCGGCGAAAACGGCCGGCGGGGCGAGTTGCGCCACGTCGCGGTAGGTGATGAAGATCGCGGTCATCGTGCTCCGCTCGTGGGGGTGCACGGCGCGCAGGAATAGCGTGTTTCCGGCACCATCGATGCTTTCGACGGCAAAGGCGGCGCCGACGAGGATGGCGGCGCCGAACCAGGAATTTCCCAGCATCAGCGCCGCCGCGATGGTCAGGATGCCGCCGATCGCGTAGCCGGCCCGGAGCAAGCGGCGCTGCCCGAAGCGGCGGCCCATCCAGCCCCACAGCGGCACCATCCAGATCCAGCCGAGGCCGAGCGAGACGAGCGCGCCGCCGATCTCGTCGCCAAGCCCGGCTTCGACCGCAAAGATCGGCGTATAGATCTGGAACAAGCCCCACCACGCGCTGCGCGCCACCGAGAGAACCCAGGCAAGGCGCAGACGCGGCTGCGCGAAGAAGCGATGAAGGGCGACGAGCGGATTGTAGGGCCGCGGCGGCCGTCGGAGGCTCGTGGGCGCGAGCACAACGCGGTAGCGCCAGATGGCCAGCAGCTGTGTCGCGGCCGCGCCGGCGGCGATGGCGAAGGGCACCCAGGAGGCCAGCGCGAGCTGAAGATGGACGCCGAGCCATGGCCCGAAGGTGTAGGGTGCGGCGGCGAAGAAAATCCGCTTTGCTTCGAATCGCGCGAGATCGTGCCGCGCGATGTTGTCGAGCACATAGAGATTGAGCACGATCTCGAAACAGGCCACGGCAAAGCCGTTGAGGATGAGGCCGGCAACGAGCAGCCCCACCTTCGCCCAAGCGAGGAACGTCGCCGAGAGGCAAAGCGATGCGGTTCCGAGGGCGAGAACGCCGAGCCGGCCCATGCGCTCGGTCAAGCTTGGAATGGCGAGCCGCCCAGCGAAGCTGGCGACGCCGACCACGGAATAGACGAGGCTGACCCGACCGGCATCGCCGAGGAGCCGCAACGCCAGGAGCGGCAGGACGGTCAGGGTGATCGTCTGAGCCAACGCCGTCAGAAAGAAGAAGCCCGCGAATGCCGTGCCCTTGCTGCGGCGCATGTTCGTGACTCGACGCGTCCCTCGCCGGCGGCCGCCGGGCCTCTACATGAACCGGTCTGCCGAGGCCCGCATGGCGCCCCGCCACCCGGCACCACGACTTTTCTCGATCCGGCGCTCGGTTGTTATAGCGGATTTCCGATCGGGCGACACGACGCCCTCGCTCGATGGCCTCATCACATCATCATCTGGAAGAGGCCCCTGACGCTTTTGCGCGGGCCTTGTCGTCGCAAAGACAGCCGAACCGTGCCTTGCAGGTCAAATCACCGCCTCATGAAACGGTCACTTCATGAAATGCGGATAGAGCCCGGTCAAGCCGACGACAATCAGATAGATCGCCACGATGTAATTGAGCAGACGCGGAATGATCAGGATGAGGACGCCGGCCAGGAGCGCGACGAGCGGTTGCAGCGTGATGAGGTTGATGACCATTGGCTGGCTCCCTCGGACGGCGATTGATTTAGCCGCGGTTTTCGATCGTGCCGGTGGCCGGGTCCAGACGGACCAGGACCTGGCGGCCGTCGTACCATGCCGTGGCGGTGAAGCCGTCGCCGTCATCGGCGAGGTTTGTCGCATGGAAGTAGCCATGCGCCTCGAGATAGTTCAGCGCGTCCGTGTAGCGGTCCCCGGCATCGTACGCGCCGTGATGCGTCTTGTGCGGCGCCCCGCTCGAAGCTCCCGATTGTGCAAAAGAGACGCCGGTCATCAACGCGAAGACCACCGTGCCGACCAGAAGAAATTTGGTCATTTCTGTATCTCCCTGCATCAGACCCGCAAACGACCGAGGAACCGAGTCAATTCTCGGGGGTGTCATGCGCCGGCGAGGGCGCGATTGGATGTCATTCACCAGGCGGCAGATCGCTCGCGATCGATGCTTGGGCCTCTGCCGATCCCATGGCAGTGCTCGCGACGTAGGCGGGATCCTCGCCGCTGTCACCGACGCTGATTCCTGCGTGGCACGCGGACAAACCAAACAGCATTGCCGCAGCCGTCATTGCCAATCTACCCATCGCATCCTCTCGTTGAAGGTGAAGACGCCCTTAGATACAAGCCCGTCCGGTCCATGGACGATTCGTGCCGGTCGCCGGGTCACTGTGATGTGGGCAGAAGAAGCAAGCTCCGTTAGGCTCGGATACTACCTACGCAATGCGAGAGATTGCACCATGACCGAGACCAGAGCCGGCCGACGCCCGCGGCGCTCGCGCGACAATCAACGTTTGGGCGCCACGCTCCTCGGGCGGCCGCCGCTGCGCAACAGCTTCAAGCCGATCGAGGTCTTGAGCCGGGATCAGCTCATGGCGATCCACGAAGCCTCGCTCCGCCTGCTCGAAGAGATCGGCATCGAATTCATGGGCGCGGCGGCGCGCGATCTTCTGCGCAAGGCGGGCGCCGCCGTCGACGAGGCGAGCGGCTTGACGAAGATCCCGCGCGAGCTCATCGAGCGCGCGCTCGCATCGGCCCCGCCGCGCTTCGTGCTGACACCGCGCAACGCCGCGCGGCGCATTCATCTCGGCGACGATCACATCTCGTTCGGCCTCGTCGCCGGCCCGCCCAACGTCCATGACTGCGTCAACGGGCGCCGCTCGGGCAATCACGAGGATTACGTCAAGCTCATCAAGCTCGCGCAGAGCTTCGACATCATCCACCTCATCGGCAATCAGCCGACGGCGCCGGTCGAGATGCCGGTCGGGACGCGCCATCTCGATTGCTATCTTGCCAACGTCACGTATTCCGACCGCGTCTATCATTGCACCGCGATCGGCCGCCGCCGCGCGCTCGACGGCATCGACGTGATGGCGATCGCGCGCGGCAAGACGCGCGAGGAGATCCTGGACGATCCCTCGGTCATCACCATCATCTCGGTCAACTCGCCGCGCCGCTTCGACGGGCAGATGAGCGACGGCCTCATGACGATGGCGGAGTTCGGCCAGGCGGTCTGCGTCACGCCCTTCACCCTCATGGGCGCGATGACGCCGGTGACATTGGCCGCCGCGCTGACGCAGCAGAACGCCGAGGCGCTCGCCGGCATCACGCTGACTCAGCTCGTGCGGGCGGGCGCGCCGGTCGTCTACGGCGCCTTCACCTCGAATGTCGACATGCGGAGCGGCGCGCCCGCCTTCGGCACGCCGGA
Source organism: Allostellaceae bacterium (assembly GCA_041488295.1). Lineage (GTDB taxonomy): Bacteria > Pseudomonadota > Alphaproteobacteria > ATCC43930 > CGMCC-115725 > URHD0088. The sequence goes on from JBGPOZ010000143.1 coordinate 7,043, forward strand.
GAACGCGCGGGCGACCTTGGCGGCGGGGCAACTCGCGCGGCTCTACAAGCTGCCCTACCGCGCCAGCAATTCCTGCGCCGCCAATACGGTCGACGCGCAGGCAGCCTATGAATCCCAGATGTCGATCTGGTCGGCCGTCATGGGCCACGCCAACCTCGTCTATCACGGTGCCGGCTGGATGGAGGGCGGCCTCACCGCGTCCTTCGAGAAGATCATCCTCGACGTCGAGATGCTGCAGATGATGGCCGAGACGGTGAAACCCATCGACGTCGATGCGCACGAAATCGCCGAGGGCCTCGAAGCCATCGCCGGCGTCGCGACCGGCGGGCATTTCTTCGGCTCGCCCCACACCATGGCGCGCTACGAGACGGCGTTCTACCAGCCGCTGATTTCAGATTGGCAGAATTACGAGAATTGGGAGATCGCCGGCGGCCTCACCGCGACGCAGCGCGCGACGAAGATCTGGCAGACGGCGCTCGAGCGCTACGAAGCGCCGCCGCTCGACCCGGCCGTGAAGGAGGCGCTCGACGCCTTCGTCGCCCGCCGCAAGGAAGAGCTGCGCGGCGTCGATCATTGAGCAGGATTCCTCGGACTACGCGCAAAATCCCGTGCCGCTCCGAGAGGATTTTGAACCACGAAGACACGAAGGACACCAAGGGACCGAGTGCGCGCGAAGCGCCGATTCTTCATTGGCCGTGATCGAGGACGCGGGCAACGTTAAATTTCAATGCGCTACGCGCAGAAAGAACTTCGTGCCCTTCGTGTCTTCGTGGTGAATCCTTCTTGCCGCGCCGTTGTGCGGTGACGCAGAGCGCCGTTGACGGGTTTGCGCCGATGGGCGGATGATGGGGGCTCGGACAATGGGAAAGGAGTGGCCGATGCGTATGCTGATGCTTCTTTGCGCGATGCTGCTTGCGGCGGCCCCGGCTTTCGCCTGCGCCTTTGACAACAAGGAAGCCGCCGACTCCAAGACGAACACGGTGGCGACGACCACGCCGCAGACCCCGCAGACCCCGCAGACACCGCCGAGCCAGCCGAGCGGCTGAGCGCGACGGAAGAGCGGAGCCTTGCCGCCGCCCTTTCGGGCGGCGGTTTCCGTTCCGGCGCAGCAAGTGAAGAGAGTGGAAGGAAAGCCCAGCCATGCCGCACCGCGTTCTCGCCGCCCGGATCATGCACGAGACCAACACCTTCAGCCGGGTCAAGACCGACATGGCGGCGTTCCGCCGCCGCGACTTCCATCTCGGCAACGAGATCCCAGCGGCATATCGCGGCACCCGCTCGGCGATGGGCGCCTCCTTCGAGGCAGCCGACGAATATGGCTGGACTTTGATCTATCCGATCTCGGCGAGCGCCAACCCTTCGGGGCTGGTGACGCGCGAGGCCTTCGAGGAGCTGTGCCGGACGACGCTCCACGCGGCAAGAGATCAGGGGCCGATCGACGGCGCCCTCCTCCACCTCCACGGCGCGATGGTGACCGAGGATTACGAGGATGCCGAGGGCGAGCTTCTCATCCGCCTGCGCAAGGTGCTGGGGCCGTCCATTCCGATCGTCGTGACGCTCGACCTCCACGCCAATGTCACCAATGCCATGGCCGAGAACGCCGTCCTCATCGCCTTCCGCACATACCCGCATATCGACATGTATGAGCGCGCCTGGCAGGGCGCGAAGCTCCTCGAGCGGGCGATGAAGGGCGAGATCAAGCCGAAGACGGTGATCGCGCGGCGCCCGACGATCTACGGCCTCAACCACGGCCGCACGCAATCGGGTCCGATGGCCGAGCTGCTGTCGCGCGCCGACAAGATCGAGGCGAGCGGCGAGGCGCTCATCGTCTCGATCTGCGCCGGCTTCTCCAGAGCCGACATCCACGATGTCGGCCCCACTGTGACGGTGACGGGCGATGGCGCCTCGCCGCGCCTCCAGGAGATCGCCGAGGCGTTCATGGATTACGCCTGGGAGACGCGCGAGGAGAACAGCGCGACCATGTACTCGGTCGCCGAGACCGTGGCGATGGCGAAGAAGGGGAAGTCCGGCGAGAAGCCGCTCGTCATTGCCGATTACACCGACAATCCCGGCGGCGGCGGCTATGGCGATGCGACGGCACTCTTGAAGGGCATGGTCGAGGCCGAGCTCGAGGGCGTCGCCTTCCACGCGATCTGCGATCCCGAGGCGATCCGGATCGCGCAGAAGAACGGGCTCGGCAAGCAGACATTGACGATCGGCGGCAAGATCGATCCCAGCCTCGGCGGCGGGCCGTTGACGCTTTCGGGCGAGATCGTCGCCCTCGCCAACGGCCAGTTCATCGCCTGGGGACCGATGGGCGGCGGCGTCAAGCGCGATTACGGCCCCTCGGCCGTCTTCCGCGTCGGCGGCATCGACATCGTCCTCATCACCAATAACGGCCAGGCGAACGATCTGGGGCAGTTCACCTCGCTCGGCATCGATCCCGCGCGATACCGGACTGTCGCGGTCAAATCGATGCACCATTTCCGCGCCGCGTTCGAGCCGATCGCGCGCGAGATCGTGCTGGTCGACACGGGTTCGCTTTGCTCGGAGATCTACACGCCCGAGCTCTTCAAGAAGGTGCGCCGGCCGATTCATCCGCTCGACAGGTTGGGGTGAGGGCGGCGTACAGCAGTGTCGGAGCGATCATGGCGCGTCTCGAAGCACGCACGGCGGCAATGCCTCCATGAAGAGTGCCTCGCCGATCCACCGCCATGTCACTTGGCGAGCCCGTGTAGCGCCTTGCGATGCTTTTTCATGACCTTTCTCCCGAGCGTCATTTGGGCCTCGAATTCTGGGTCGTAGGACGTAATGCGGAAGCCGTCCGGTGTCTCGGTGAGATAGACGGTGTCGCCCTGCCCGACGCGCAGCTTGGCGAGCGCCTCCTTGGGAAGCAGCAAAGCCGCCGACTTTCCGACCTTGGTGATCTTGAGCGCGAGCATCGACCGGTCAAGTCCCTCTCATCCGGCCCGCGCTGTCTCTCGGCCGATCGCGAAGGCGGCGGCGGCGCCGATGACGGCCGGCAGGGCGCCCAAAAGGAAGATGTCGGGGGTCGGCCAGCGCAGCGCGAGGAGAACGCCCGCCACAATCGGCCCGACGATCGAGCCGATGCGGCCGATGCCGAGCGCCCAGCCGATGCCGGTCGAGCGGATATATGTCGGGTAGAAGACCGCGGTGAGGGCGTTGGCGCCGATCTGCGCGCCGGTGAGGCAGAAGCCGGCGGCGAAGATCGCTGCCGTCAGCGGCAGGATGGCGCCGCCGAGCCGGCCGATGACGACGATGAGAAGCGCCGCCGCGGCGTAGGCGAAGGCGAGCACGGCGAAGGGCTTTCCCCGGTCGAGGAGCGGTGCCAGCGCCAAGGTCCCGACGATGCCGCCCACCTGGAACATCGTCGAGATCAAGACCGCGGTCCCGACCTCGACACCCGAGGCGTTGATCACCGTCGGCAGCCAATTGATGAGGAAATAGAGGTCGAGAAGGCTCATGAAGAACATGATCCAGAGGAGGATCGTCGCGAGCGCGCGCCCGTCGCGGAAGAGGTGCGCCACCGGCACGCCGCCGCGCGCCTCTTCGGCGACGACGAAGCGGTCGGCGTCATCGAGTGTGGGATCGGCATCGATGCGCGCCAGCAGCGCGCGGATGCGGTGATCCGCCCCGCCGTGCAAGGCAAGGAGCCGGATCGATTCGGGCAGACGCGCCAGGAGCAGCGGCGCCAGAACCAGCGGAACGAGGCCGCCGACCCAGAAAACGCCGACCCAGCCGAAGCGTGGCACCAGCACGGTCGCGAGAAAACCGCCGATCGCCGAGCCCAACGAAAAGCCGATGAACATCACCATGACGAGCGCGGCGCGGCGGCGTTGCGGGCAGTATTCGGCGGTGAGCGCGATCGCGTTCGGCATGGCGCCGCCGAGACCGATGCCGGTGAGGAAGCGCCACATGAATAGGCTCGTCAGCGAATCCGCGGTGACGGTGAGAAGGCTGAAGAGGCCGAAAGCCAGGACCGAGACGATGATGACGGGCTTGCGTCCGATCCGGTCGGCGACTGGACCCAAGATGAGCGCGCCCACCATCAGGCCGAAGAGCCCGGCACCGAAGACGGGCCCGAGCGCGCCCGGCGCCAGCTTCCATTCCTTGGCGATGCTGGGCGCGACATAGGCGATCGCCTGCGTGTCGAAACCGTCGATGAAGACGACGGCAGCGCACAGCGCGATCACGACGAGCTGGAAACCGCCGACTTTGCGCGCGTCGATGAAAGACGTGATGTCGAGCGTCGATTGCGAGACCGACATGGATTCCCCCTGGAGCTTGTTATCGTTGCGCCCCTTCTACCATCGCGGCGCCGCGCGCGAAAAGCCGTGCCGCCGGTCGTCGCCAGGGCAATCGGGTGAAGCAACAAAACTTCACCACGGAGGCACAGAGGTCACGGAGAAGGGGATTAGGGGATCATAGGGGGATGAGGGGATCAGTCTTGAGGGCGCCGAAGGCGCCAGACATCCACATCCCCTTATCTCGCAATGATCCCCTAATCCCCTTCTCCGTGTCTCTGTGGTGGCTCTTGTTCAGATCGCGGGTTCATCCGAATGCCCTGAAGGCGGCACCGCCCGACCTTGCACCGACCGGCGCATCCCGCCACAGTGCATCGATTGAAAAGCGAGGAGACGCGCCATGAACCTCCACCGCCTGCTGCAGCAGCGAGCGGCCGCCGGAAAGCCGATCCGCGTCGGCGTCATCGGCGCCGGCAAATTCGGCACGATGTTCCTGGCGCAGATCCTGCGCACCCCCGGCATGCATCTCGCCGGCGTTGCCGATCTGTCGCCGGAGCGGGCGCGGCAAGCCTTGCTTTCCGTGGGTGCCCATGCGGATGCGATCGCCGCCGCGAGCTGGCGCGAGGCGATCGACAAGGGCACGACGCATATTGCCGACGACGCCGCGGCGATGATCGCGACCGACGGCATCGACATCGTCGTCGAGGCGACCGGCGTGCCGGCGGCCGGCATCCGCCACGCGTTGACAGCGATCCGGCACGGCAAGCACATCGTCATGGTCAATGTCGAAGCCGACGTGCTGGCGGGCCCGCTCCTCGCCGAGAAGGCGGCGGCCGCCGGCATCGTCTACGGCATGGCCTATGGCGACCAGCCGGCGCTCATCGCCGAGCTGGTCGATTGGGCGCGCGCATCCGGCTTCGATGTCGTCGCCGCCGGCAAGGGCACGAAATACCTGCCGGCCTTTCATGCATCGACGCCCGAGACAGTGTGGGGTCATTACGGGTTGTCGCCCGAGGCGGCTCTACAAGGCGGGATGAACGCGCAGATGTTCAACTCTTTCCTCGACGGCACCAAATCGGCGATCGAGATGGCAGCGGTGGCGAACGGCACCGGCCTCTTGCCGAGCGCCAATGGCGTCGGCTTCCCGCCCTGCGGCGTCGATGATCTGCCGCGCGTCCTCAAGCCCAGATCCGAGGGCGGCGTCCTCGACCATAAGGGCCAGGTCGAGGTCGTCTCGTCGCTGGAGCGCGACGGAAGGCCGGTCTTCCGCGATTTGCGCTGGGGCGTCTATGTCGTCATCGAGGCGGCCTCCGACTATGTCCGCCGTTGTTTTGCCGAATACGGCATGGTGACCGA
>JBGPOZ010000144.1:0-12470 GCA_041488295.1 Allostellaceae bacterium
CCCGGCCCCATCCCCCCCGCACCGCTCAACGACTATAGCCAGGTCGAACTCTTGTTCGACGCTGACTATGCGGGAGATTGGACCTTCAGGGGGGAGGCGCAACACATAGCCACGGCGGCCCGGATCCGCTACCGCTATCCGGTGAAAAACAATACCGGGACCGCTATCCTGTATTGGAAGAACGACTACTTGCTCATCGGTTTCGCGGGTTCGGGCGGTCCGTAGCCCACGGCGCTCGGCGCTGTCGATCTCCGGGCAGCCGGCGATCGGCGCAAGGGAAGGTTGCTATAAACCGGCCTTCTTGAGGCCGTCGAGGATCAAGTTTAGCGCCGTTTCGTCGACGTAATAGCGGCGCAAATAAGCTTGCACGCCGGCAAGATCGCCGTCGCTCCGGCGTAAAACGGGAAGCAGTTCTTCCGCTTCCGCGTGCCGCCCCAATTGACCGAGTGCGGCGATGACGTAGCGAAGCGGGGCGACGTAGTCGGGCTTCATGGCGTAGCCATGCAGCCCGGTCTCGATCGCCTCGTCATAGCGACCGGCGAGATAGTAGCTTCCGGCGAGAGGCGGTATCCAAGTGAATTGGCGCGAGTCGCTAGGGCTGAGATGCATCGCCATGAGCACCGATTGGAGCGCCCGCTCTGGCTGGTTCACGTAATTGTAAAGGTTGCCGAGATTTGCCCGCGCCGGGGCATCGCTCGGATGGATACGAATGACCTCCTGCATCTCACGGATCGCGGCGCGGATCTCGGTCGTGTGCATGTAGCTGAGGCCGAGCGCGTAGTGCGCTTGCGGGGAGCGCTGGTCGAGCGAAACGGCGCGTCGCGCAAGCAAGCTGGCCTCCGCTTTCAACGTGCCGTCATCCACTTGCCATCCGTGCATCACGCGGTGGAGGAGCGTGACGGCGAGAGCCGCAGTCGCCTGCAGGTAGTTCGGCTCGATCGCAAGGGATTTGCGAAAGAATTCCTGCGCCCTCTCATTGTCGTCTGCGGTATAGCGGTAGTGGTGCCAGAGACCGCGCTGCAGGAAGTCATAGGCACTGAACGATTGCGGCGCATTCACCGCGCGATCGCTCTCGGCGCGCAGAAGTTCGGGCTCGATCGCACCGACGATGCTGGTCTCGATCTCGTCCTGGACGGCGAAGACGTCGCTGACCTCGCGGTCGTAGTGATCGGCGAAGATATGGTGATTGGTCTCCGCCTCGATCATCTGCGCGCTGACGCGCACGCGCGTCCCTTGCCGCCGCACGCTGCCCTCGAGCACGTAATGCGCGCCAAGTTCGCGCCCGACCGTGCGCAGATCGACGTTGCGCCCCTTGTAGGTGAAGACGGAATCGCGCGCAATCACCGGGAAGCTGCGCCAACTCGCCAAGGCCGTGATGATGTCCTCGGTGAGGCCGTCGGCGAAATACTCCTGGTCGTGATCGTCGCTCATATTGGTGAAGGGAAGGACCGCGATCGCCGGGCGGTCCTTGAAGCCCGGAATGGTTCGTCTCGGCAAAGCCGGCGCGGCCCTGCCGTTCTCGGAAAGCTTGACGCAAAAAACGCGCTGCGGGTGCGCAATGTTCTTGAGCTCGTGCTCTCCCAAATCGACGAAGTCGAAGCCGAGCTTGTCGCCGACCTGGTCGGCCACGATCTGCGAGACGCAGATGTCGCCCGGTGCGGCGAGCGCTTCGAGGCGAACGGCGATATTGACCCCGTCACCGTAAATCTCGTCGGCGTCGATGATGACGTCGCCGAGATTGATGCCGATGCGAAATGCGATACGCCGGTCCGCCGGTCCCTCCAAATCCCGTTTCCCCATGGCGCGCTGGATGGAAACGGCGCAATGCGTCGCCTCGACGACGCTGGAGAATTCGACGAGCGCGCCGTCGCCGGTTTTCTTGACGATTCGCCCATTGCACTCGTCGATCAGCGGTTCGACGAGGTCGCGCAGCACGGCCGTCACGCGCGCATGGGTCCCCTCCTCGTCACTGCCCATGAGCCGGCTGTAGCCCACGACATCGAGCACAAGCACTGCCGCCAGCCGCCGTTTCACACGCTCGGGAGCCATCGTGCCACCATGCCGCGCAAGGTAACAGGCCGCCGGCAACTATATCACGATGGCGGAGTTTGTTCGGTGCTATCGATCGGGAACCGGATGGCGGAGTTGCCGGAGCTCGCTCGGGATGACTCGGTATGCCGGCATTTTCGCCAGCAGAATCTCCTTGTCATCGACGGCGCGTCGGCCGACGCTGTCCACTACCGATACGGGTGTGCCGGGTCGGTCGAGAGGAGGGGGAAATGTCGGCATCGGCGCAGGCGAGCAACGCTTGGCTCGCGACTTCGATCATGGCGAAGCGCGGTCTCGGCCGCGAACGCGCCGGCGCGACGCATGAGCTGACCGAGGCGAAGCAGGGCAAATACCACTACACGATCGGCCCTTACTCCGACCCGGTGCTGACAGTCCGGCCAGGCGACCGCATCGTCGTCGAAACGCGCGATGCCTTCGAGGGCAAGATCAAGACCGAGCGCGACATGCCGTCGGCGAAGCTGACCATGCCCTTCGTCAATCCGCAGAACGGCCCGATCCTCATCGAGGGCGCCGAGAAGGGCGATGCCGTCGCCGTCTCCATCGAGACGATGGTGCCGCGCGGCGAGAACCCGCGCGGAACCTGCGCGATGATTCCGGAATTCGGCGCCTTGACCGGTACGACCTATACGGCGCTCCTCAACGATCCGCTGCCCGAGATCGTGCGCAAGGTCCATGTCGATGAAGAGCACGTCCATTGGAGCCCGCGCGTCACGCTCCCCTACAAGCCGCATATCGGCACGTTGAGCTGCTCGCCGGAGATCGATTCGATCAACTCGCTGACGCCCGACAGCCATGGCGGAAACATGGACCTCCCCGATATGGGGCCGGGCAGCGTGACATACCTGCCGGTGCGAACGGCGGGCGCGCGGCTCTTCATCGGCGACGCGCATGCCTGCCAGGGCGACGGTGAGGTGTGCGGCGTCGCCGTCGAGTTCGCGACGGTGACGACCATCAAGGTCGACATCGTCAAGGGCTGGGCGATCGAATGGCCGCGGCTCGAGACGGCAGAGCTCATCATGGCGATCGGCAGCGCGCGCCCGCTCGAGGACGCAACGCGCATCGCCTATCGCGAGCTCATCCGCTGGATGGTCAAGGATTACGCCTTCGACCAGTGGGACGCCTACATGATGCTGAGCCAATGCGGCAAGGTGCGGCTCGGCAATTTCGTCGATCCGAAATACACGGTCGGCGCGGGAATCAATAAGAAGTACCTGACGATTTGATGCGCGCGGCGATCCGCGCGGAGGTCGAGGGGATCGTCCCCGTCGACGCGGTCGAGGCGGCGCAGCGCGAGGAGGTGATCGCCTGGATCCGATCCGGCGCCGAATTGTGCCGCCGCGCCAAGCCGGCAACGCCGCCGAAGCACCTTGTTTCTTATTTCGTCGTCGTCGACGGCGACCAAATCCTCCTCGTCGATCACCGCAACGCGAGGCTCTGGCTTCCGACGGGCGGCCATGTCGAGCCGGGCGAGCATCCGCGCGACACCGTCATGCGCGAGGCGGAGGAAGAGCTGGGTTTGGACGCGGTTTTCGTGCTTCCGCAACCCTTATTCGTCACATCGACAGAAACAGTGGGCCTCACTGCCGGCCACGTCGATGTCTCGCTGTGGTACGTCCTGAGAGGAGACCGCCGCATCGTGCTGCACTGGGATCCTGCGGAATTCAACGCCGTGTGCTGGTTCCACCGGAGCGCGGTGCCTCTGGAGCGGAGTGACCCGCATATGGGCAGGTTTCTTGCAAAGCTTGCACCGCACCTTTGAGCGCGATGCGGCGCTCGTCAGTGTCGGACGCCGCGCGGCTCGTTCGCCGCCTCGCGCGGCATCACCCGACGCGCGAGCTGGGCCAGCACTTGATCGAGGCTAGCGGGAGAGAGATCGTCGTAGAGACGCACCAGCTGATCGACGATCTGTCGCTTGAATGCCGCCGTTCCGCGCTTCAGATCCCCCGCGAGGACGGCGCCGACCGCGGCGCGAAAGGCGCGAAACAGCTCCGGCGGCAGCGCCGCCTTCTCATAGATCGCTTGAAACCCGCCGACGCCGCGGTCGTAAAGAAGCATCCGCGCATTGGCGACCGGGATGCCCGCGAGCCGCGCCATCGCGCCGTCGAAGAAGCACAGATCGCCGAGGCAGAGAGCGCGCAGGACCAGCGTCGGCGTCAGCCGCCGCCGCTCATGGAGGTGCGACGCAAGGCGCTCGCCCGCTTCAGCGCTATCCGAGGGAAGAAGCCCGGAGAGGGCTTTCTCGCGTCCGTGCAATGTCAGCTCTTCAGCGAGGAACTCGGGAATCTGATGCTTCTCGATGAGTCGGGCGCGCAGATTCGCCGCGACGTTGGCGATCAAGACCTCGCAGACGGCGAGCGGCAGTGCCGGCCGGTCGACGAGCAGCGTCTCGATCGTCTCGTCGCCATGAAACCGCGCGGCGATCCTCAGCAACGAGCGCTCGGTCACGTCGGCTTCGCTATTGGCGAGAACGGCGCCGACGACCCTCGGGTTCTCGGTCGCGACCAGCGCATCGGCAACGGCGGCGGCGACGATCTTGCGCCGCGCCACCGCGAGCTGCCGCTCTGCCGCGCCCGTCCGCACATAGGAGATGAGATCGTCGTCGTTCAGCAGCGGCGAATGCTCGATGATCGGCAATGCCACCTCGTCCTCGAGATCGCGCGCCAGGATCACGGCGATTTGCCGCGGCAGGAACGGGCATTCCTTGAGGTGCTCGGCAAGCGCCTGGCGGACCCGTCGCTCGGCGTCATGCGCCAAGCTCTCCAGGATCTGCTCGGCGATCTGCGTTTCCTTCGCGCTGAGCGCCGCCGCCGCAAGGTCAGCCGCCACCGCAGCCGCGATGTCGGCGCGCACCGCCGCGGAAGGACTATCGCGCAGGGCGCGAAGATGGGCGTGCGTCAGCATGTGTCGGTGTTTGTGCGGTCAAACCAAGCGTAATCGTGAAATCGAATGGCCCGTAACGCAATCAATTTTACTTTGCATTTATTTATAAAAGACCATGCCTACGCGATGTCACATTAAGGTTACGGCCAATTCTGACCTGAACTATTTGTGATCGCTGTCATCGCCAGGCGGCCCGACCGGCACGACAAAATATGGCCGGTAATAGGGGCGATTCGGGTAGGGATAGGCGGCACGGAGCGCGGGCGCATTGTTCGACGGGCGCTCCGAGACCTTCCAGGTGCCGTCCGCCTGCTGGCATGTCGTCCCGAACGCCTGCTGCGCCTGCCCGCCGATCGTCACGGTCTGCTGGAACTCGCGGCAATTCTGCACCGGAGGCGGAGGTGGCGCCGCCACGGCTTGCGGCGGCGAAGGCGCCGGCACCACGATGCAACCGGCGCAGGCGAGGACGGTGCCGCTCAGAGCGGTTCGAAAACACCTCATCATCATGTGCGCGCACCGTCGTCGAGGATTGGCGATGTCCATTCTACGGCCTGGCATGCCGCGATCATCCCCTGGCCGCGATCCGCCGCGATCAATACTGGACGCGCCGCGTCAACGCCCCGTCGACGACGAGATTGGCGCCGGTGACGAAGCTCGCCGCCGGGCTCACCAGGAAAACGGCGCCATTGGCGATCTCCTGCGCGCTCGCCATCCGGCCGGTCGGGTTGAGCGCGAGCGAGGCCTTGAAGAGATCGGGCATGTCGCGCTCGATCTTCTGCCAGATGCCGCCGTCGAAATAGGTGTTGCCGGGCGAAATCGCGTTGGCGCGGATGCCCTTGGGCGCGAGCTGCGTCGAAAGGCCCGAGGTGTAGTTGATGAGCGCCGCCTTCATCGCTCCGTAGGAGCCGGCGGCGAAGTCGATCTCGATGCCCGAGACGCTCGAGACGACGAGAATGGCGCCGTGCCGCGATTTTTCCAGGTACGGCATTGCCGCGTCGACCGCGCGCACGGTGTGCATCATGTCGACCTCGAAGCAGCGCTGCCAGGAGGCTTCGTCCTTGCCGACCGCAAGCGCGCTCACATTGGTGACGATGATGTCGAGCCCGCCCAGCGCCCCCGCCGCGGCGGCGACCCACGCCTTCAGCGCCGGCCCGTCGGCGACGTCGACCGCGGCGCCGGTCGCCGTGACGCCCTTCGCCTCGAGCATGCCGACGGCATCCTTCACCTCGGCAGCGTTCCGCGCGCAGATGCCGACATCACAGCCCTCGCCGGCGAGCGTGTCGGCTATGGCGCGCCCGATGCCCTTGGTGCCGCCGGTGACGATCGCCCGCAACCCTCTCAGACCGAGATCCATGGCCCTTCTCTCCCTCGCTCCAACGGATTCTCCGCCGCACTCGCCATGAGTGTGTCGTGGAGCGCGCCTCGGCGCAATCGGCTCGAACCGGGCGACCGCACTCAGCCCGCCCCGGGCGCGCACCCCCGCACGACTTCGCAGAAGCGTCCCACCTCGTCCTCGGTATTGTAGTAGTGCACCGATGCGCGCAGCAGCATGTCGAGGCCGCGCGCCGCCATGTCGTGCCGCGTCGAGAACAGCGACGAGGTGGTGGCGTTGATCCCCTTGGCGGCGAGCGCGGCGCCGATCGCCGCCGCCGGTACGCCCTTCATCGTGAAAGTGACGATGCCGCAGCGCTCGCGCCCGAGGTCGCGGACGGTGACGCCGTCGATCTCGCCGAGCGATCGTCGCAGCCGATCGGCAAGCATGCGAACGCGCGTACCGATCGCATCGAGCCCGAGGGCGAGCGCATATTCCGCCGCGGCGCCGAGGCCGAGGCGGCCGGCGACGAAGCTCTCCCAATTCTCGAAGCGCCGCGCGTCGGCGCGGATCTCGTAGCTGTCCGGCCCGGTCCAGCGTGCGGCGTGAAGATCGAGAAAGGACGGCTCCAGCCGCTCGATGAAGCCGCGGCGCACCCAGAGAAATCCGGTGCCGCGCGGGCCGCGCAGAAACTTCCGCCCGGTCGCCGAGAGCATGTCGCATTGAATCGCCGCCACGTCGACCGGCATCTGCCCGACCGACTGACAGGCATCGAGCAGGTACGGGATGCCATGGCGGCGCGCGATCCGGCCGATCGCCGCCGCCGGATTGACGAGCCCGCCATTGGTTGGAACATGGGTGACGGCGATGAGCTTCACGCGCTCGTCGATCATCGCTTCGAGGGCATCGACGGAAAGCTGGCCGCTCTCGTCGTTCGGCACGACGACGATCTCGGCGCCGCGATGCTTTGCGACCTGCAGGAAGGCGATGTAGTTGCTGGCGTATTCGGCGGACGCGGTGAGAATGCGGTCGCCCTTGCCGAGCGGCACAGCGTAGAACGCCATGTCCCAGGCGCGCGTTGCGTTCTCGACGAGGGCGATCTCGTCGGGCGCGGCGTTGATGAGGCGCGCGATGCTGCCGTAGACCGCCTCGAGCGCCGCTTCGGCGCGGTCGGCTGCCTCGTACCCGCCGATCTCGCCCTCGAGCCGAAGATGATCCAAGACGGCGTCGAGCACCGGCGTCGGCTGGAGCGCCGCGCCGGCATTGTTGAAATGAATGACGTTACGGCAGCCGGGCGTCTCGGCGCGCACCCGCTCGACATCGATCATCGCTTCTCCTCCCCGTCGCGGCGCGCCCGTCCTAACACGAGCGCACCGCGGAGTGCCAATGCCGAAAACTCTTCAGCCGCAATCGCCGCGCGGCCGCCGAACACCGACGATACGCGTCCATCGGTGAGGCGGCCGAGACGCTCGCCGTGTTGTCGCCCACCAGCCCGCTTGCTATCATTCTGCATGAGTCCGGCCGGCGAGGTGACGATGACGGCCTATTACGATCTCGGCGGCTATCGCCGCGCCGTATCGACCAAGTCGCCCGAGGCGCAACTCTGGTTCGATCGCGGACTGATATGGTGCTACGGCTTCAACCACGAGGAGGCGGTTCGCTGCTTCGACCAGGCGGCCGAGTCTGACCCTGACTGCGCCATGGCCCATTGGGGCATCGCCTATGCGGCCGGCCCCAACTACAACAAACAATGGAAGGCGTTCGATACCGTCGACCTAGAGCGCTCGCTCGCGCGCGCCTATGACGCGACCCGCAGCGCCATGTCGTGCCTCGATCATGCAAGCCCGGTCGAGCAGGCGTTGATCAGGGCGCTCGCGCATCGCTACCCGGCGGACGAGCCGGCCCAGGTCAGCCCGATCTGGAACGACGACTACGCTCTTGCCATGCGCGAGGTTTATCGCGCGCATTCGGGCGATCTGGACGTCGCTTCCCTCTTCGCCGAGGCCATCATGAACCGGACGCCCTGGCAGCTCTGGGATCTAAAGAGCGGCAACCCCGCGGAGGGTGCCGACACGATCGAGGCCATCCGGGTCCTCGAGACGGCGATGGGCGCGCACGGCGGGTCCAGCCATCCGGGCCTGCTCCACATGTACATCCATCTCATGGAGATGTCGCCGCATCCCGAGCGGGCGTTGCGCGCGGCGGATCGACTGCGCGATCTCGTCCCGGACGCCGGTCATCTGCTGCACATGCCGACGCACATCGACGTACTCTGCGGGCATTATTGGAATGTGGTCGACGGAAACGGTCGAGCGATCGCCGCCGACCGCAAATTCTTGGAGCGCGAGGGAGCGATCAATTTCTACACGCTCTATCGCTGCCACAATTACCACTTCAAGCTCTATGGCGCGATGTTCCTCGGGCAGTACGCGCCGGCCCTCGACGCGGCCAATCAGATGATCGACATGCTGACGGAAGACCTCCTGAGGGTCGATATCCCACCGATGGCGGATTGGCTCGAGGGCTTCGTGCCGATGAAGATGCACGTCTTCATTCGCTTCGGAAAATGGCCGGAGATCATCGCTGAGCCGCTACCGACCGACCAAACCCTATTCTGCGTGACGACCGCCATGCAGCATTACGCCAGGGCCGTTGCGCAGGCCGCGAGCGGAAACCTGCCGGCGGCGGAGGACGAGGCGAAAAACTTCGAAGCCTCGGTGGGGAAGGTGCCGTCGACGCGATATGTCTTCAACAACTCCTGTCTCGACATACTGGCCGTGGCCTGCGAGATGATGCGCGGCGAGATCGAGTACCGCCGGGGCAATCATGACGTCGCCTTCGACCATTTGCGCAAATCCGTCGAGCTCGACGACAACCTTCCCTATGACGAGCCGTGGGCTTGGATGCAGCCGACGCGTCACGCGCTCGGCGCTCTGCTCCTAGAGAGAGGGCGCATCGAGGAGGCAGAGAGCGTCTATCGTGCCGATCTCGGGCTCGACGGGGCCTTGAGCCGCCCTTCTCAACACCCCGAGAATTTGTGGAGCCTGCACGGTTTGCACGAATGCCTCCTTCAGCTCGGCAAGAACAGCGAATCCGGTATCATCAAGCAGCGCCTAGACTTGGCGGTGGCGCGGGCCGACGTGCCGATCAAGTCTTCCTGCTTCTGTCGCCTCGGCACGGCCGCCTAGCTCGATCCGAGGTATTGCTCCCCAACCTCAATGTAACTTCACCTGCGGCTCGGTGCGCCGGGTGATGAGCCGTGCCAGCGTGTCGAGCAGCACCTTGGCAGTGCCGTGCAGCGCGTGTTCATGCATCTTGTAGAGCGACTGATACATGAAGCGGGCGAAGTAGCCTTCGATGAAGAGGTTGCGGCCGACGAGGGCTCCCATGAGATTGCCGACGGTGCTGTAGCGGCCGAGCGACACGAGCGAGCCGAAATCGCGGTAGCGATAGGGCTGCAGCGGCTTGCCTTTGAGGCGGTTGCGCAATTGCTTGACGAGGTGCGAGGCTTGCTGATGCGCGGCCTGGGCCCGCGGCGGCACCGTCCGGTCGGTGCCGAGCCACGGGCAGCACGCGCAATCGCCGATGGCGAAGACGTTCTCATCGCGTGTCGTCTGCAAGGTCGGATGGACGACGAGCTGATTGATGCGGTTTGATTCGAGGCCGCCCAGATCCTTGAGGAAATCCGGCGCCTTGATGCCGGCCGCCCAGACGACGAGCTCGGCCGCGATGGTGCGGCCGTCGGCGAGACGAAGGCCGGCCTCCATCACCTCGGCAACGCGCGCCGAGACGTGGATCTTGACGCCCAGCTTCTGCAGCAGCTCGGTCGTCGCCTCGGAAAGCCGCGGCGGCAGTGCCGGCAGGATGCGGTCGGTAGCCTCGATGAGATGCAGGCGGATGTCCTTATCGGCGTCGATCCTGTCGAGACCGTAGGCCACCAGCGCGCGCGTCGTGTTGTGCAGCTCGGCCGCCAGCTCGACGCCCGTCGCCCCGGCGCCGATGATCGCGACCTGGAGCTGGTCCGGCCGCAGCGGGCCCGGCTGCGCATGGGCGCGGATGCAGGCATTGACCAGCCGGCGGTTGAAGCGCGCCGCCTGCTCGGGCGAATCGAGCCGCAGCGCGTATTCTGCAACGCCAGGGGTCCCGAAATCGTTGGTGTTGCTGCCGACGGCGATGACGAGCGTGTCGTAGCCGATGACGCGACGCGGCGTCACCTCGTTGCCATCCTCGTCGCGCGCCGGCGCGACATGCACCTCGCGCCGCTCACGATCGAGCCCCACCATCTCGCCCAGCCGGTAGCGGAAATGGTGCCAATGCGCCTGCGCCAGGTAGTTGAGCTCGTGATGGCCGAGATCCATGCTTCCCGCCGCGATCTCATGCAGCAGCGGCTTCCAGAGATGGGTGCGTGCCTTCTCGACGAGGACGATCTCGGCGCCACCGCGCCGGCCGAGCGTGTCGCCGAGGCGCGTCGCGAGCTCGAGCCCGCCGGCGCCGCCGCCGGCAATGACGATCTGATGGCGGGTGCTTCCCCGCGCGGCCTCGCCGCCGGGACCGCGCAAAGGCGATGCGACCGAAATCTCGGCGCGCGATGCGTGCTGACCGGAGCTCATGCGGCTCTCCCGAGTCGTCACCGTCTTGGACCCGGCGCCAGCATCGCATATCGGGCGACATCGGCGACAAGCGAATTCGCCGCGCGCTATTTTGCGCTGCGCCCGTCGCCGAGCGTCTTTTTCAACCAATATTGGCGATGGCCGGGCGGATAATCGTCGAGCGTCGCGAACACCTCGTAACCGAGGCGCGGATAGAAATCGGGCGCCTGGAAGCTGTAGGTGAACAGGAGCGCATAGCGGCAGCCGCGCGCCGCCGCCTCGCGCTCTGCCGCGGCAATGAGCCGCGTTCCCCAGCCGCCGCGGCGCACGCCCTCTTGTAGCCACAGGCAATCGACGTAGAGCCAACTCCAATCGGTGTAACCGGTGAGACCGCCCTGCAGCGCTCCATTTGCGTCGCGCAGGAACACCGCGATGGGGCGGCGATCGTGCGGCGGCGCGAAGCGGTGGTTGAAGGTCGTGAGGTGGTTCTCGATCGCCTTCACATCGGCGTCTGCCGGCGTCGCTTCGACTGTCATGGACAATTGTGCATCCGCTCTCACCGCAACCGTCTCCTCATGCTTGGAAGTCTCGCTCAAATCGTCATTGCGAGCGCAGCGAAGCAATCCAGACACCCAAATCCATCCGTTGGATTGCTTCGCCTCCGGCTCGCAATGACGGCAGCAACGAGGGGCGAGAATGTCAGATTTACGGCGGGCGAAAAGTGTTTTCAGCGATCCCGCGGTTTTGCGTGTCGGCAAATCTCGTGGTTTACTGATCTCGCGACATTTCGGGAAACGCGAATGAAGAGCAGCCTCAAGACCGGCCTCGGCGCGACGCGGCGCGTCACCGTCGATCGCGAGCGGACGATCGGCTTCATGGGCGAGGCGGCGCGCGTCTATGCGACGCCGCGCCTCGTCAACGATCTCGAATATGCCTGCCGCGACATGCTGCTGGAGCATCTCGATCCCGGCGAGGATTCGGTCGGCGCGCGCGTCGAGATCGATCATCTCGCCCCGACCCTCATCGATATGTGGGTCGAGATCGCGGTGCGGATCGTCGAGCTGGAGGGCCGGCGCGTCACCTTCGAGGTGACGGCGCGGGACAGCATCGAAGAGATCGGCCGTGGCCGCCACACCCGCTTCATCGTCGACAAGGCGAAGACGGAGCAGCGCATTGCCGCCAAAGCGGCGAAGGTCAAGGCCGCAAAGCCGTGAGGCCATGAGATCGTGAGGATCGTCACCTGGAATTGCAACATGGCGTTCCGGCGGAAATTCGCGGCCCTGCTCGCCTTGAAGCCGGATCTCGCGATCATCCCGGAATGCGAGAGGAAGGATCTCGTGACCGCCGATTCCGCCTTCGGCGCGAGCTCGGCGGTGTGGATCGGCGACAATCCGCATAAGGGCCTCGGCGTCTTCGCCTTCGGCGACTTCGCGGCCGAGCTCGATACCGCCTGGCGGCCGGAGATCCCCTATGTGGCGCCGCTGCGCGTCAGCGGGCCCGTCGCGCTCCACCTTCTTGCCGTCTGGGCCTGCCACCACAAGCCGCATTCCTACGAGAACCGCCTCGGGCCGTTGCGCCGCGCCCTCGCCGCTTACGGCGACTTCGTCAGCGCGGGACCG
>JBGPOZ010000145.1:0-12346 GCA_041488295.1 Allostellaceae bacterium
CGCCTGATCCATGATCTTGCAGATCTTCTCGGCATGCGCCTCGGACAGCGAGCCGCCGAAGACGGTGAAATCCTGACTGAAGACGAAGACGAGGCGGCCGTTGATCGTGCCGTGGCCGGTGACGACGCCATCGCCCGGGATCTTCTGCCCGGCCATGCCGAAATCCGAGGAGCGGTGCTCGACGAACATGTCCCACTCCTCGAAGGACCCGTCGTCGAGCAGCACCTCGAGCCGCTCGCGCGCCGTCAGCTTCCCCTTCTTGTGCTGCGCCTCGACCCGCCGCGCGCCGCCTCCGGCGCGCGCCGCATCGCGCTTGTCGTCGAGTTGGCGCAAAATCTCCTGCATCGGCCGAGACTCCGTGCGAGCATCCAAGACCAGAGCGTATCCGGATGAGTGGACGCGTTTCCCCGCCGTCGTCCCCGCGCCGGCGGGGACCCAGCGTCGCTGGATACCCGCTTTCGCGGGAATGACGACGGAACGACCCTATCCCACCGGATCGAAACCCGCTCTGGACCTCGGAAATAGCATCACGCGGGCACAAGCGCCAGCCCGTCCGGCGGCGCCTGTCCGGCTCGGCGGAAAAAAACCGGCCCGCTTTGGGCGGACCTTCTTTCGCCCAGATCGATGAGGTCCTGTGAGAGCGCCAGCCCGTCAGAGCTCGGTCGCGGCCGAGGCGCCGATCATCCGTGCCACTTCGCGGTTTGGTGCCGTCGTGCTCTATGGGCCGCCGCCTTGGCGCGGTTACCGCATACAGCCATGCTGCACCAGCGCCGCGCATGCGCCTTCGTGCGGTCGTAGAACATCAGCGTGCAGCCCGGCCCCTCACAGGTCCGGATCAGCCGGAAATGGCCATGGCAGATGAGATCGCCGATGGCCTCGGCGACCGGCTGCAGCAATTGCTCCGGCGCTGTCCACCGCCGCTTGCGGTGCAAGCGGAAGCGCTGCGCCGGCACGTCCCGAAATTCTCCTTCGACGTCACCGTTCGCCTGTGCACCGACCTGATAGTACGCATCATCGCGGGCCAACAACCGATTCAGCGGTTCAAGGTCGGTCAGGGCCGCGCGCTCGAGCGGCGTCCTCTCATTGCGCTCAAGGAAGGAGCGCAGCCATTCGCGCAAGGCCCGAGCCTGCTCTGCCGCGCTATCGAGCACGCGAAGAGGATCGCGGTCGGAGCGGAACCGCCCGATGACGTCGGGGCCGATTGCCCCGGCCCTATCGAGCCATTGGACGAGATCGGCACCGCTACGCAGCCATTCGATCACCTCACCCTGCAGTTCGACGACGGTGTTCAGAAAATCCACGGCGAGATGGTCACCGACGAAGAGGGGGTCGGGCCGCGCCGCGAGCCGATCGGGCATCATGTTCTCCACGCTAAAGTCGTTTTTTGGATAACCCTTAAAGTGCCTGTTGACAAGTTACTTATATCGAGTAACCTATATATATATTAAACAACGGTTACCACCATAAAGGGAGCCTTCGCATGTTTCGTCACACCGCACTTGCCGCGATTTCCGCCCTCGCGATCACGATGTCGCCCGCGGTCGCGCAGACGCACACCGCACCACACTCTCACGCTGCGCAGAAGGAAGTTCGAACCGTGGTCCAGTACCGCACCATCAGCGTCGACGGTAGAAGGCTCTTCTACCGGGAAGCCGGCAATCCGGCGGCACCGGCGCTCCTGCTGCTGCACGGGTTCCCGACCTCCTCGCACATGTTCCGCGACCTCATTCCGTTGCTCGCCGACCGCTATCACATCGTCGCGCCCGACCTGCCTGGTTTCGGCTTTTCGGAAGCGCCCGATCGTTCGCAATTCAAATACACCTTCGACAATCTCACGAAGACGGTCGACCGCTTTACCGAGGCGGTCGGGCTGCGGCGGTATGCGATCTATGTCTTCGATTACGGGGCGCCGGTCGGGTTCCGTCTCGCCCTCGCCCACCCCGAGCGGATCACCGCGATCATCTCGCAGAACGGCAATGCCTATGAGGAGGGCCTGAGCCAAGGCTGGAACCCGATCCAGAAGTACTGGAAGGAGCCGACCGAGGCCAACCGCGCGGCGCTGCGCGACTTCCTCAAGCCCGAGACGACCAAGTTCCAATATGTACATGGCGTCGTGGATGAAGCGCTCGTCGCACCCGAATCCTACACGCTCGACTCGGCGTTGCTGGCGCGCCCCGGCAATGACGAGATCCAGCTCGATCTCTTCCTCGACTACGCCAGCAACGTCGCGCTCTACCCCAAGTTCCAGGAATATTTCCGCACCAAGCAGCCGGCATTGCTCGCCGTCTGGGGCAAGAACGATCCATTCTTCCTGCCACCCGGCGCCGAAGCGTTCAAGCGCGATGATCCCAAGGCCGAAGTGCGGTTCTTCGACACCGGGCACTTCGCTCTCGAGACGCATTCCCGGGAGATCGCGGCCACGATCCGCGACTTCCTCGGTCGTCGTCTGCCAAAGCAAGCCGCCGCCTCCCGATAGTCTCCCTCCATTCAAAGGAATACCCGCCATGACCGCCATCGTCGGATCGGTCGTCTCGGTCCAAGTCGGCAAAGTAGCGCCGCTTGGATCCGAGGCGGTACCCAGCGGCTTCGTCAAAGGCACGGTCTCGGGACCGGTCATGGCGAACCCATTGGGTCTCTCCGGTGACGCCCAGGCCGATCGGCGTGTTCATGGCGGGCCGGACAAGGCGGTCTACTGCTATCCGTTCGAACATTATGCGCGCTGGCGGGAGGCGACGCCGCAACACGAAACCTTGCTGGCGCCCGGCGGGTTCGGCGAGAACCTCACGCTCGTCGGGCTCACCGAGGACGAGGTGGCGATTGGCGATGTCTTCCGCATCGGTGATGCGATCGTCCAGGTCACGCAACCACGCCAGCCCTGCTTCAAGCTTGCGCTTCGCTTCGGCGACCCCCGGATGGTCCGGGCAATGGTGCGGTCCGGGCTCTGCGGTTGGTATCTGCGCGTTCGCTCGCCCGGACTTGTCGCAGCCAATTCGGTCGTCACTCTCCTCGAACGTCCCAACCCCGATTGGAGTATTGCCCGCTTCCATCGCTTCAGCACCGAGGGCAGGCCGACGCTCGAAGAAATGGCGGCTGTCGCCGCGCTTTCCGGTCTTGCCCGGCATTGGCGCCGCGCCGCGCAGGAAGCGCTCGGCGCTATTTCCACCGCACCGGCCGATTGAGCGTTTCGGTTTCGTTCCTCGTCATCCTCATACCTCAAAGGAGTCTTGTCATGACAAAGGTCGTTCTCATCACCGGCGCCTCAACGGGCTTCGGCCGCCATACCGCCGAAACCCTGCACCGCGCAGGCCACCGCGTCTTCGCGTCGATGCGAGACATCGCCGGCAAAAATCGTGAGCACGCCGATGCGCTGCGCAAGAGCGGCATCGAAATCGTCGAGCTCGACGTGACAAATTCTGGCTCTGTCGAGCGAGCCGTGGGGCACGTCATGGATCAAGCGGGCCGCATCGACGCGCTGGTCAACAATGCCGGAATCGCCGCGGCCGGCGTTTCCGAGGCATTCACCGTCGAGCAGATGCAGGCAGTTTTCGAGGCCAACGTGTTCGGCCTCTTCCGCGTCACGCGCGCGGTGTTGCCGGCGATGCGCGGCCGGAAGGAGGGGCTCGTCGTCAATATCGGATCGATCCTCGGCCGCGTCACTTTCCCCTTCTTCGGCATCTACGGGGCCAGCAAGTTCGCGCTCGAGGCGCTCTCCGACAGCTTGCGCTATGAGCTGTCGCAGCTCGGCGTCGAGGTCACGTTGGTCCAGCCGAGCGCCTATCCGACCGCCCTCTACGGCAATATCCAGCAGCCGGCGGACGCGGCGCGGGTTCGGAGCTACGGCAAGGTCGGCGAGATCCCGGGTGCGATGTTCCAGCACTTCATGACTGTCTTCCAGGGACCGGACGCGCCGAAGCCGCAGGATGTGGCCGACGCCGTGGCACGGCTCGTTGCGACGCCGAAGGGAAGTCGACCGGCGCGAATCGTCGTCGGCGCGCCGTTCGGCGCCGACAGCGTCAACGAGCAGACGGCGCCCGTCCAGGCGCATGTCGTCGAGGCGCTCGGCCTCGGCCATCTCGCCAAAATCGCATGATTTGGGGTCGCCCCGGTTCGCCGGGGCGACCCGATCACCACCTTCGATGGAGCAATCAATGACCGACACAAAGGCTGTTCTCCACGGTTTCTATGACGCGCTCGGGCGGGGCGACCTGCCGGCAGTCCTCGCCCTCCTCGACCGCGATGTCGAATGGACGGAGGCCGAGCGCTTTCCTTACTACGGCGGCACTTGGCACGGGCCCGATGCGATCGTTCGCGGACTTTTCGAGCCGCTTGGGCGCGACTGGTCGAGCTTCAGGGTTCTGCCGCAATCTTTTGTCGTCGAGGGCGACGAGGCCGTTTCGCTCGGCAATTATCAAGGCATCCATCAGCGAACGGGGCGGGCCGTGACGGCACCCTTTGCGCATCATTGGACCGTGCGCAACGGCCGCATCGTCCGCTTCGTTCAATACACCGATACCGCCAAGGTGCTGGAAGCGACGCGCGGCTGATGCGGACGAGCGCGGGTCCTGGCCGGGTCCCCGCGCATCGCTCATCGCCGTCTTTCTCTAATAGAATGCGAGCGAACAAACCAGGGAGTGACACGACATGGAGATCCGTCAGATCGTTGTCATCGATCACGAGACATGGCGCGAGGCGGGGCGGGCGGTAACGCCGCCGACACGGAAAGTGGCGGCCTGTGCCGTCATCGCCAACCCCTTTGCCGGCAAACCTGCGCAGGATGATCTCGCCGCCATGGTGGATCTCTCGGTCGAGGTCGGCACGATCCTCACCGAGCGCGCGCTGCGGGCGCTCGGCGATCGCAAGCCCAGCGCTTACGCCAAGGCGGTGATCGTCGGCAGCGCCGGTGATCGCGAGCAGGGAGCCGCGATGATCCATGCACGGCTCGGCCTCGCCATGCGGCGCGGCGTCGGGCGCGGGCTCGCGCTCATTCCCGGGGTGAAAAAGGTCGCGGGGCCCGGTGCCTCGATCGACCTCGTCTTCGGCGACATCGACAATGGTTGGGAATACGACACCATGGACGCGATGGAGGTTTCGGTGCCGGGAGCGCCGAAGGCGGATGAGATAGTCCTCATCGTCGGCTTCGCCGCCGGCGGCCGCCCCAACGCGCGCATCCGCGGCGCCTCGCCCGAACAGGTGGCGGCGCTCGTTCGCGAGATGCAGGGCTGAAGCGACCCGTCAGTCGCGAACCGGATCCGGCGCCATGCCCTTCTCGGCCAATTCGCGCCGGGCCTTGGCGGTCTTTTCAAGAGCGAGGCCCATGCCGCGCAGTACGTGCGGCGCCTTCGTGAATTGGATGTCGGCGTAGTCGACGATTTCGACGCGGTTGCCCCAAGGGTCGAGGAAATCGAGGAACGGACCCTCGACCATCGTCGCTCCCGCCGCCGTGGCGAGCGCGGCGATGGGAGAGCGGTCGTCGACGACGACGCCGAAATGGCGCATCGTATCCCGGTGCGGCACCGCCGTTTCCATGAGCGCTACGAACTGATCGCCCATATCGATGAAGGCTTGGCCCTTGCCTTTCCCGCGCAGGCGGAAATCGAAAATCTTGCCGTAGAAAGCGAGCGCCTCCTCGACGTCGCCGACTTCGAGCGCGATGTGGTTCATGCCGATGAGCTTCGGCTTCCGGTGCGTTGACGCGGTGACCTCGGTCATGAGACGTGCTCCATCGTTCTTGCCCGCTTGGTGGGCCGCCGCCGGCGCGGGCCATGCCCTCCTGAGATGGGACGGGCAGGGGACGGCCTCAAGCAGATCGACGCAATTCGCCCCTCATTCATGGCGTTGGGAGAGACCACCATCGAACTCGCGTCAGCGAGGTGGACCTCTCTTTGTGTGGGCGGACTGCCCTTTTTAGGGCGTCACAAGCCCTTTGCCAGGTCGGCAAAGCGCCATGCCGCGGCGATGTCGTCCTTGAGCCGGGCGCGGCGCTGCGTCTGTTCGGAATCCTCGCCCCATTGCTCGATCTGGAAGGTCTCATCGAGCTGTGATGCCGCAAACGCCTCCTCGGCGGTCAGCCGCGCCTCGAAAAGAGCGAGGGCGATGACGAGCGAGCTGCAGGCAGTCGTCGCGGCGTGGAGCGCCGTCAGGGCGAAAACGTCGTAGGCCTCGACCGCTGCCGTAAGGGCGCGCAGCGCCGCTGGCCTCTGTGCCACCGGCACGACGCCGCTCGTGACGGTGAGCGGCGCGTCATATGCGAGGCTCGCCCAATCGACGAGCGGTTGCCAGATCGTCTGCTGGCGCCGAATCAGCTCCGGCGGGTGCTCGGCACGATAGCAGACGAGATCGGTGCCGGCGTAGGCCGCGATCTCGGCGACGGCATCACCGCGCCGTCGCGCCACCACGTCGAGGGCGGTGCTGGCAAGGCGCGTGAGCGGCATCGAATGGGGCCGCACCTCCTGGCCCTGCGCCGCCCACTCCTCGGCGATCGCCTGGGCGAGGGCACGGCTCGGCAAGCTCAGCGGCAATTTCGCCGGCGTGCGCATCCTCTTGCCGTCGAGCGCGATGCCGTGGCCGCTCTCGGCCGCGACCACCGTGACCTCCTTGTAAGCGCGCTTCATCCTAGCGACGTTCCGCCTCGAGATCGGCGAAGACGTCGCCGTCATCCTCGGCGAAACCGAAGAATTGCCAAGTCTCGTGCATATGCGGCGGCAGCGGCGCTTCGATCCGCAACGTCCCGCCACTCGGGTGCGGCAAGAGGATCTCCCGAGCATGGAGATGAAGCGCCCGCCCGCCCGGCACGCCGGCAATATGCGCGCTGGCTCCGCCGTATTTGCCGTCACCCAGAATCGGCGTACCGATCGCCGCGCAATGGGCCCGCAGCTGATGGGTGCGCCCGGTGATCGGCATCAGGGCCAGAAAGGCTGCCTTGCTGCCCGCCTGCTCGATCACCGCGTAGTACGTCACCGCCGCGTCGCCATCCTCTTCGGGCGCCATCTTCTCGCCGGCACGTCCCGGCAGCTTCGCGAGCGGGAGATCGATCCGGCCGCGCTGCGGGCGCGGCACGCCGGCGACGACGGCCCAGTAGGTCTTCCGCGCCGATTTGTGCCGAAATGCGGCGGCAAGCTTCGCCGCGGCGGCGGCGGTCCGCGCCAGAAGCAGGACACCTGAGGTGTCTTTGTCGAGGCGGTGGACGAGCCGCGGCCGCTCCGTTGCCTCGAAGCGCAGCGCGTCGAGCATCGCATCGAGATGGCGGGTCGTTCCCGTGCCGCCTTGGACGGCAAGGCCCGCGGGTTTGTTGATGGCGATCACCTCGGTGTCGCGGTGGAGGACGGTTGCCCGAATCGCCGCCGCGTCGTGCTCGCTGACCGACGCCGCAGCGGAGCCGTTCGGACGCTTCTCCGAGAGCGCCGCGCCGAGCGGCGGCACCCGGACGCTTTGCCCGGCGCTTACCCGATCGCCGGCCCGCGCCCGCTTGCCGTCGATCCGCACCTGTCCGGTGCGCAGCAGCTTCTCGAGCCGACCATGGCCCAATTCCGGGAAATGGCGCCTGAACCAGCGGTCGAGGCGGATGTCGGCGTCGCCGGCGGCGACGGCGATGATTTGCACATTGCTCATTGCTGGCGATGGTAGCGGCGCGCGCGCCGGGCCTCCACCCCGAAGATTGAGCTCAATCGGCCGGGGCAATCGCGGATTTCGCCGCCCGCCGGATGGTCTCGCGGTAGAGAATGTAGAGGCCCGAGGCGATGACGATGGCGGCACCGGCCAGCACCGCCGGCGTGGGCACGTCGCCCCAGAGGGCGTAGCCGAGGATGAGCGCCCAGACCATCGCCGTGTAGGAGAAGGGCGCGGCCACCGCGGCGGGCGTGAAGCGGCAGCCTTCGGTCCACCAGAATTGCCCGACCCCCGAAAGGAGGCCGGCGGCGAGGAAGAGGGCGAGATCGAAGAAGTCGGGGGTGCGCCAGACGAAGGGCAGGAAGAGAAGGCCGAGAGAGCCGGTGCAGAGCTGCTGGTAGAAGGCGAGGGCGGTGCTCGCCTCGGTCAAGGTCATGCGGCGGATGGCGATCGTGACAAACGCGTTGATGAGCGCGTTGCCCAGCGCCAGAAGCGCGCCGGCGTGCAGCATCCCGGCGCCGGGCGGCAGGATGACGAGAACGCCGATGAAGCCGAGGACGACCGCCGACCAACGGTGGATGCCGACCTGCTCGCCAAGCAGCGGGATCGACAGCATGGTGAGAAAAAGGGGCGATGAAAACGTGATGGCGACCGCATCGGCGAGCGGCATCAGGCTGAACGCGGTGAAGATGCAGACCATCGAGATGAATTGCAGGGTCGAGCGCGTGATGTGGTCGTGGAGGCGCCGCGTGCGCAGCGAGGCGATCCCGCCCTTGCGTGCAATCAGCCAAAGGCAGGGCAGCAGCGCGAAGAAGGATCGGAAGACGATGATCTCGATGACCGAATAGCGCGCGACCAGCCATTTGACAATGGCGTTGACCAGAGCAAAGACGAAGACCGAGGAGACGACATAGAGAATCCCGCGGCGAATCTGCTCGCGCGTCAGCATCGGCATCACGAAATTGGCCATTGTCGAGGTCCGGAAGGTTCTTCTTCCGATTAACTAACGTCCCGCGCGAAGACAAGCCAGTGCTCTGGTTGCATGCCTGACCTCTTCCATGCGGCAATTCTTCGGTTCTGCAAGAAACTGGTGCGCGGCACACGAAATAAAACATGGTTGATAATTTCTTCTTAGGAAATATGCGGGATAGCTGTGCCACTGCGTTCGAGCTGGCACGAGAGACGCTAGGCTGGACGTGCGGAGATGAGGATGTCGCGACGGGATTCGGTCCCAACGCAGGTGCTGGACCCGCCGCCGGCCGCCGATGCGCGGACGGTCCTCGACGCGATCGTTTCCAGCGGGCAGGCGCGGTTCTTCTTGGTGGACGTCGGCACCCGCGGCGCTTTGACCTATCGGCTGCTGTCAGGCAGTGACGGCGAGGTGGCCAGCCGGAGAGGGCAGGGACCGCAGGGCCTGCAGCTCGAGGCGGTGTTCGCGGCCAGCGATGCCCCCTTGGTCCTCGCCCGCATTCGCGACTGCATCGCCGCCGCAGCGCCCATCCTCTACGAGGAGAAGCTGAGCCGACCGGAGGAGCGCTGGTGGCAGACCAGTTTGACGCCGCTCATGGATCGCCGCGGCGAGATCGCGCAAATCCTTGGTGTTTCCTTCGACATCACCGAGCGCAAGCGGATCGAGTTGAAGCTCCGCGCCACCGAGCGGCAGTTTCAGACCATGGCCGCCAATCTGCCCGGCGTCGTTTACCAGCGTGTCCGGCACCCGGACGGGCGGATCTCCTATCCCTATATCAGCCAGGGGGCGAAGCGGCTGCTTGGCCATGATGCCGAAGCCTTGCAGAACGATCCTGCTCTGATGCTCGGGCACATCCATCCGGATGACAAGGCGCTGTTCGAGCGGGCGATCGCCAAGTCCAGCACGGAGCTGAGTCCCTTCGAGATGGAGGTCCGCAATATCACCGCCACGGGCGAGGAGATTTGGGTTCGATCGGTTGCGCAGACGACCAGGCTCGCCGATGGGGGCACCCTGTGGAACGGGCTCATTCTCGACATCACCGATCGGCGCCGCGCCGAGGCGCAGGTGCTCGAGCGCGAGCTCCGCCTGCGCGACTTCGCCGAGGCCGCGTCCGATTGGCTTTGGGAGATGGATGAGGAGCTGCGATTCACCCGCATCTCCGACCGCTTCTTCGAGATCTTCGACGTGCCGGCTTCGGCCATCCTCGGTCGCCATCGCGACGAGGTGGCCGATACCAGCCTCGAGCCGGAGAAATGGCACGAACATTTCCGCACCCTCGACGAGCACCGGCCGTTCCGCGATTTCGTCTACGCCTGGCGCTCCAACGGCGTCGCTTTCTACGCCAAGGTGAGCGGCCGGCCGGTCTTCGACGAGAAGGGGATTTTCCGCGGCTACCGCGGCACCGGCACGGACCTCACTGCGCAACGGTCGGCCGAGGAACAGGCGGCGGCCTCATCGCGCCAGCTTTTCGACAGCGTCGAGGGGCTGTCCGAAGGCGTCGCGATCTTCGATTCTAAGGACGAGCTTGTCCTGTGCAATGCGCGCTATCGCGACATCAATGCTGCTGTTGCCGATCTTCTCGTGCCCGGCACGAAGTTCGAAACTCTGCTGCGCCGCGGTATCGAGCGCGGCCTCCATCCCGCGGCGATCGGCGATGAAGAGGAATGGTTGCGCGAACAGCTCGCAGAACACCTCTCGGCCAACAGTCATTTCGAGCGCCAGGGCTCGGACGGCCATTGGCTCCAGATCCTGGAGCAGCGCACGCGGGACGGCGGCACGACGATTCTTGCGACCGACATTACTGAGGTGAAGCGGCGCGAGCTGGCGCTCAGCATGCTCGCCGCCGCCGGTCAGGACGGCGCCGACTTTTTCGCCGATGCCGTCGTGTCGCTCGCGGCCGGTCTCGGCTATCGCTGTGCGGGCATCGCCGCGCTCGTCGATGGCGCGACCCGGCTCGCTCCGCTCGCGTTCTGCGAGGCAGGGTTCTTGGCAGTGGGCGACGACCAAGGCGTCGTGGGCACGCCTTGCGAAACCGTGCTCGAAGAGGCGGGGTTCTGGGCGATCGATCGCGACGTGACCCAGCACTATCCGCATGACCTTGCGCTGAAGCGGCGCGGTGCCGTCGCCTATGTCGGCGACATTGTCACGGATCCGGCAGGAAAACCCATTGCCATCATCTTCGGCTTCGACGACAAGCCCGATCCGAATTCGATCAAGCGACGCGACATCACCGGTCTCATCGCCGCCCGCATCGGCCTAGAGCTGCAGCGTCGCGAGGCCGAGCAACAGCTCCGCGAGGCCAAGGAAGCGGCCGAGATGGCGAGCCGTGCGAAGACGCAATTCCTCGCCAATATGAGTCATGAGCTGCGCACGCCCTTGAACGCGATTATCGGCTTCTCTCAGATGATCGGCGACGAGGTCTTGGGCGCGGCCGGCCGACCCGAATACAAGGACTATGCGCGCGACATCAATTCAAGCAGCCAGCACCTGTTGCAAATCATCAACGACATCCTCGACGTCTCGAAGATCGAAGCCGGCCTGCTGACGCCGCGGCAGGCGGAGGTCGATCTCCCCAGGTTGTTGCGCGCCTGTCACCGGCAGGTCGCGCCGCAGGCCGAAGCGTCGGGGATCGCCTTCACCGCCGACATTCCCGAGGAGCTTCCGGTCATCTCCGCGGACGAGCGCATGTTGAAGAAGATCGCGCTCAATTTGCTGGGGAACGCGCTGAAATTCACGCCAAAGGGCGGTTCGGTCGAGTTGCGGGCGCGTGCCGCGGGGGATCGCGGCGTCCTCATTACGGTTCGCGACACCGGCATCGGCATCGCCCGCGAGAATCTTACGACGATTCTGCGTCCCTTCGGTCAGGTCGATTCGGCGCTCAACCGAAAATTCGAGGGGGCTGGCCTCGGGCTGCCGCTCACAAAGGGGCTCATCGAGCTCCACGGCGGGACCATCGCGCTCGAGAGCGAAGTCGGGTGCGGCACCACGGTGACCGTCTTCCTTCCGCTGTCCCGTGCGTGATCGTGCGGAAGATCATAGAATGAATTCGCAGCGCGTCGCCTAGCGGGGATGTTTCGCCCGCGCTGTGCCTAGAGTGAGGCACGAGGCGACCGGTGGCGGCCGCGTGCCGTCCCTGTCCTACGTCCCCTAACCTTGGCGGGGCAGCGATGGCGCGGAGTCGGACAATTCTCCTGGAAGACCGGATGGATCGGCCGGGACACCCGGTGTGGCAGGCGGTTTCGGCATGGATCATCGTCGGCCTGCTGATCGTTGCGAACGTCATTGGGCTCGTCCTCGATCGAGCGGCGACGATCACCCCGTAACAGCCCGGCATCCGACGAAGAATCTTTGCTGATCGCGGACCGTCAGCGACCGGGAATCGCCGCCCCGTTGAGGTCGGCGTCGGTGAAAATGGCCTCGTCGAGCTTGGCGTCGACAAGGATCGCGTTGCGCAGGATGGCGCGCGAGAAATCGGCATCCATGAGATTGGCATCGCGCAGATTGGCGCCGGTGAGGTCAGCCTCGCATAGTGTTGCCGCGGCGAGATTGGCCGGCCAGACCCGGCCGGTCGGCTTGCCGTCGGCGCCGCGCAAGGGCATCGCGCCGACCAGCGCGTTGCGCAGATTGGCAGCGCGCAGATTGGCTTCAGACAGATTGACGCCGTCGAGCGTCGCGCCTTCGAGCACGGCCTCGCTCAGATCGACATTCGAGAGATCGGCCATGACCAGGAGCGCCTGGTCGAGGCGGGCGCCCGTGAGGTTCGCGCCCTTC
>JBGPOZ010000146.1:0-12343 GCA_041488295.1 Allostellaceae bacterium
CGCCGCCGAACTTTATGCCGTCGACTCGCGCACATTGGCCGACATTGGCGTGCGTCGGGCCGATATCCCCTTCATCCTCCTCCAAGGCCGCTGGGCGCGGCACAAACCTTGCGCCGAATTCGCCGACGACACGGTGGACGATAGTCGCAACGATCGTCACGCTGCCAAACCTCGATGAGCGCCCTAACGTTCGCGGTATGTGAGGATCGTTAAATTCATGACGAGAGCTTATGGTACGACGGTGTCGCTCCTAGGCCGTTCGGACGGAGCAAGTCAACTCTGCGCGCACGTCTCCGTCGGCTCCTTCTGCTCGATTGACAAGGGATACCAAGTGGCGGTGGCGCGCCTACAGAGGAGTTCGTCACTTGGGCCCAACGCGCATCGACGGCGGCAATCCCTCCGGAAGCGCGTTGAGCATCTGTGCCGCCGCCTGCATGGCGACGATGTACCCATAGGGGCCGAGGCCGCAGACCACCGACCGCGCGCTTGCCGAGACCTTCGAGTGGCGATGCTGCTTGTCCCGGGCGTGGATATTCGAGATATGGAGCTCGATGATCGGCCCTTCGAAGATCTTCAGCGCGTCGATGATCGCGACCGACGTGAACGAGTATCCGGCCGGGTTGATGATGATCGCGTCGGCCGTCTCGCGGGCCGACTGAATCAAGTCGACGAGCTCGCCCTCGTGGTTCGATTGGTGGAACGACAGCGTTGCGCCGATATAGGCCGCAAAGTCCCGGCAACTTGCTTCCACAGCTGCCAGGGTCGTCGAGCCGTAGATGTGCGGCTCGCGAATTCCGAGGAAATTGAGATTGGGTCCGTTCAAGATCATCAGTCGCGCGCTCATGCGTCCCTCCAGAAGTTGGAGTCTCTGTCATACCAGGAAGTTCAACCCGGATGCGCCGATCCTTCGTCGTCGATTAGATCGCGCACCCCAGGGGCGAGTTCGTGGATCTCACCCGCATGCGGATTGTCGCCCTGAAAGAGGTGCCGAGGCTGTCCACGCCATCGCACCTGCCGTCATCCGCTCGGCATCGCTCGATCGACGATGGCGCCTCGGTCGATACCGTCCGGCAAAGTTCCGAAGGCGTGTCCCCAATCATCGGCGAGCCGGCTGGCGCAGAAGGCGTCGGCGATCGGGGCCGGCGCGTTCTTGATGAGGAGCGCGGCTTGAAGAGCGAGCACGAGGCGTTCGGTAAAACGTCGCGCAGCCACTTCGTTCGGCTGTTCCAGCTCGCCGTCCAATCGCTCGGCGAAGCGATCGAACCGCACATCGCCGCCGCGTGATGCGGCAAGCTCCGCGCGCACGGCCTCGCGGCCTTCCGGCGCACGCCCCAATGCGCGCAGCACGTCGAGGCACATGATGTTGCCCGAGCCTTCCCAGATCGAATTGACCGGCGCCTCGCGGTAGAGGCGCGGCATCGGCCCCTCCTCGACATAGCCGTTGCCGCCCAGCACCTCCATCGCCTCCGCGGCGAGCATCGGCCCGCGCTTGCAGATCCAGTATTTGGCGGCGGGCGTCACGACGCGGCGGAACGCGGCCTCGGCCGGGTCGCCCTCGCGGTCGTAGGCGCGCGCGAGGCGGAGGGCGAGCGCCGTCGCGGCCTCGCTCTCGAGCGCCAGATCGGCGAGGACGTTTGCCATCAGCGGGTGGTCGGCGAGCTTTTTCTGGAAGGTCGTGCGGTGCGCCGCGTGATGGAGCGCCTGCGTCACCGCCTGCCGCATGAGTCCGGCCGAGCCCAAGGCGCAGTCGAGGCGCGTCATGTTGCCCATCTCGATGATCGTCGGAACGCCGCGGCCTTCTTCGCCGAGGAGGCGGGCCCAGGCGCCTTCGAACTCGACCTCGCTCGAGGCGTTGGAGCGGTTGCCGAGCTTCTCCTTGAGGCGCATGAGGCGAAGCGCGTTGGGGCGCCCGTCCGGCGTCCAGCGCGGCAGGAAAAAGCAGGAGAGCCCGCGCGGCGTCTGCGCCAATGTCAAGAATGCGTCGCACATCGGCGCCGACATGAACCATTTGTGGCCGGTGAGGCGCCAAGCGCCGTCGCCCTCGGGTTCGGCCTGGGTCGAATTGGCGCGCAGATCCGAGCCGCCCTGCTTCTCCGTCATCGCCATGCCGATGAGGGCGCCGGTCTTCTCGACGATGGGACGGAAGCTCGGGTCATAGAGGCGCGAATAGATTTTCGGCAGCCATTCCGCCGCGATCGCCGGATCGTGGCGCAGCGCCGCGACCGCGCCATAGGTCATGGTGATCGGGCATTGGACGCCGCTCTCGATCTGGACCAGCATGAGCGCGCCGGCCGCGCGCGCGACATGGGCGCCGGGCTGGGGTGCAGCCCAGGGCGCGGCGTGCAGGCCTTCGCCGATGCCGAGCCGCATCAGCGCGTGCCAGGCCGGGTGGAAGGCGACCTCGTCGCGGCGCTGCCCGAAGCGGTCGAAAGCGCGAAGCTCGGGCGGGAAGCGATTGGCCTGGACGCCCCATTCGATCGTCTCGGCGCGGCCGAGCGCGGCGCCGAAGCGCGTCAGCGCCGCCTCCGCCCATGCGCCGCCTTCGCGCCGGACCGCTTCGCCGAGCGCCTTGTCGCTGAGGAAAAGATTGTAGTCGACGAGCGGCGGCGGCTGGTTGAAGACCTCGTGGGTCGCCATGACACGCCTCCGATCCAAGACGCACGCGCTGCCCTTTACACTAGCACGGAGGCAGGCAAGGATGCCGCGGGTTCTCGTCGCATCATCGGAGACAGTCTATGGCGGCATATTTCATCGTCGAGGTCGAGGTGACGGATCAGGTCGCCTATGACCGCTACCGGCCGCTCGCCGGTGCGTCGGTCGCGCGCCACGGCGGCAAATTCATCGTGCGCGGCGGCAAGACCGAGAGTCTGGAGGGCGGCTGGGATCCCAAGCGCTTCGTCATCCTCGAATTCCCCAGCATGGATGCGGCGAAGGCCTTCTACAATTCGCCGGATTACCAGGAAGCGCTCAAGATCCGCCTCGCCGCCTCACGCTCGAAGGCGATCCTTGTCGAAGGAGCCTGACTGGTTTCATTCGGATCGAAGGAGGCGACCATGCTGAAGCTTGCCCTCTTTGTCGCGGCGGCGCTCCTGACCGCTACGCCGGCGCTCGCACAGACCAGGGCGATGATCGACGGGTTGAACGCAAAATTCGCCGAAGCCTTCAACAAGGGCGACGGCGTCGCGGTCGCCGCGATGTACGCCAAGGACGCGGTCGTCCTGCCGCCGGGCAGCGACATGGTGAAGGGCAAGGCGGCGATCCAAGCATTCTGGCAGGGAGCGACGCAACAACTGGGCGACATGAAGCTCAACGCCCTCGACGTCAAGCCGCTGGGCAAGGCGGCCGCGCGCGAGATCGGCACCTTCAGCTTGAAGCCGAAGGCGCAAGGCGGCCAGGAGGTCGTCGGGAAATACGTCGTCGTCTGGCAGAAGGTCGGCAAGGCGTGGAAGGTCGGCACCGACATCTGGAACACCAACAAATAGCCGGGTCGGCGCTGCGAAGCCACGCTTGCCAAAGTTCCAAATAGGTTATATCATGCCCCAAATGGTATTGGACCGGGCATGCTTCGTGGTGACAATGCCGATAGACTTCACTTTGGGGTTTGGGCTCGGGAACGCCCTGAAACGATGCCTCCGCCCATTTCCATCATTGCGAGCGAAGCGAAGCAATCGAGGCAAGCTGGCCGGACCCCTGGATTGCTTCGCTTCGCTCGCAATGACGGTGCCGGTGTCCAGACAGTTCCTATCGACATTCTGAAACGGACACATCTTCGATGGGAGGAGCCTGTTTTTCGCCTGTATTTAAGAGGGGAAACAGGAAAAAGCCCTCTCCCCTTGTGGGAGAGGGTTGGGTGAGGGGGTGCACACCAGGGCTCGTGCTGACCTGCCGCACCCCTCATCCTCCCATTTCTTCGAAATGGGCTCCTCCTTCTCCCACAAGGGGAGAAGGGTTGGGGGTGTCGGTTACTCACTCGAGCTTCACCCAGGACAGCTCGTGCTTGTTGTGCGAGAGGTGCATCAGCCGGGACTGCGGGATCGCGGC
Organism: Allostellaceae bacterium; assembly: GCA_041488295.1. Lineage (GTDB taxonomy): Bacteria > Pseudomonadota > Alphaproteobacteria > ATCC43930 > CGMCC-115725 > URHD0088. The sequence continues at coordinate 4,042 of JBGPOZ010000146.1, forward strand.
GAAGCGGCGGGCGGTTTCGTGGTCGGTCGCGCCCTGGAACTTGACCGAGCAGACGAAGCGCGCGCAGGTGCGGGCGGCAAGCCAAGTCTCGACCAGGCGCAAGAGCCGCTCGGGATAGCAGATGACATCCGAGAAAAGCCAATCGACTTTGCCGAGGCTGCGCGGGTCGACGGCAAAGGCGCTCTCGGGGCGGTATTCTAGGTTCGGCAGCGCGGCGATGTCGGGGGCGAGCGGCGCCTTGTCGATGCTGATGACTTTGGCGCCGAGGCTCTGCAGGACCCAGCTCCACCCGCCGGGGCTCGCGCCGAGATCGACGCAGAGATCGCCGGGGCCGGGACGCGTGCCGATGAGGGTCAGTGCCTCCCACAGCTTCAAATAGGCTCTACTCGGCGGCGCCGTGCGATCCTCGATGAAGCGAAGCTCGCCATGGGGGAAGGGGCTGGAGCAGTGCGGCGCGGCGAGCACCGTGCCGGGGTCGAGCAAGGTCCACGAGCCGAGCGGCGCCGTCGGCACGGGATCGCCGAAGCGGAGCGGCTTCCCCGAAACCTTCGGCAGCTTCTCGGCGATGAGGGCGGCGCGGCGATGATGGACGTGCGAAAAGAGCACCCAATTGCGCTGGATCGCGCGCAGCTGCCGCGCGGCATCGCCGATCGAGGCGATGGGCAAGCGGTTGGGTTCGTACCAGACGTTCTGCGCCCACGCCGCTGGCCGCGCCGGGCCCGGCGCGAGGACGAGCCTGCCGTGGCACTCCGTCGCGTCGCCGAGCTCGGCGATGAGATCCTCAGTGAAGCCCTCGGCGGCGAGATAGGCGGTGAAGGGTGCGTCAGCCGCCGGCAAGGAATTCCTCGATCGCCGCGATCTGCTCCGCCGCCATCAGCGCCGGAGCATGGCCGATGCCGGGAAACTCGACGAGCTTGGCCTTGGGGCCGCGCATCGTCATGGCCTCGGCATCGGGCCGCCGCAGCAGATCCGATTCGGCGCCGCGCAGGACGAGGGTCGGGCACGCGATCTTGTCCCAGATCGGCCAGAGATCGATGTCGCCCTTGATCTCCTTGAAGGCGGCAGCGATGCCGGGATCGTAGGCTCGGCCGATCTTGCCGTCGGGCCGGCGCCGGGCGCCGTGCTCGGCGAGATGGCGCCATTGCGCTTGGGTCAGGTTGCCGAAGCTCGCCGAGACCTGGCGCAGATAGGTCTCGAGCGCGGCGAGGTCGGCGAAACCGGGATCGGCGCCGACATAGGCGGCGATCCGCTCCAGCCCCTCCTTGGCGATGAGCGGACCGATGTCGTTGACGACAAGGCGGCGGATCGGCGTCCCCGGCTGCGCCGCCAGCATCATGCCGATGAGACCGCCCATCGAGGTGCCGACGAGGTCGATCGCGGCGACGTCGAGCCGCGCAATCAGCGCCGTCATGTCGGAAAGATAAAGCGGGTAGCCGTAATCCTCGGGATGGCGGAGCCAGTCGCTCTTGCCGCGGCCGACGACATCGGGGCAGATGACGCGATAGCGGCGGGAGAGCGCCTCGGCCAACACGTCGAAATCGCGGCCGTTGCGCGTCAAGCCATGGACGCAGAGGAGGGTCGGCGCGCCGTGCGGGCCTGCCCACTCGACATACCCCAGGCGGTGGAAACCGTGCGGGCCGAGGCAGGAAAGGGTGCGGGCGGTCATGGACATGGCGGGCGATCCCGGGCATCGTCGAGGGGCGGCGCCAGTCTAGCCGATCGGCGCCGCGGCCGAGACCCTTTCGCGCAGGAGACCATGACCGAAGTCACGCTCGCGCCGCCCGTCGCGGCTGACAAGGCCGATTGGCGGCGCCTCTTCGACGGCTACACGATCTTCTACAAGCGGCAGCCGAACGACATGGTCGCCGAGACCGTCTGGAGCTGGATCCACGATCCCGCCCATGTCTTCGAAGCGCTCGTCGCGAAGTCGGCGGAAGACCGCGTCGTCGGCATCGCCCATTTCCGCGGGATGCCGCGTCCGGCGACGGCAAGCACCGCATGCTTCCTCGATGATCTCTTCGTCGATCCGGAATTTCGCGGCGGCCGGATCGCGACCCGCCTCATCAATGCGGTCGGCGATCTCGCGCGCCAGCGCGGCTGGACGGTCATGCGCTGGACCACCGCCGACGACAATTACCGTGCGCGCATTGCCTATGACCGCCTCGCCAAGCGCACGATGTGGATCACCTACGAGATGGATCTGTCCACGACCTGACCCTCGGTGCTCCGGCTTCGTTCTCGACGCGGCGTCACGGCACGATTGCCGGTCCGGCCCGGTCTGCGCTAAGACCCCATGGCGATCGGGCATTTCGTGGAAGGGCAAGGCATGGCCGTTCAGGGGCCGCTCTCGGGCATCACCGTCGTCGATCTCTCGCGCATCCTCGCGGGGCCGTACTGCACCTATCTCATGGCCGAGCTGGGCGCCCGGATCATCAAGGTCGAGCCGCCCGAGAAGGGCGACGATGCGCGTCATTACGGGCCTTTCAAGGAGGGCCGCTCGACCTATTTCATGTCGATCAACCGCGGCAAGCAATCGATCGCGCTCGACCTCAAGGACGCCGCCGACAAGCGCATCCTCGAAAAGCTGCTCGAGAAGGCCGATGTCGTCGTCGAGAACTTCCGGCCGGGAACGATGGAGAGGCTGGGCTATGGCTGGGAGACGCTTCATGCCCGTTATCCACGGCTCATCTACGCCGCCGCCTCGGGCTTCGGCCACACCGGCCCTTACGCGTCCTATCCCGCTTACGACATGGCGGTGCAGGGCCTCGGCGGCATGATGAGCATCACCGGGCATCCCGGCAGCCCGCCGACGCGGGTCGGCATGTCGATCGGCGATATCGGCGCCGGGCTCTACACGGCGGTCGCGGTCAACGCCGCGCTCCTCCACCGCGAGCGTACGGGCGAGGCGACCAAGGTCGACATCGCGATGTTCGACTGTCAGCTCGCGCTCCTCGAGAACGCGATCATGCGCTACACGACGACGGGCGAGATTCCGGGACCGATGGGCGCGCGCCACCCCTCGATCACGCCCTTCGAGGCGTTGCCGACCGCCGACGGCTACATCATCATCGCCGCCGGCAATGATGGTCTCTACGTCAAGCTGTGCGACGCGCTCGGCCGGCCGGAACTCGCGACGGATGCGCGCTTCAAGACCAATGATCTGCGCAACCGCAACGGCGATGCGCTGCGCGCGGCGCTCGACACGATCCTCCAGCAGAAAACGACGGCCGCCTGGATCGAGACCCTGGAGAAGGGTGGCGTTCCGTGCGGCCCGATCAATAACGTGGCGCAGGCGCTGGAGCACCCGCAAGTGGCGGCGCGCAACATGCTGGTCGAGACCACCGATCCCAGGATCGGAACCCTGAGCCTTGCCGGCAATCCGATGAAGATGTCGGCCTTCGCCGATCCGAAAACGCGCGATCCCGCGCCCGAGCTCGACGGCGACCGCGCCGCGATCCTGCGCGAGCTCGGCCTATAAGGACCCCGGAGAGAGCAATGCTGAGGAACCGCCTCCAACCCAATCTCGATCCGCACGCTTTGGCGCGCGAGCTCTCGGGCAAGCTCTTCATCGACGGCGCGCTGCAGCCGGCGGTGTCGGGACGGAGCTTTCCGGTCGAGAATCCGGCAACCGGCGAGACGATCGGCTCCGCCGCCGAGGGTGCTGCGGCCGATGTCGACCTTGCGGTTGCCGCCGCCGCCAAGGCGCAGAAGCTGTGGGCCAAGACGGCGGCGCGCGAGCGCGGCAAGCTCGTCGCCGAATGCGGCCGCGTCCTCAACGAGCACGTCGAGGAGCTGGGCCGCCTCGTCGCGCTCGAAACCGGGAAGGCGCTCCGCACCGAAAGCCGCGTCGAGGCTTCGGTCGTCGCCGATCTCTTCACCTATTACGGCGGGCTCGGCTCGGAGCTGAAGGGCGAGACCGTGCCGTTCCGCCCCGACATGCTGACGATGACGATCCGCGAGCCGATCGGCGTCGTCGGTGCCATCATCCCGTGGAACGTGCCGATCATGCTGATGGCGATGAAGATCGCCCCGGCGCTGGTCGCCGGCAACGCCGTCATCGTCAAGGCGGCCGAGGAGGCGCCGCTCGCGGCGCTCCGCGCCTGTCAGCTCATGAACCAGGTGCTGCCGCCCGGCATCTTCAACCTGCTCACCGGCGATGGGCCGGCCTGCGGCGGGCCGCTCGTCGCGCACAAGGGCGTCGGCAAGGTGACCTTCACCGGCTCGGTCGAGACCGGCAAGATCATCTATCGCGCCGCGTCGGAAAAGCTCATCCCGGTGACCTTGGAATTGGGCGGCAAGAGCCCGATGATCGTCATGGGCGACGCCGATCTCGAGAAGGCCGTAGCCGGCGCCGTCTCCGGCATGCGCTTCACGCGCCAGGGCCAGAGCTGCACCGCCGCCTCGCGCATCTTCGTGCAAGAAGGCATCCACGACGTCTTCGTCGCCGCGCTCAAAGCCAAGGTCGACGCGATGAAGATGGGCGATCCGCTCGACGAGGCGACCGATATCGGCGCCATCATCTCGCCGGCGCAATACGACAAGGTCACCTCCTACATCCGCATCGGCGAGGAGACGCCGGGCATGCGCGCGCTGCGCTGCTCGGCGCTGCCGCAGGAGGCCAAGCTGAAGAAGGGGCTCTTCGTCCAGCCGGTGATCTTCACCGGCGCCGACAACAAGAGCCGCCTCGCACGCGAAGAGATCTTCGGGCCGGTCACCTGCATCATCAAATTCCGTGACTACGAAGAGGCGATCGCGCAGGCGAATGACAGCGAGTACGGGCTCGCGGCGACGATCTGGACGAAGGATCTGAAAACCGCGCTCGATGCGACGCAACGGCTCGAGGCGGGCTTCGTCCAGGTCAATCAGAACCTCGTCGTCCAGTCCAATCTGTCCTATGGCGGCGTCAAGAATTCCGGCCTCGGCAAGGAAGCGTCGCTCGAATCGATGCTCGAGCATTTCACGCACAAGAAGACGATCATCATCAATATGGGTTGAGGATTTCTGCGCCAGAAGATGCGCAAGCGCATCGTCATCGCCGCTCTGTTGCTCCTGCCGATCATCGCCGGCTCGATTCTGCTTTGGCTGCGCGGCTCCTTGCCGCAGACCTTCGGGACGATCGCGCTGGCGGGGCCCGGCGCCGAGATCCGCATCACGCGCGATGCCGCCGGCGTTCCGCACATAGCCGCTGCCAATGACCGCGACGCCGCCTTTGCGCTCGGCTTCGTCCATGCGCAGGACCGCTTGTTCCAGATGGACATGATGCGGCGGCTCGGCGCCGGGCGGCTTTCCGAGATCCTTGGTCCGGCGACGATCGGCACCGATCGAACGATGCGGACCTTCGGCTTCTACCGCCTCGCCGAGGCCGAATTCGCCGATATCTCCCAGCCATTGCGCGACGCCCTCGAAGCCTATGCGGCGGGAGTGAATGCCTTCCTCGCGCAACGCCGCACCTTGCCGCTCGAATATCACCTTCTGCGCACCGCGCCCGAGACGTGGCGGCCGGCCGACAGCCTCGTCTGGGGCAAGTACATGGCCCTCATCCTCGCCGGCAACTATCGCGGCGAGCTGCTCCGGGCGCGCCTTGCAACGCGCCTCACGCCCGCGCAGTTGACGCAGCTCTATCCGGACTATCCCAAGGACGCGCCGGTGACGCTTCCGGAGCTTGCCGCGCTCTATCGTTCTCTGCCCCTGGACAGCATCTATGCGGCGCTCCCTTCGGTCGTCGGTCCGACCTTCGCCTCGAACAATTGGGTCGTGGACGGCGCCCACACCGTCACCGGAAAGCCGCTTCTCGCCAATGACCCGCATCTCGGTTTCGCGACGCCGGGGCTGTGGTACCTGGCGCGCATCGACACGCCCGATCTGCATCTCGCCGGTGCGACGGCGCCCGGCACACCCTTCATGGTCATCGGCCACAATGAGCGGATCGGTTGGGGTTTCACGGCAACGCAAGGCGATGTCGAGGATGTCTTCATCGAGCGCATCGAACCCGGTGATCCCACCCGCTATCAGACGCCCGACGGCGCCCAGCCCTTCGCAACGCGCCTTGAGGAGATCGCGGTGCGCGGCGCGGCGCCAGTCTCGATCACCATCCGCTCGACGCGTCACGGTCCGGTGATCTCGGATCTCGGCGGCAATGCGACCGCATCGGCTGGCGAAGTGCTGGCACTGCAGGCGACGTTCCTCGCGCCCGGGGATCGTACGCCGCAAGCGCTTTGGGATCTCGGCCGCGCGCGCAACTGGGACGAGTTCAACGCGGCGCTGGCGAATTTCACCGCGCCCGAGGAGAACAGCGTCTACGCCGATGTCGACGGCAATATCGGCTTCACAGCGCCGGCGCGCATTCCGATCCGCGGCAAGGGCGAGGGCTGGATGCCGGTGCCGGGCTGGACCGGCGAATATGATTGGACGGGCTTCATCCCCTTCGCCGATCTGCCGCGCGCGCTGAACCCGCCGCGCGGCCGGTTCGTCAGCGCCAACAACAAGATCGTTCCCGACAGCTACCGCTATTTCATCTCCCGCGATTGGGATGTTCCGAATCGCGCCGAGCGGATCGAGACGCTGCTCGACGAGACGCCGCTTCAATCGGCGGACGCGTCGGCGTCGATCGAAGCCGATACGCTGTCGCTGATGGCGCGCCGCCTTCTTCCGCTGATGACGCGTCTGAAGCCGAAGGATGCGCGCGAGACCGCGGCGCTCGGTCTGCTCGGGCATTGGGACTACCGGATGGACGAGGGCGCGGCGGCGCCGCTCATTTTCACTGCGTGGCTGCGCGAGCTTGACCGCGGCCTCTTCGCCGACCGCCTGGGCGCTGCGTTCGAGGATTATTGGAATTTGCGGCCCGCCGTCGTGGAGTCGGTCCTGACCGGCCATCCCGAATGGTGCAGCCCCCCCGCGACGCCAAACGAAGAGAGTTGTCCCGCGCGGCTCGAGCAAGCGCTCGGCCGCGCGCTCGATCAACTCACCGCGGCGCAAGGCGCCGACATGACGGCGTGGCGCTGGGGCAACGCGCATGTCGCGACATTCGCTCACCCGATCTTTTCGCACATACCCGTGCTGAGCGATCTTCTTGCGATCGCGATTCCGGCAGGCGGCGGCGCGGATACGGTCAATCGCGGCGACATGGCGATCGCCGATTCCGATCATCCGTTCCGCGATCTCCATGGGTCGGGGCTACGGATGATTCTCGACTTCGCCGATCTCGATCGCTCGCGCTTCATGATCGTGCCGGGGCAGTCCGGCAATCCGCTATCGCCGAACTATGCCGATCTGCTCCACCCGTGGCATGATTTCGCCTGGCTTTCGCTCGGCCGCGAGGCGCATGGTAGTACCCTTGTTCTGACGCCTCGATGAGCATGATGAAGCCCCTTCCTGTCTCGCTCGCCGATATCCGTGCCGCCGCGGCGGCGATCGCCGGAGAAGTCCTGCGAACGCCCGCCGTCGAAGCGCCGGCGCTCTCCAAGCTGACCGGCGCGGAAATCGTCTTGAAGCTCGAGACCTTGCACCCGACCGGTTCCTTCAAGGAGCGCGGCGCGCTCAACAAATTGAAGAGCTTGTCGCCCGAGCAGCGCGCCGCCGGAATCATCGCCATGTCGGCCGGCAATCACGCGCAGGGCGTCGCCTACCATGCCCGCCGCCTCGGCATTCCGGCGACGATCGTCATGCCGGAAGGGACGCCCTTCACCAAGATCGAGCGCACGGAGGCGCATGGCGCGCGCGTCGTGCTGCGCGGCGCCGGACTTTCCGAAGCGCGCCGCGCCGCCGACGCGCTCGCCGCCGAGCATGGTTTGACGTTCGTCCATCCCTATGACGATGCCGCGATCATCGCCGGGCAGGGGACGATCGGATTGGAGCTCCTCGCCGATCATCCGGATCTCGATGCGATCGTCGTGCCGATCGGCGGCGGCGGGCTCATCTCGGGCATCGCCGTCGCCGCCAAGGCGCTGAACCCGGCCATCGAGATCGTCGGCGTCGAGGCCGCGCTTTACCCCTCGATGCTGAATGCGTTGCGCGGCGCTGCGGGCAAAGGCGCCGCGAAGAGCGTCGGCGGGCAGACCATCGCCGAAGGCATTGCCGTCAAAGAGCCGGGGAAGCTCACGAAGCCCATTGTCGCCGCGCTCGTCGCGGAGATTCTTCTCGTCGAGGAGGACGCGCTCGAAGGCGCGGTCGAGACGCTTCTCGATGTCGAAAAGCTGGTGGTCGAAGGCGCGGGTGCCGCCTCGCTCGCAGCGCTTCTGGCATTTCCCGATCGCTTGCGCGATCGGCGCGTCGGCCTTGTCCTGTGCGGCGGCAACATCGACGC
>JBGPOZ010000147.1:0-12288 GCA_041488295.1 Allostellaceae bacterium
CGCGTCTGAGGCCGCGGCAGCCGGCGCGGTCGATCAGCTCCCACGCCTTGTGGCCCGGCGGATTGGCGAAGGTCGAGCCGCCGGTGCGCGCGCGGATCGGCTGGCTTGCCTCGCGCGCTTCCTGGATCTCCGTCATGCGCCGGCCGATCGCAGCAGCATCGCCCGGCGTTCCCTCGAGCTCGGCGGCGATGAAGATCCAGTCTTCCGGTGCCGCGCAATGACGATAGGTGAGCCCGAGCGCCGCAGCGTCGATCGCGTGGCGGCGGCCTTTGCCGTCGAGGGCGACGGCGCCGCGCAGCACGTCCTTCAGCTCGCTTCCGTAAGCACCGGCATTCATGCGCAGCGCGCCGCCGATCGTGCCGGGAATGCCCGAGAGAAATTCGAGGCCGGCGATGCCCGCCTCGCGGCAGGCGAGGGCGACGTTGAGGTCGAGCGCGCCGGCGCCGGCGCGGACCATCGCGCCCGCGCAAGTCACATCGACGAAGCCGCGGCCCAAGCGGATGACGATTCCGGCGATGCCGCCGTCGCGCACCAGCAGGTTCGAGGCGACGCCGAGCACGGTGACCGGCACATCGTCGGGCTTGCCGGCAAGGAAGGCGGCGAGGTCCGTTTCGTCGGCCGGACGGAACAGCACCTCGGCAGGCCCGCCGACGCGGAACCACGTCACCTGCGCCAGCGGCGCGTTCTCGGCGAGGCGGCCGCGCACCGGCGGCAGGCGCTCGACGAGGCGGGGCGTCACGTGGCGCGCCGCCATCATCCGGTCGCTCGCGGTGCGACGCCGGCGAGGCGGTCGAGCTCGCCCGGCAGGCTCTGCGCCCAATAGGTGATCGAGCCGGCGCCGAGGCAGACGACGAAATCGCCGGGCTTCGCCAGCTCGCGGATCTGTGCCGCCAGCTCCAGGGGATCGGGCAGGGCCTGCACGTTGCGGTGGCCGCGCGCGCGAATGCCGGCGACCAGCGCATCGCGATTGGCGCCCTCGATCGGCTGCTCGCCCGCCGCGTAGACATCGGCGACGAGCACGACGTCGGCATCGTTGAAGCAGGTGCAGAAATCGTCGAAGAGGTCGCGCAGGCGCGTGTAGCGGTGCGGCTGCACGATTGCGAGGACGTTGCCGGGCGCGGCGCTGCGCGCGGCACGCAGCACCGCCGCGATCTCGACCGGGTGGTGGCCGTAATCGTCGATCACGGTGACGCCGTTCGATTCGCCCGTCTTGGTGAAGCGGCGCTTCACGCCCTTGAAGGTGCCGAGCGCCTTGCGCACGACGTCCTCGCCGAGACCCATCTCCTCGGCGACCGCGATCGCGGCCAAGGAGTTCTGCACATTGTGCTGGCCGAACATCGGCAGGGTAAGGCCGCCGATGGAGCGAACCTTATCGGTGAAGCGGCCTTTGATCGTCACGTCGAAGCGGGCGCCGGCGCGGTCGATCTCGATGTTGGTGGCGCGGATATCGGCCTGCGGGCTCATCCCGTATGTCACGATGCGCCGGTCGGAGACGCGCGGGATCATGCTCTGGACGACCGGGTGATCGATGCAGAGCGCGGCGAAGCCGTAGAAGGGAATGTTCGTGATGAAACTCTCGAAGGCCTGCTGCACCGCTTCGAAATTGCCGTAGAAATCGAGGTGCTCGGGGTCGATGTTGGTGACGATGCCGATCGTCGCCGGCAGCTTGACGAAGGTTCCGTCGCTTTCATCGGCCTCGACCACCATCCAGTCGCCGGCGCCCAATCGCGCATTGGTGCCGTAAGCGTTGATGATGCCGCCATTGATCACGGTCGGATCGAGCTGTGCCGCGTCGAGCAACGCGCCGACCATCGAGGTCGTCGTCGTCTTGCCATGAGTTCCGGCGATGGCGATCGACCATTTGAGGCGCATCAGCTCGCCCAGCATCTCGGCTCTGCGGACGACGGGGACGAGGCGCGCGCGCGCCGCGACCACCTCAGGGTTGTCGCGCCGCACCGCCGAGGAGATGACGACGACCTGCGCATTGCCGAGGTTCTCGGCGCGGTGGCCGATTTCGATCTTGATGCCGAGCTCGGCCAGGCGGTGCACATTGGCGCCGTCGGAAAGATCGCTGCCCTGCACCTGGTAGCCGAGATTGTGCAGGATCTCGGCGATGCCGCTCATGCCGATGCCGCCGATGCCGACGAAATGGATGGTGCCGATGGTGAGGGGGAGGGCTCTCATGCCGCCCGCTCCCGTGCATCGGGATCGCTGCCATCGGCATCGGCGAGCGCGATGGTGAGATCGGCGAGACGCAGGGCGGCGTCGGGCCGGCCCAGCGCATGCGCCGCCGCCGCGGCCCGCGCGAGACGATCGGGTGCGCCGAGCAATTCGGTCAGCAGCTCGGCGAGGCGCTCGGCGGTGAATTGCGGTTGGCCCATCAGCCAGCCGGCGCCGGCCGCCGCGAAGGCGCCGGCATTGGCTGCCTGGTGGTTGTCGGCGGCGTGCGGATAGGGGACGAGGATGGCTGGACGGCCGACGACCCCAAGCTCGGCGACGGTCGAGGCGCCGGCCCGGGCGATGACGAGCTGGGCGCGCGCAAGGCGCGTCGGTACGTCGTCGAAGAAGCTCGCGGTCTCGGCGGCGATCCCATCCTTCGCATAGCGCTGGCGCACGCGCTCGAGATCCTCGGGGCGCGCCTGTTGATTGAGGCGCAGGCGGCCGCGCAGCGCCGGCGGGAGAAGGGCAAGAGCGTCGGGCAGGATGACGCTGAAGATGCGCGCGCCTTGGCTGCCGCCGAGAATCAGCAGCTCTATGCCGCCGCCCTGCACCGGAACGATATACGCCTTGCCGCGCAAGGCGACGATCGTCGGGCGGACCGGATTACCGGTGATGACTGCGCGGCCGCGCTCAGCCGGCGTCAGGCGCCCGGTCGCCTCGAAGCTGAGTGCAATGCGTTGGACGCGCCGGGCGAGGAGGCGATTGGCGCGGCCGAGCAGGGCGTTCTGCTCGTGAATCAATGTCGGGATGCCGAGCCGGGAAGCGGCGATGAGGGTTGGAACCGACGGATAGCCGCCGAAGCCGACCACCGCCGCCGGCGCCAATTTCCGGAGCTTCGCGCGTGCCTGCAGGATGCCGAGCATCAGCTCGGCGACTCCGATCGCCTTGCCGATGAGCCCGGAATCGAACCGACCGGCGCGGATCCGGTGGGTCGCGATGCCGGGCACGCGATCGCCGAAGCTTTGGCCTCGCCGATCGGTCATGAGCGCGACCGTCTTGCCGCGCGCCGTCAGCTCGCGCGCCAACGCTTCGGCCGGGAAGATGTGCCCGCCCGTGCCGCCGGCGGCAAGGATGATCGGCGCATTGGGTGAGGTTGCGCGCATCAGCCCTCCACTCCGCCGAAGCGTCGCCGCGTAAGCGCCAGCGCCATGCCCATGCCGAGGCCGAGCGCCAAGAGCGAGGAGCCGCCATAGGAGATGAAGGGCAAGGTCATCCCCTTGGTCGGCATGAGGTGAAGGCTCGATGCCATGTTGATGATCGCCTGCAGCCCGAACTGCACGAAGAGCCCGGTCGCCGCGAGGACGATGAAGAGATTGTTCTCCTGGAAGACGCGCGAGAAGCCGCGCAGCACGATGAAGGCGAAGATGATGACGATGGCAAGGCAGACGACGAGGCCGAGCTCTTCGCCGGCGACGGCGAAGACGAAATCGGCGTGCGCGTCGGGCAGCCACTCCTTGACCGTGCCTTCGCCCGGCCCTTTGCCCCACATCCCGCCATTCATGAACGCTTCGATCGAGCGGTCGACCTGGTAGCTGTCGCCGCTCGCGGGGTCGAGGAAGCGGTCGATCCGGCTTGTCACATGCGGCAGGAGGAGATAGGCGCCGACGAGGCCGACGACGCCGCAGCCGAGGCCGGTCGCGACCCAGTAAAGGCGAAGCCCGGTCAGGAACATCTGCGCGAACCACACGACCGAGATGACGACGGCCATGCCGAGATCGGGCTGCTTGATGAGCAGTCCGACGACAAGGAGGAAGAGCCCGGTGGCGATGACGGGGCCCTGAAACTCCGCGCGCAGCTTGCTCTCGGCGAGGAGCCAGGCGGTGACGACGGCAAAGCACGGCTTCACGAATTCGGATGGCTGCAGCGAGAGGCCCGGAAGATTGATCCAGCGCCGTGCACCCTTGATCTCGACGCCGGCGACGAAGGTCATGGCGACGAGGGCGATGCCGATGAGGAAGCCGATGATGGCGAGGCGCCGGATCATCCGCGGACTCTGCAGCGAGACGACGAACATGATGAGGATCGCGATCGGCAGCAAGGCGAGCTGACGGCGCACGAAGTGCATGCTGTCGAGGCCGATCCGCTCGGCGACGGCGGGGCTCGACGCCATGGTGAGAAGGGCGCCGAAGCCGATCAGCGCGGCGAGCGCCAGCAAGGTCCAGCGGTCGACCGTCCACCACCAGCGCGCGATCGGGCTCTGATCGATGCGGGCGAAGCTCATGCCCGCCCTCCCGGCAGTGCCGTGACGAGGCGGCGGAACGCCTCGCCGCGCTTTTCGAAATTCGCGAACTGGTCGAAGGAGGCGCAGGCGGGCGACAGGAGAACAACGGCGCCGGTGCGCTTTTCGCGCGCAGCCAGGGCGTGCGCTGCCGTCACTGCCGCCGCGAGCTCGCCGCAGCGGCTATGAGGTACCGCGCTTCCGAGGGTATCGGCAAATTCCGTTGCCGCCTTGCCGATGAGGAAGGCGTGGCGGATGCGCGGGAAGAACGGCGCGAGGCTGTCGATTCCGCCTTCTTTGGCCAACCCGCCGGCGATCCAGTAAATAGCGTCGTAGCAGATGAGCGCCTTGGCGGCGGCATCGGCATTCGTGGCCTTCGAGTCGTTGACATAGCGGACACCTTCGATGGTCGCGATGAGTTCCTGGCGGTGCGCCAGGCCCGGGAAGGAGGCGATCGCCCTTGCGGCCGCGTGCTGCGAGACGCCGCACTGACGCACCGCGGCGTAGGCGGCGGCGACGTTTTGCCGGTTGTGGCGACCGGGCAGGCGCGTGAGGCCGGCGAGCGCGAGGACGTTCTTGCCGGCGCCCTCGGTTTCGTCGACGAGATCGTCGCCGGAAGCGTAGATGCCGCCGCAGGCGCGTCGTTCGGCGGAGATCGGCACGAGACGTTGAGCTGCATTCGCGCGCAGCTCGCGCTCGATCGCGGCGCAAATCGCATCGTCGATGCCGACGATCGCCGCCTGGTGCGTATCCTGGCTGCGGAAGATGCGTTTCTTGGCGACGACGTAGCCATCCATGCCGCCGTGCCGTTCGAGGTGGTCCGGCGTCACGTTGAGCAGGACCGCGACATCGAAACTCAGCGAGAACGTCAATTCGAGCTGGTAGGAGCTCATTTCGAGGACATAGGTGCCGCCGGCGCCGAGCGGCTCGAGCGCGAGGGCGGGCGTGCCGAGATTTCCGCCGGTCGCGACCGCGCGGCCCGCTTCCTTGAGGATGTGGCCGATGAGCGCCGTCGTCGTCGATTTGCCGTTCGTGCCGGTGATGCCGACATAGGCGGCGGCGCGCTGCGTGCGCGCCAGCAGCTCGATGTCGCCGATGATCTCCGCGCCGATGGCGCGCGCCTTGGCGACGACCGGGTGCGCCTTGGGATGGGTGTGGGCGATGCCGGGCGAGAGGATGAGGGTCGCCATCCGCCCGAGATCCGCCGTCGCGAGATCGATGACCGGCAGACCCTGCGCTGCCGCCGCGCCGCGCGCCGTTTCATCATCGTCCCATGCCATGATTTCGGCGCCGCCGGCGGCGAGCGCCTGCGCCGCGACGAGCCCCGATTTGCCGAGGCCGAGGACGCCGACCGGCAGGCCGGCGAAAGCGGGGACGGGAATCATCGCCGCCTCACCTCAGCTTCAAGGTGGAGAGGCCGGCCAGGGCCAGGATCGAGGCGATGATCCAGAAGCGGATGACGATGGTCGGCTCCTGCCAACCCTTCTTCTCGAAATGATGGTGCAGCGGCGCCATGCGGAAGACGCGCCGGCCCGTCAGCTTGAAGCTCGCCACCTGGACGATGACCGACACGGTCTCCAGCACGAAGAGCCCGCCGATGATCGCAAGCACGAGCTCGTGCTTGGTGATGACGCTGATCGTGCCGATGGCGCCGCCGATCGAGAGCGAGCCGGTGTCGCCCATGAAGACCATGGCGGGCGGCGCGTTGAACCACAGGAAGCCCAATCCGGCGCCGACCATCGCGCCGCAGAAGACGGTGAGCTCGCCGGCGCCGGGCACGTGATTGATCTGCAGGTAATTGGCGAAGATGGCGTTGCCGGCGAGGTAGGCGATGAGGGCGAAGCTGCCGGCGGCGAACATCGAGGGTACGATGGCGAGCCCGTCGAGCCCGTCGGTGAGGTTGACGGCGTTCGAGCAGCCGACGATGACGAAGACACCGATCGCGGCGAAGAACCAGCCGAAGGGAATGAGAAGGTTCTTGAAGAACGGCACTGCCAAGGTCGTTGCAAGCGGGTCGCGCGTGAGGCGCATGACCAGGGAAGCGGCGATTGCGGCGACGATGATCTCGGCGACGAGCTTCGCTTTGCCCGAAAGACCGCTCGATGAGCGTTTCGTCAGCTTCTTGTAGTCGTCGAAAAAGCCGATCGCGCCGAAGCTCACGGTGACGAAGAGCACGACCCAGACATAACCGTTGGCGAGATCGGCCCAGAGCAGGGTCGAGATGGTGACGGCGAGGAGGATGAGGAAGCCGCCCATCGTCGGCGTCCCCTTCTTGCGGATGAGGTGGCTCTCCGGCCCGTCGAGCCGGATCGGCTGTCCCTCCGCCTGCTTCGATTTGAGCCAGGCGATGATGCGCGGCCCCAAGAGGAACGTGATGAACAGCGCCGTCACGATCGCGCCGCCCGAACGGAAGGTGAGGTAGCGGAACAGATTGAGCGGGCCGAACTGATCGGCGAGCGGGGCGAGAAGGTGGAAGAGCATCGCCTTACTCCGTCGCCGTCGCGAGGAGGTGCTTGACGATAACCGCCATGCCGGTGCTGAGCGAGCCCTTGACCGTGACGACGTCGCCGGGGCGGAGCGCCGCGTCGAGGAGCGGCGGCATCTCGGGCGATGTCGCGGTGTGGCCGCCGCGCATGCGTTCGGGCAGCGCATCGCGCAGATGCGCCATCTCGCCGCCGACCGTGAAGACGAGGTCGATTCCGGCCGCGACGAGCGGCTCGGCGAGCGCGGCGTGGAGGCGGCTCGCATCGTCGCCGAGCTCGCGCATCTCGCCGAGGATCGCGATGCGGCGACCGCCTTGTTCCGGCGCGGTGGCGCCGAGTACGGCAATGGCGGCGCGCATCGAGGCGGGATTGGCGTTGTAGCTCTCGTCGATGAGCTCGATGCTGCCGCCCGAACGCTGGATCGCTTGGCGCAGGCCACGCCCGGGGAGGCCCCGCATGCGGCCGAGCGCGGTGGCGGCGGCGGCGACATCGGCGCCGACCGCCTTCACCGCGGCGAGCACGGCGAGGCTGTTCATGACCCAGTGTCGGCCGGGCAACGGCAAGGTGTAGCGGATCGCCTCGCCCATCACCGTCGCCGAGACCATGCTCGCGCTGGCGCCGAGCTGGCAGTCGAGTAGCCGCGCCTCGGCCCGCTCGTGCACGCCGAACCCGATGATGCGTGCGATGCCGCAATGCTTCGCCGCCGCTTCGAGGCGCGCAAAATGCGGGTTGTCGCGATTGAGGATCGCGGCACCGCCGGCCTCGACGCCGCCGAAGATCTCGGCCTTGGCGTCCGCGATCGCCTCGACCGAGGCGAAGAAGCCGAGATGCGCCGCCTCGATCGTCGTGATCAGCGCGACGTCCGGCCGCGCGAGCCGGCTCAGCTCGGTCAGCTCGCCGGCGTGGTTCATGCCGAGCTCGAGCACGCCATAGACGGTGTCTTGCGGCATGCGGGCGAGCGACAGCGGCACGCCCCAGTGATTGTTGAAGCTGCTCGCCGATGCGTGGGTCGCGCCTTGTTCGGACAGCGCGAGGCGCAGCGCCTCTTTCGTGCCGGTCTTGCCGACGCTGCCGGTGACCGCGATGATCGTCGCGTGGCTGCGCCGCCGTGCCGCCCGGCCCAAGGACGTGAGCGCCTTGAGCGTGTCGCCGACGCGGAGCAATGGCGCCCCCGCTGCAAGGCCTTCCGGAATGCGGTCGACCATCGCGGCCGCGGCGCCCTTTTCGAGCGCCCCGGCGACGAAATCGTGGGCGTCGTGGTTGGGGCCGTGCAGCGCGACGAAGAGATCGCCCCGCGCGAGCGTCCGGCTGTCGATCGCGACGCCCATCGCCGCGAAGTCGCGGCTCGCCGTTCCGCCGGTCGCCGCGGCGGCTTCGGCGGCGGTCCAGAGGGCGGTCATGCGGTCGCTCGCGGCAAGGCGGCGGCAATGCCGCGCGCGATTTCGGCATCATCGAAGGGGTGCGTGATGCCGGCGATCGTCTGCCCGCTCTCATGACCCTTTCCGGCGATGACGAGAAGGTCGCCGGCGCGGAGCTCGTGGATCGCCGCCCGAAGCGCCGCAGCGCGATCGCCGATCTCGCGCGCGCCGGGGCAACCGGCGCGCACGGCGGCGCGGATCGCCGCGGGCGGCTCGCCGCGCGGATTGTCGTCGGTGACGATGGCGAGGTCGGCATGCCGCGCGACCGCTTCGCCCATCAAGGGCCGCTTCAGCGGGTCGCGGTCGCCGCCGGCGCCGAACACGACGATGAGGCGGCCCGAGGCGTGCGGCCGAAGCGCGCGCAACACCGCATCGAGCGCATCGGGGGTATGCGCGAAATCGACATAGATCGCCGCGCCGTTCGCCAATGTCGCGACGCGCTGCATACGGCCCGGCACGCCGTCGAGCGTCGCCAGCGCGTCGAGCGCGGCGTCGACCGCGACACCGCAGCCGAGCGCGAGGCCGAGCGCCGCCAGGACATTGCTCGCCTGGAAGGCGCCGACGAGCGGGAGGAGAAGGGTGCGCCTCGTGCCGAGGATGTCGAGATCGAGCTCCTGCCCATCGGCGAGCGGACGCCGCGCCACGATCCGCAGTTCGCAGCCGGCGCGCTCGCCGAAGGCGAAGACGCGATGGCGGCGTGCGCGGCAGGTCGCGGCGAAGCGATCGAACGCGTCGCTCTCGGCGTTGAGGACGGCGATGCCGCCCTCCGGCAGCAGCTCGCTGAACAGCCGCAGCTTTGCCTCGCCGTAAGCCGCCATCGTGCCGTGATAATCGAGATGGTCCTGCGTCAGGTTGGTGAAGGCGGCGGCGGCGAGGGTCAGGCCGTCGAGCCGGAACTGGTCGATGCCGTGGCTCGACGCCTCGATCGCGACGTGCTCGACGCCGCGCCGCGCCAGCGCGGCGAGCTCGCGGTGGAGCGTCACCGGGTCTGGTGTCGTCAGGGAGCCCGGCACGACGTAATCCGGCGCGACGATGCCGATCGTGCCGAGGCTCGCCGCGGGCGCTCCCGTCGCCTGCCAGATCTGCCGCGCGAAGGCGGTGACCGAGGTCTTGCCGTTGGTGCCGGTGACGGCGGCGACAATCTTGGGCTGCGGCGCGTGAAAGCGCGCGGCCATCAGCGCAAGCCGCCGCCGCGGGTTCGGATCGGTGACGAGCGCGACCGGCGGCCGATGCGCGGCGAGATCGATGCCGGGATCTTGCGTTTCGATCAGGATGGCGACGGCGCCGCGCGCGACGGCGTCGGCGATGAAACGCCGCCCGTCGAGCTTGGTGCCGGGCAGGGCGGCGAACAGCCAACCCGGGCGAATCTCGCGGGAATCGGCGGTGAGGCCGAGAATCTCCGGCGAGGGTGGGGGCTGGGCGGGTGTCGCCGTGGAAAGAGCGCCGCCCATGAGCTCAGTTAGCCGCAAGCTTCTTGACCTGCGTGCCGTCGATGAGAAGGGCACGGCGGATCTCGGGCGACGTCTCGTCGACGGGCTCGATCCCGAGCAGCGGCGCCATCCGCTGGATCGCGTGCCCGACGACCGGCGCCGCGGTCCAGCCACCGGTCGCGAAGCCGTGGCTTTGCTTGTTGCCGTGCGGTTCATCGACGATCGCGAGGACGAGATAGCGCGGATCGTTGATCGGGAAGACGCCGACGAAGGACGAGAGCAGCGCCTTGCGCTCATAGCTGTGGCCGGCGACCTTCTCGGCCGTGCCGGTCTTGCCGCCGACGAGATAGCCGGGCGCCGCGGCAAATCCGCCGGTGCCCTGCTCGACGACGAGGCGCATGAGACGCCGCATGTCCTCGGAGGTGCGCGCCGACATCACCTGCTGGCCGGCGGGGACGAAATCCTTCGGCGGCTTGACGATCGTCGCCGTGTGGAGGACGCCGCCATTCACCACCGCGCTCGCCGCGGTCGCAAGCTGGAGCGGGCTGACCGAGATGCCGTGCCCGAAAGCCACCGTCATCGTGTTGACGTCGCGCCACGGCGCCGGCACGAGCGGCGCCGCGATCTCCGGGATCTCGAAGGTCGGCATGCGCAAGAGGCCGAGCCGGCCGAGAAAACTCTTGAGGCGGTCGGTGCCGGCATCCATCGCCATGCGCGCCGCGCCGATGTTCGAGGAGTATTCGAAGATCTCGGGCACGCTGAGCGCGCGATGCAGATTGTGATAGTCGTGGATCGTGAAGCGCCCGATCTGAATGGGCTGGCTCGCATCGTAATAGCTGGTGAGCGTCGCCGTATGCGCGTCGAGCGCCATCGCCGTCGTGAAGATCTTGAAGGTCGAGCCCATCTCGTAGGTGCCGAGGGTGGCTCGGTTGAAGGTCGAATCGGGCGTCGCCGTCCCCGGTTTGTTAGGGTCGAAATCGGGCAGCGAGACGAGCGAGAGGATCTCGCCGGTATGGACATCCATGACGATCGCGACCCCGCCCTTCGCGGTGAAATCCTGGACGGTCTTGCTCAACTCGTCATGCAGGATCTGCTGGAGGCGGAGGTCGATCGAAAGCTGTAAGGGCTCGCTGCGTTCCTTCAAGATGTCGTCGAAACCGCGCTCGATGCCGGCGAGGCCCTTGTTGTCGAGCCCGGTATAGCCGACGACATGCGCGATGAGGTTGCCCTCGGGGTAGACGCGGCGATCCTCGCGTTGGAATTGGAAGCCGGGAATGCCGAGCCGGTTGACCTCGAACTCCTGACGCGGCGTCAAGAGCCGCTTCAGCCACACGAAGCTCTTTTCGGAGGTCAGCTTGGCGTAGATTTCGGCCTCGCTGAGATCGGGCAGAATCTCGACCAGCTTCTGCGTCGCCTCGCGTGGATCGAGGATCTGCTTCGGATTGGCGAAGAGCGACGGCGTGGCGAGCGTAGTCGCGAGCAGCATCCCGTTGCGGTCGACGATATCGGCTCTGCCGACCTGAACCTTGCCGGGGACACCGTGCGCCACCCGCATCTCGCCGCTCGGCTTTACCAAGCTCACATCGACGAGCCGCAGCGCGATGACGGCGAAAGCGACGAGAAAGAGGCCGGCGGTGACGAGGAGCCGTGTGCGCCCGACCTCCAGCGTCTGCTGCGCGGTCTCGTCGAGCGCCACCGGCGCGCAGGGCGGCGGTTTGAAATGGCGCGGCTTGCACGGGTTGTCGTCGTAGTGATGCGGCGCCTTCATGGCACGATCCTCGGTTTGGCGTTGGCCAGCTTGGTGGCGCCGTTCGGCGTCATCGCCGGAAGAACGGGCGCGGTTCGGGGGAATGCCGGCGCCGGCGTCATGGCGATGGCCGGCGCGGCGGCGCTGGCGACCGTCGCGGGATCCGCGCCCGGGCGCAGCGGAACATTTTCGATCTGTCCCAATTGCTTGGTTGCCACCGGTGCAAGCTCAAGGTAGCGGTGGCTCAGCTCGGCGAGGCGGCTGGGCTGGCTCAAGAAGCTCCACTCCGCTTTCAGGACATGGATCGAATCCTGGTCGGCGACGATCGCGCGATTGACCTTGGCGAGCTCGTCCTCGATGTCCATCACCTCGTACTTCACCTTGAACATGGCGAAGCCGAGGATGGCGACAAGGGTGAGCCAGAGCGCGGTGCTGGTGCGGATCATAGGATCCCTCCCGCTTCGTGCCGCATTGCCGCCGCCGTCTCATCGCTGGGCCAGGGCGGCGCCGCGGTGCGCTCGGCAGTGCGCAGCCGCGCCGACCGCGCGCGCGGGTTGCGCCGCGTTTCGCTCTCGTCGGGTCGGATCGGCTTGCGCGTCAGAACCCGGAAGCTCGGCGGCGCGACCGAGACTTCCTCGGGCTGGTGGCGCGAGCCGCGCGGCGCGTTGGCGCTGCGGCGGCGCAGGAATTCCTTGACGCGGCGGTCTTCGAGCGAATGGAAGGAGACGACGGCAAGGCGGCCGCCCGGCGCGAGCAGGCGCTCCGCCGCGGC
>JBGPOZ010000148.1:0-12146 GCA_041488295.1 Allostellaceae bacterium
GCAGCGCAGCTTGCCCTGGCGCAGGGCTATGCCGGCTTCAGTGCGAGCAATGTCCGCTCCAACGTCAATACCGTCGTCGAGGATTACGATCCCCTCTACGGCCCTTGGTACGGGCCCGGCTTCTATCGATATCCATATTGGAACTATCCTTACGGCCCTTATTGGGCCCCCAGCCCCTATGCCTTCGAGCAAACCTCCGTCACCATCGAAATCCAGCTCCGTCACGCGGTTTCCGGCGGCGACTACGATGGCGCCGACGTCATCGCGCAATTGCGATCGACCTATCCCGGAGCGGAGGGGCCGCCGATACCGGCTCCGACCAGTTGAAGCCCTCCGGCGCGGCGACGGTCGACGATCGCGACCGGATCAGGAACGCGCACTGACGAGCCAAGGCTTCTTGCGGAAGATCGCCAGAGCCTCGCCCAAGGTCTTTCCCGCGTTCAGCTTCTCGCGGCCGGCGAGGACCAGGAAATCGCCCTGACGATGCGTGCCTCCGGCGCATTTCATGATGCAATAAGCAGGGCTCTCATGCGAATGGCGGAAGATCGAGAAGGCGGCAAAGCCGTCGCGATGATCGATCGCATAGTCGCGCCAGATGCCGCGGATCACCTGCCGGCTGTAAAGAGCGAGAAGCTCGTTGAGCTCCGCCCGATTGAAGTAAACTGTTTTAGGTCTTTGCCGAAAATCGGCCAGTCGATGCAAATTGGTCTGCCGCGTCATGACTCCCCGGGGCGCGCTAAGTCATTGTTGGCGAATTTTCTCGCCTTTATTCTGCCGATTTCGACCGTTCCGTCCAGCATCATGAGGATGCGTCGCGCCCGCGCATCCCCGCTGCGGCACGACCGCCGCACGCCCATCTCGCCGATCAAAGGGGCCGCGGCGATCTTTGCGCGGCCCGCTTCGGTCAACGGCCGGCCATTGCGCCTTCGCGGGTCGCGACGGTCCGTTCGGCGGGCCGAGCGTCGCGCTCGGCAATCTCGACGTCCGGCTCGATTGCGAGAGACGGCAAGTTCCGTGCCTTGCGGCCGAACATCGCGACGAAGCGTTGCCACATCCCCGGACGGAAATGGAGAGCGAATTCGCGGTTGATCCTTTCCGCGTGCCGCTCGGCCTCAACCTGCGCCAGATGCGGCTCCCAATAGACGATTTTCCAACCGGCCAGGGCGGCTCCCACTTCTTCGCTCTGGGCGCGAGATACATCGAGCATTGCACAATCGCATCGGGCATGAACCCGGGCATTGCCCCAGATGTCGAAGCTCAGCAGATGGTGGCTCGGGATATGCCGTAGGTAAGTGCCGTGCATCTCGAATTCGCTCGGGCGCTCGCGCATCGCCCGAAGCATCGGTGAAAGGTCGAGGTAGGGCATGACCATTTCTCCTGTGACAGAGCGGACAGCGAGCGGGACCCCGACAAGGCGACCGCTCGCCGGGCAAACGCCGAACGCCGCTCGGCGATCTCTTGCCTCAGGAAAAAAAGTCATCGCCGGGCGGCGGCGAGAGCGCCGCGCCGGATCCGAGCCGCCGATGGAAACGCTGCTTGCCGGACGGGGTGGGAAAGCGGTATCTCATGGCCGACCGTGCCGCGCGTATCGAGATGTCAGCCTGCGGCGCCCGGCACCGAGGAGTGAGGCTGTTGATTCCAAGCGCATGCCGGTCGGCGTCCGATCCCGGCGTATTAGACGGCGGCTCGCCGGCACGGGCGGCTCAAACGCCATGATGCGATGAGCGATATCTTTCGCGAGATCGACGAAGAGCTTCGTCGCGACAATCTGACCAAGCTGTGGGCGCGCTACGGCCATTTTGTCATCGGCTTTGCCGTGCTCATCGTCCTCATCACCGCGGCGATCGTCGGTTGGCGCGAGTATCAGACGCGCCAGCGGCATGCCGAGAGCCTGCGATATGCAGCCGCGCTCGAGCTTGCGCAGAAGAACGAGGTGGCGAAGGCGGCCGATGCCTTCGCCGTCCTGGCGCGGGAAGCGGGTGGCGGCGGGGCGGTCCTCGCCCGTCTCCAGGAGGCGGCGCTGCGCGCCAAAGCCGGCGACGAGCCGGCCGCGATCGCGTCTTACAAGGCGCTCGCGCGGGATGGTTCGGTCGATGCGACCTATCGCGATCTCGCGACTCTGCTCGGGGCGCTGCACGAGCTGGGCTCGGCCGAGCCCAAGGCGGTCATCGCCGAGGTCGAGCCGCTGACGAAAGACGGCAATCCATGGCGCCCGACCGCCCGGGAGATCACCGCTCTTGCGCATTTGCGCGCCGATGAACGGAACGAGGCGCGCGACATCTACAAAACGCTTGCCGATGACCTCGCGGCGCCGCAAGCGCTGCGCCAGCGCGCCGCCGAGATGGCCGCGGCACTGGCGGGATGACGAGCGGCATGGCGCGGCGTTGGACCGTCCTTGCGCTCTCGGCACTCGCTCTCGGCGGCTGCAGCTTCCTCGAGGACAATCTGCTCGGTCCGGCGCACAAGGATCCGTTGCCGGGCGAGCGTCTCTCCGTGCTCAGCCTCGACAAGCGCCTCGAACCCGACCCCGAACTGGCGCAGCTCGTGATCCGCCTGCCGCGCCCCGTCGTCAACAAGGAGTGGCCCGAAGCCGGCGGCTACCCCAACCATGCGATGCAACACCTCGCGCTCGGCGATGACGTGAAGACGGAGTGGCGGACGAGCGTCGGGGACGGCTCCTCGCGCTATGGCCGGGTTCTCGCGCCGCCGGTGGTGAGTGCCGACCGTGTCTTCACCATGGATGCCGGGTCGAACGTCAGCGCGTTCGACCGGAAATCGGGCAAGCGGGCTTGGGAGGTCGATCTCACGCCCGAAGATGCGGGTAAGGCCTATGGCGGCGGTCTCGCCTTTGCCGATGGCCGCATCTTCGTCGGTACCGGCTACGCGCAAATCGTGGCGCTCGACGCGGCGAGCGGCAAGGAGATATGGCGCCAGAGCGTCGTCGCGCCGCTGCGCAGCGCGCCCACCGTGTCGGATGGCCGCGTCTTCGCCGTCACCGTCGACAATCAGCTGCAAACGCTGTCCGCCGAGGACGGCCATCAACTCTGGAGCCACACGGGAACGCCCGAGACGGCGGGATTGCTCGGCGGCGCCAGCCCGGCCGTGGAGGGCGACGTCGTCGTCGTCGCCTATTCCTCCGGCGAGCTCTTCGCGCTCCGCGTCGAGAATGGCCGCCAGCTCTGGTCCGACAATCTCGCGCTGACGCGCCGCACCGACGCCATCTCGGCGCTTGCCGACATTCGCGGTCGGCCGGTGATCGACCGGGGCAGCGTCTTCGCCATCAGCCATAGCGGGCGCATGGTCGCGATCGACCTCAGAACCGGCGAGCGGAGCTGGGAGCAGGATATCGGCGGCATCGAAACGCCTTGGGTCGCCGGCGATTTCATCTATCTGGTGACCAATGACCGCGAATTGGTTTGCCTGACGCGCCGCGATGGCCGGGTGCGCTGGGTCGCGGAATTGCCGCGCTATCAGAATCCGGAGAAGAAGAAGGGCGCGATGAGCTGGGCTGGTCCTGTTCTCGCCGGCGATCGCCTCGTCATCGTCTCCTCGCTCGGCGAAGCGATGTCCTACTCGCCCTATACCGGCAACGCGCTCGGGCGGATCGAGCTTCCGGAGGGCGCGTTCGTCACCCCGGTGCTCGCCGACCAGACGCTGTTTGTCCTGACCGACGACGCCGATCTCGTCGCCATCCGCTAGCCGAAGCCAGCGATCCATCAAAGATTGTCGTTCATCCGGCGGGCTATAGCTGGTAGCTGATGGCGCCATGAGCTTCACCGCCGCGATCATCGGACGGCCGAATGTCGGCAAATCGACCTTGTTCAACCGCCTGGTTGGACAGCGTCTGGCGCTGGTCGACGACACGCCCGGCGTGACGCGCGACCGCCGCGAGGGCGAGGCGCGGCTGGGCGATCTGCGCTTTCGCGTCATCGACACGGCGGGACTCGAGGATTTGCACGGCGACACTCTCGAAGGGCGCATGCGACGCCAGACCGAGCAGGCGATCGCCGCCGCTGACGTCGTCCTCTTTCTCATCGACGCCCGTGTCGGCGTCACGGCGCTCGACAAGCATTTCGCCGATTGGCTGCGCCGCGGCAAGGCGCCGGTGGTCGTCGTCGCCAACAAGATGGAGGGTCGGGCCGGGGCCGCCGGCGCTACCGAGGCCTTCGCCCTCGGCTTGGGCGAGCCGATCGCGATCTCGGCCGAGCATGGCGAGGGGCTGGGCGATCTCTTCGACGCGCTGGCGCCCTTTTCCGCCGCGCCGGCGGAGCCGGCTCCGGAAGAAGATACGGTGGCGAAACCGATCCAGCTCGCGGTGGTCGGCCGACCGAATGTCGGGAAATCGACCTTGGTCAACCGTCTCATCGGCGAGGATCGCATGTTGACCGGCCCCGAGGCCGGGATCACGCGGGATGCGATCGCGATCGACTGGTCATGGCGCGGCCGCCCCTTCCGCGTCTTCGACACGGCCGGGATGCGGCGCCGGCCGCGGGTCGAGGGAAAGATAGAGAAACTCTCGGTCGCCGACACGTTGCGCGCCATCCGCTTCGCCGAGATCGTCATCCTCGTCATCGATGCGACGCAGCCCTTCGAGCGCCAGGATCTGACGATCGGCCGGCTTGTCGAGGATGAAGGACGCGCCATCGTTCTTGCGCTCAGCAAATGGGACCTCGTCACCGACAAAACCGCGGCGCGGCGCCGCATCGAGGATCGCCTGCAGACCTCGCTGCCGCAGCTTCAGGGCATTGCCGCTGCGCCGGTCTCCGGCAAGACCGGAGAAGGGCTCGACGCGCTGATGAATGCGGCGACGAAAGCGCACGAGATCTGGAACCGCCGCATTCCGACGCCGCAGCTCAATCGCTGGCTCGCCGTCATCCAAGAGCGCCACCCGCCGCCGCTCGTCTCCGGGCGACGCCTGCGCCTCAGATACATGACGCAAGCCAATATCCGGCCGCCGACTTTCGCGCTTTTTTCGTCGAAGCCCGGCGATCTGCCGGATTCCTACCGGCGTTATCTCGTCAACCTGATGCGCGCCGACTTCGATCTCCCGGGAGTGCCGATCCGGGTCATGCTGCGCAAGGGCAAGAACCCGTATGTTCCAGAGTGATGGTTGTCATTCACCACGAAGGCACGGAGGTCACGGAGAAGAACCACTCGCCTTCAGAGGACGAACCGGCGAAGCCCGTCCTTGAGCGTGACGCTGTTGAAGTTCATCAAAAGCCCAACTTTAAGACCGCTCAAGGGAAGGTACGTTAGCATCTGGGCTTCGTGGATTGGGGCGAGGCGGTCGACGGCCTTAATTTCAATAATAAGCTCCCGCTCGACGACGATATCCATGCGATAGCGACAATCGAGGCGCACCGCTTTGTAGACGACTGGAAGCGGTGTTTGGCGAGTGAATGAGACTGCATTCTGTACGAATTCGAAGCATAGGCACTCTTCGTAAGCCGATTCGAGGAGTCCTGGCCCAAGTTGACGATGTACATCGATCGCCAACTTGATGACGCGTTCGCTCAGTGCGCTTCCATGAGAAAGTGCCAATTTCTTCTCCGTGTCCTCCGTGACCCCCGTGGTGAAATCAGCGGACCCGCACGATCTCGCCATGCCGCGCGCAATCGGCGGTGGCGAGGTCGACGAATGCGTCGGTCACGTCCTCGGGCGCGCGGAGCTTTGCCGCGGTCTCGAGCGGGAAGGCGGCGGCGCGGAGCTTGGTGCGGACGATGCCGGGGTCGATGAGGTTGACGCGGAGCGGCGTCTTCGTCACTTCGCCGGCATAAGTGCGTGCCAGCGTTTCGAGCCCGGCTTTGCTGGCGGCGTAGGCGCCCCAATAGGGATGGATGGCGGTCGTCACGGCGCAGGTGACGAAGATGGCACGGCCGGCCGGCGCCTGACGAAGCAGCGGGTCGAGGGTGCGCACAAGGCGCCAATTGGCGGTGAGGTTGACGGCGACGATGCGGTCCCAATCGCGCGCATCGATATGCCCCATCGGCGACAGCGGGCCGATCGTCGCGGCATTGCCGACAAAGATGTCGAGCCGCCCGAAGCGTTGATGGAGCGAGGGGCCGATCTGGTCGAGCTTCGCGCCGTCGGCGAGGTCGAGCGGCAGCAATGTCGCGGTCCCGCCGGCCTTCCGCACCGCGTCGTCGACCTCCTCGAGGCCGCCGACCGTGCGGGCGATCAGCACGATGTGCGCGCCCACCTCTGCAAAGCGCCGGGCGACCGCGGCGCCAATGCCGCGCGAGGCGCCGGTGATCAGCGCGACGCGCCCGGCCAATCGCTTTTCCATGGAGATCAGGCAGTTTCGGCGAGCAGCGAGAGCTGGACCGAGACTTTGCCGGCGTCGTGATCGGCGAGCGGGATCGGGTAGTCGCCGGTGAAGCAGGCATCGCAAAAACGCGGCGACGCCGGATCGCGCCGCTGTTCGCCCATCGCGCGATAGAGCCCGTCCATCGAGACGAAAGCGAGGCTGTCGGCGCCGATGAACGACGCCATCTCGGCGATGTCCATGCGCGAGGCCAATAGCTTGTCGCGTTCCGGCGTCGCGATGCCGTAGAAGCAGGAATGGCTGGTCGGCGGGCTCGAGATGCGCATGTGCACCTCTTTCGCCCCGGCATTGCGCACCATGTCGACGATCTTGGTCGAGGTCGTGCCGCGCACGATCGAATCATCGACGAGGATGACGCGTTTGCCGGCAAGGCTCGCCCGGTTCGCATTGTGCTTCAATCGGACGCCGAGATGGCGGATCTGGTCGGTCGGCTCGATGAAGGTGCGGCCGACATAATGGCTGCGGATGATGCCGAGCTCGAACGGCACGCCCGATTCGGCGGCGTAGCCGATCGCCGCCGGGACACCCGAATCGGGCACCGGGACGACGAGATCTGCGGCGATGTGGCTCTCGCGCGCGAGCTCGGCGCCGATGCGCTTTCGCGCCTCGTAGACGTTGGTCCCTTCCATGACGCTGTCGGGCCGCGCGAAATAGATATGCTCGAAGATGCAGAAGCGTTGCTTGGCGCGGGCGAAGGGCTTGATGCTGTGCAGACCGAACCGGTCGATCAGCACGATCTCTCCCGGTGCCACGTCGCGCACGAATTCTGCGCCGATGATGTCGAGGGCGCAGGATTCCGAGGAAATGACCCAGGCGTCGCCAAGCTGCCCGAGAATGAGCGGGCGGACGCCCAAGGGGTCGCGCACGCCGATCAACCCGTCTTGCGACAAGGCGCCCAGCGAATAGGCGCCTTCGACCTGGCGCAAGGCGTCGACGAGGCGCTCCTCGACCGTGCTCTTGAGGCTCGTCGCGATGAGATGAATGATGACTTCGGTATCGCTGGTCGATTGAAAGAGGCTGCCCCGGCGCACGAGCTGGCGGCGCAGATGGTAGGAGTTGGTGAGGTTGCCGTTGTGGCAGATGGCGAGGCCGCCGAATTCAAAATCGGCGAAGAGCGGCTGGACGTTGCGGATCACCACCTCGCCGGTCGTGGCGTAGCGGACATGCCCCAGCGCCGAACGCCCGCGCAGCCCGGCGATCACATCCTTCGAGCCGAAATTGTCGCTGACATGGCCCATGCCGCGATGGGTGTGGAACTGCTCGCCGTCATAGGCGACGATGCCGGCCGCCTCCTGGCCGCGATGCTGCAGCGCGTGCAGCCCCAAGGCGACGAGCGCCGCCGAATCGGCATGGCCGAAGACGCCGAAGACGCCGCATTCCTCGTGAAAATGGTCGTCCTCGAAGGGATCCGTCGTGACCATCGCTTTTGTCATCGCACCGACATCCGGGGTGGCCAGCGGCCTCCCGTCTCAAAAATGGTGATTGCCATCGGGAGAATCGAGGCGCGTGCCGAGGGTTCTACACGCAAGGGACCGGCCTTGTCACCATGCCGCGAAAGCCACAGACGCGTGTTCACTTGTCCTTGACGCTGTCGAAAAGCTGATTCATCTCGCGCAATTGGGTCGGCTTATACCCGGTCGCCTGCGGCGCGGCCGGCTTTGCGGCGGGTGGGGCGGCGCTTGGCGAGGGGCTTGTCAAGGCGCGCATCAGCTCTTCGGCCTCGCGCGCCTGCTGATAGTTTTGTTGCGCCTGCGTCGCCGCCGTCGCGCTCCGCGCGCGCGTATCGGCCGGAATGAAGGATCTCAACAGCTCGGCGCCTTGCGCCAGGAACGGACGGGAGCGCGCGTCGCGGACCCAGACCGGCCAATCGCGATCCTGCGGGATCGCCCAGCCGAGCGCGATGAAGGCAAGACACGCGATGACGACGCCGCGAACGACGCCGAAGAGGAGGCCCAATGTCCGGTCGACCGCCGAGAGCGCGCTGTGCTGGATGCGCCCCGCCAGAAGCGACGTCACGACCGAGAGAATGATGAGGCTGCCGACGAACAGCACGACGCCGGCCGCGATGTCGGCAAGGGTCGGCGAGGTGATCAGCTTCTGCGCGACCGGCCGGGCGTAGGCGAGGCCGTAGAGCGTCGCAAATCCCGCACCGGCCCAAGCGGCGATCGACAGCGCCTCTTTGACGAAGCCGCGCGCGAAGGCAAACAGCGCCGAAAGCGCGATGCCGGCGATGACGATGAGATCGAGAGCGTTCATCCGAAAACGTGCTGGGGGACCTTCACCGCTGTCACAAGACCATTCTAGAGCAACTCGCGCCCCGACCGAAACGGTTCAATTGGCAAGACCTGAAATCACGGTTCCTGAGAAGGTCCATATTATTGACTTAGTCACTTAAATAGTCAATTATAGCAATTATCTTGCCATGAGAGGCGGAGATGGGCGAAGCGGGCTTAGACCAACGTGTCGCGGCGATACGGCGCTTCAATCGGTTTTACACCGCCAAAATCGGCGTGCTCCACGAAGGTTTGTTGGAGAGCGCATTCACCCTCGCCGAGGCGCGCGTCCTCTACGAGCTTGCCCATCGGGAGAAGCCGACTGCAGTCGAGCTTTGCAAGGACCTGGGCCTTGATCCAGGTTATCTCAGCCGCATTCTGCGCGGCTTCGAACGCCGCGCCCTTTTGACCAAGGAGCCGTCGTCTCGCGATGGCCGACGCAACCTTCTGTCGCTGACGCCGCAAGGTCTTGCCGCGTTTGCGCCGCTTGACGCGCGCTCGCGCGAGGAGATCAGCGCCCTTCTCGGCGCGCTCTCGCAGAGCGAGCAGCAGCGTCTTGCTGCGGCGATGCAGACGATCGAGCGTCTTCTCGGCATGCCTTCGGAAACCAAGGCTCCCTATCTGCTGCGGCCGCACCGGCCCGGCGACATGGGTTGGATCGTCCATCGCCAGGCCGTGCTCTATGCCGAGGAATACCATTGGGACGAGCAATTCGAGGCGCTCGTCGCCGAGATAGCCGCGAAATTCATTCGCAATTTCGACGGCAAGCGCGAGCGCTGCTGGATCGCGGAGAGGGATGACGAGATCGTCGGCTCGGGATTCCTTGTCAGAAAGACCGAAACGGTGGCGCAGCTTCGCATGCTCTATGTCGAACCCGCGG
The DNA here is from genome assembly GCA_041488295.1 of Allostellaceae bacterium. GTDB lineage: Bacteria > Pseudomonadota > Alphaproteobacteria > ATCC43930 > CGMCC-115725 > URHD0088. The sequence continues at coordinate 9,479 of JBGPOZ010000148.1, forward strand.
CGCGCGGACTCGGCATCGGCGCTCGCCTTGCCGCTGAATGCGTGCGCTTTGCGCGCCAGGTGGGCTATCGCAAGGTCACTCTCTGGACCAACAGCATCCTGCTCGCAGCGCGGCACATCTATGAAAAAGCGGGATTCCGCCTGGTCGCCGAGGAGCCGCATCACAGCTTCGGGCACGATCTCGTTTCAGAGGTCTGGGAGCTGAAGCTGTGATCGGTCTTGGCGCACCGTAAGCTTCTGCCGCTCGCCGCCGCCGCGGCGACCGGGATCCAAGTCGGCGCCGCGATCGTCGCGACGCGTTTCGTTGCGGGGCAGATCGGCCCTGCCTCCTTGGCGTTGCTGCGCTATCTCATCGGCGTTCTTTGCCTCGTGCCGCCCCTTCTTCTGTGTTCGCCGCGCCCGCGCTTCGCGCGCCGCGACCTCGCGCCGATCGCACTGCTCGGGATTGTCCAATTCGGGGTTCTGGTGGCGCTGCTCAATGCCGGGCTCCGCTTCATCCCTGCGGCGCGCGCCGCGCTGATCTTCGCGACATTTCCGCTCCTGACGATGTTGCTGGCGGCGGCCATAGGCCAAGAGAGGCTCAGCTGGCCGAAGACCGTCGGCGTGCTGCTCACCATCGGCGGTGTCGGCTTGGCGCTCGGCGAGAAGGCGATCGGGGCGGGAAACGCCGCCCATGCGTGGCTCGGCGAGCTCGCCGTCTTCGCGAGTGCCGCAAGCGGCGCCGTCTGCAGCGTTTTGTATCGACCCTATCTGCGACGCTACCCGACGCTTCCGCTCAGTGCCCTCGCCATGCTCGCTTCGGTCGGGTTCCTGTCGGTGCTGGCGATCGGGGAGGGTTTCTTTTCCGCGCCGCCGCAGGTCTCGACCGGCGGCTGGCTCGCCATCCTCTTCATCGGGATCGGCAGCGGCGCCGGCTATTGCCTCTGGCTCTGGGCGCTGAAGCACATCCCAGCGACCGAGGTCGCGATCTTTCTCGCCCTAAGCCCGGTGACGGCGGCCGGTCTCGGCGCCGCGCTGTTGGGCGAGCCGCTCTCGATCTTGTCGGTCGCGGGGGTAGTGTGCGTAGCGTTGGGGCTATGGCTGGCGCAAGGGAGCGACCGTTAGCCCGGCGCACGTTGGCGGAGCGGCGATGCCTTGTGCCGGGTCTCCGCGAAGAGGTCGACGAGGTCGCGCAGATGCGCGATCTCGGTGATCGCCGGCGTACCGTTCCGCGCGCTCTTCGCCGCCGCTTTCGTGCGGCGCTTCGGCATCAGGGCGCCGGTGAAACCAAGCTTCCCTGCCTCCTTGAGTCGCGCGTCGGTCTGGCTCACCGGCCGGATTTCGCCGGAGAGGCCGATCTCGCCGAACACCACCGTCTCGGCCGGTACCGGGTGCTCGTTGAGAGCTGAGACGAGGGCGGCGGCGACGGCGAGGTCGGCGGCGGGCTCGGTGATGCGCAATCCACCGGCGACGTTGAGGTAGATGTCGTTGGCGCCAATGGTGAGGCCGCAACGCGCATCCAGGACCGCCATGATCATGGCGAGCCGATTGCCATCCCAGCCGACGACGGCTCGCCTTGGCGTGCCGAGAGGCGAGGGCGCGACCAGCGCTTGAATCTCGACCAAGACCGGCCGCGTCCCCTCCATGCCGGCGAAGACGGCGGCGCCGCTCACCTCTTGGCTGCGCTCGGCGAGGAAGAGGGCGGAGGGGTTCGGCACTTCGGTCAATCCGGCATCGGTCATCTCGAAGACGCCGATCTCGTCGGTCGGGCCGAAGCGGTTCTTGACGGCGCGCAGGATGCGGAATTGGTGGCCCCGCTCGCCCTCGAAATAGAGCACGGTGTCGACCATGTGCTCCAAGACGCGCGGCCCGGCGATGATGCCCTCCTTGGTCACGTGACCGACGAGGAGGAGGGTGAAGCCGCGACGCTTTGCCAGGCGAATCAGCTCCTGCGCCGCCGCCCGCACCTGGCTGACCGTGCCGGGGGCGCTGTCGAGCGTGTCGAGGAACATCGTCTGGATCGAATCGATGACGACGATGTCGGGCGCGCCCGCCTGGTCGAGCGCCGCCGCGATGTCGCGAATGCTGGTGGCGGTGGCGAGCTGCACCGCGCTGTCCGAGACGGCGAGCCGCAAGGCGCGCATCCGCACCTGGTCGATCGCCTCCTCGCCTGAGATGTAGGCGCATTGGGCGCCTCCCCGCGCCAGCGCCGCCACGACCTGGAGGAGGAGAGTCGACTTGCCGATTCCGGGATCGCCGCCGACGAGCAGCGCCGAGCCGGCGACGAGGCCGCCGCCGCAGACCCGGTCGAACTCCGCAAGGCCGCTCTGTCGCCGCGGCGTCGGCGCGCTGGTGCCGCGCAATCCGACGAAATCGACGGCGCGGCCCTTGCCGCCGCCCAGCCCCTTCGGGACGGTGTCGCGCGGCGCCTCCTCGACAAGGCTATTCCACGCACCGCAACTCTCGCAGCGCCCGAGCCATTTCGGGTGCACGGCGCCGCATTCCTGGCAGACGAAACGGGCTTGCGTGCGGGCCATGTCAGGTGTCCAAGAGCTCTCCTCTCCCCTTGGGGAGAGGAAGGGTGAGGGGGAGCCGCCGCCGGCGAAATCTCGAGCGCGGAGACTCCCCCCCCCCCCCCCCCCCAACCCCCGGGGGGGGGGGGGGGTTTTGGGGGGGTGGGGCGCCCCCCC
>JBGPOZ010000149.1:0-12017 GCA_041488295.1 Allostellaceae bacterium
CCCGACGTCCTCCTCTCGCCGCGACAGCCGGAGGCGAGTTGGCACCGCATCTGGCGGAAGGCAACGCCTTATCTCGACGATCTGCCGCGACACCTCCTCCGCACGCAGGCGATCACCCCGATCTCGCCCGCTTGGCTGCCGAGCCCGGTCGCGCGCGACGTGCGGCAGGCCGCGCCCGACATCGTCAATCTGCACTGGATCTGCGGCGGGTTCGCAACACCGGAATCCCTCGCCCGAATGCAGCGTCCGCTCGTCTGGACCTTGCACGATGAATGGGCATTCTGCGGCGGCGAGCACTATACGGAGAGCGAGAACCGGTTCCGCGAGGGATACCGTACGGAGAACCGGCCGAAAAATGAAGGCGGGCTCGATGTCGATCGCTGGGTCTGGACGCGCAAGCAGCGGGCCTACCGCCGGATCGAGCGTCTTGTCGCGGTCGCACCAAGTCGCTGGCTCGCGACGCGTGCCAAGGAGAGCGCGTTGCTGGGCAAGCGCCGGGTCGAGCATATTCCTTATGGCATCGACGCCGGCCGATTTCAGCCGATCGAGCGCACCGTCGCCCGCCGCCTTCTCGGGCTGCGCGAGGATTCGCGCATCGTGCTCTTCGGGACGTTCGGCGGCATCAACAATCCGCGCAAAGGATTCGATCTCGTCGCCACGGCGCTGCACCATCTCGCCGCGGCCGGCAGGGCGACCGGCATCGAGCTCGTCATCTTCGGCTCGGGCGCCGAGGGCGCGCCGATCGCATCGGCCGTCCCGACGCGCTCGCTCGGGATGCTCCACGACGATGTCAGCCTCGCCCTCGTTTACGCCGCCGCCGATGTTTACGTCACCGCCGCGACCGCCGACAATTTGCCGCTCACGGTCATGGAGGCGATGGCCTGCGGAACGCCCGTCGCCGCCGTTGCGGTCGGCGGCATGGCCGATCTCGTCCACGACGGCGAGACCGGGCGCCTCGTCGCGGGTCGCGAGCCGGAGCTGCTTGGCGAGGCCATCCATTGGGTCCTCGAGGATGAAGAGCGGCGTCGGCGCCTCGGCGACGCGGCGCGCGCCATGATCCTCCGCGACTTCACGCTCGAGCACCAGGCGAAGCGCTACGCGGCGCTCTACGGCGAAGTGATTGCCGGGCGATGCTGACGACGGAGAGCGCACGCCCGGACACGACTGCATCGGCGCAGCGTTTCCCGCGCGTGCTCTTCATCACCTCCGCCGCGTTCAACCATTCGAGCGGCGGCGGGATCACCTTCACCAACCTGTTCCGCGGTTGGCCGAAAGCGTGCATCGCGACGGCGCACGATGATGCGACACCCGTCACGACCGACATCTGCGAGCAATACTATCGGCTCGGCACTGACGAGATCGACGCCTGGCCGATCCCGCGGCCGCAACGCGCTGCGGCCGCTGCAGCGCCGAATGCTGTAAGCGAACCTTTCGGACGAGCTCTGCTCCCGCGCGTCAAATCTGCAATCTTCGGCGACGGGTTGCCGGAACGCGGCCGCCTCACGCCAGCGCTCGAACAATGGATCGAGTCGTATCGTCCCGAGCTCATCTACACCATCCTCGGCGGCACCGGTCTCATGGAGGTGATCGAAGCGGTCCAGCGGCGCTTTGCTCTGCCGCTCGTCGTCCATTTCATGGATGACTGGCCCTCGGCGATCCATCGCGGCGGCTTGCTCTCGCCGCTGCAGCGCCGGCGAATGAACCGCCTCATCGCGCGACTGATCGGATCGGCGACGACGCGGCTCGGTATTTGCGAGGCGATGTGCGCGGAGTATGCGCAGCGGTTCGGCTGCCCCTTCCTTTCCTTTCAGAACACGATCGACGTCGCGCTGTGGAGCCTCGTTGCCAAGCGAGACCTCGCTGTCGGCACGCCGGTCCGGCTTATTTACGCCGGCTCCGTTCTCGGTTTTGCCCAGGCGGCCAGTCTCGTCGATTGCTGCGAGGCCGTAGCGGCGCTCGCCGCCGGGGGCCTGGAGATCGTGCTCGACATTTACAGCCCGCTGACACAAACGGCGCCGCTTTACCGACAACTCGCATGCGCTCCGTCGATCGCGCTGCACGACACGATCACGGACGACGACACCTATTTCAAGACGCTTGCCGCCGCCGACATCCTGCTCCTCCCGGTGAATTTCGATGCGCATTCGCAGCGCTACATCCGTCTCTCGATGCCGACGAAGGTTCCGTCCTATCTCGTCAGCGGGACGCCGATCCTCGCCTATGGCCCGCCCGGCATCGCACAGATCGATTATGCGCGCAAGTCCGGCTGGGGCCATGTCGTCGACCGGCGCGACGGCGTCGCGCTCGCCGCCTCCATCCGCCGACTTGCCGAGGACGTGACTCTGCGCCGCGCATTGTCCGATGCCGCGCGGACGACCGTGACGGCGCGCCACGATGCCGCGCGGGTCCGTCCGCTCTTTCAAGCCGCGCTCGCGGCCGTGGCACGGGCAGGCGTTCATGGGTGATCAACTCAACGACGAGGTCCGCGCCTTCTGGGAGAAGGGCCCGGTCGGCACCGATCGACGCATCACAGGTACGATCGAGCCGTGCTCGGCCGCGTGGTTCCAACGTATCGAAGACAATCGCTACGCGAACGAGCCCTTCATCCACGCCGTCGCGCAATTCACTCGGCATCGCGGCGAGCGCATTCTCGAGATCGGCGTCGGCGCCGGGACGGATCACCTGCAATGGGCTAGAGCCGGCGCGCTCTGTTACGGCGTCGATCTCACCGACGCGGCGATCGAGACGACCCGGGCGCATCTGGCGCTGCACGGCTTCAGCTCCGATCTGCGGCGCATCGACGCCGAGACCTTGCCCTTCGCCGACGGCGCCTTCGATCTCGTCTGGTCGTGGGGCGTCATCCATCATGCCGAGCACCCGGAGCGCATCATCGGCGAAATTCGTCGCGTTCTGCGGCCGGGCGGGGTCTTCCTCGGCATGCTTTACAATCGCCGCTCGCTCTCCGTTCTTGCCGAATGGCTGAAGCACGGCCTTCTCGCCGGACGGCCGTGGCGCAGCTTCGCGGACGTGCTCTGGCATCATTTCGAAAGCATCGGCACGAAAGCCTATACGAGGCGCGAGGTCGATGCGCTCTTCGCGGCATTTCCCGAGCGCACGCTGACGACTTATCTCACACCCTACGATGTCCAGCACCTGCCGCCTTTCCTCGCACGGCGGATGCCGCAGCGCCGTGGCATGTTCATCGCCATCCGCGCGGTGAGATGAGAGATGTGCGGTCTCGCCGGCATTCTCTCCTTCGATCCGCTGCGCCACCCGGTCGATGAGCGTCTTCTCCTCGCGATGCGCGAGGCGGTGGCGCACCGGGGACCCGACGGGGCGGGGCTGTGGGTCGCGGAAGACCGCCGGATCGGCCTCGCACATCGCCGGCTCTCGATCATCGATCTCTCCGCGGCGGCGGCGCAGCCGATGACCAGCCTCGATGGCCGGTTCCACATTATCTACAATGGCGAGGTCTACAATCACCGCGAGCTTCGCCGCGAGCTCGAGGCGCGCGGCCATACGCGCTGGCAGACCGACCATTCCGACACCGAGGTCATCCTCAACGCCTTCGCCGAATGGGGCATCGCCTGCCTCGACCGCTTGCGCGGCATGTTCGCCTTCGCGCTGTGGGATGCGCGCGAGGGCGCGCTCTGGCTCGTGCGCGACCGCATGGGCGTCAAGCCGCTCTACTACGCGCTGACGCCGCGCGGGATCGCCTTTGCCTCCGAGATCAAGGCGCTGCTGCGCGACCCCAATCTGCCGCGCGCCGTCGACGAGGAAGCCTTCTTCCACTTCCTCTCCTTCCTCACCGCGCCGGCGCCCATGACGCTCTTCAAGGGCATCCGCAAACTTCCGGCCGCGCATTGGCTGCGCATCGCCAGCGACGGCACGACACGCGAGGAGCGCTGGTGGGACCCGCTCGATCATGCGCCCGATCTCGGCGCGGCCAGCGACGACGAGATCGCCGGGCGCCTTCTTCAGATGCTGCGTGGGTCCGTCACCTGTCACAAGGTGGCCGACGTGCCGCAAGGCGTCTTTCTCTCGGGCGGCATCGATTCCTCGACCAACCTCGCACTGTTCTCCGAGGGCGAGTCGACGCCGACCCATTCCTTCGCGATCGGCTATGAAGGCACGCATGCGAGCGTCGGCGACGAGCTTCCCTATGCGCGCCTCATGGCCGAGCGCGTCGGCGCCGATCATCACGAGCTGCGCCTCACCGAGGCCGATCTTCTCGACTTCCTGCCGCGCATGGTCGAGCTCCAGGACGAGCCGATCGCGGATCCCGTTTGCGTGCCGGTTCATTTCGTCTCGAAGCTGGCCCGCGATAACGGCGTCACCGCCTGCCAGGTCGGCGAGGGCGCGGACGAACTCTTCTGGGGCTATCCCGGATGGAAGGTGGTGGATCGCCTGCAACGCCTCAACGCTCTGCCGGTCCCCGCCGGTGTCAAGCGCATGGGCGTCGGTCTCCTCGAAGGCGTCGGGCGCGGCGAGCGGACATATACCGAGCTGTTGCGGCGCGCCGCCGCCGGCCAATCGATCTTCTGGGGCGGCGCCGAAGCCTTCGGCGAGACCTTGAAGCGGCGCCTTCTCTCGCCGCGCCTGCGCCGCGAGTTCCGCGAGCTCAGCTCGTGGGACGCGATCGAGCCGCTCTACCGCCGCTTCAACGAGCGCGCGGCCGAGCCGTCGATGCTGAATTGGATGACCTATCTCGATCTCAATCTGCGCCTGCCAGAGCTCCTCCTCATGCGCGTCGACAAGATGAGCATGGCGGTCGGGCTCGAAGCGCGGGTTCCCTATCTCGACCACGAGATCGTTTCTTTCGCGCTCGGCGTCCCGACCGCAGTCAAAACGCGCAACGGCGAGCTCAAATATCTTCTGAAGCGCGCCGTCAAATCGCTGCTTCCGGAGGCTATTCTCAACCGACCGAAACAAGGTTTCGGCGTGCCGGTGCGCGAATGGTTCCTCGGCAAGCTCGGCCGGGAGACGCGCGCCACGCTCGACCGCTTCTGCCGCGACACGGATTTTCTCGACCGCGCCGAGGTCGAGACCTTGCTCGGCGAGGGCCGCGGCGCACAAAGCTGGTATCTCCTCAATTTCGCGCTGTGGTGGGAGGCGTATGTCGCTGCCTGAGGATTCCTACGGGCGCGTCAAGCGGTTGGATTTCATCGGCTCCTGTATCAGATCGCACTCCCCCGCCCGCATCCTCGATGTCGGTTGCGGTGCCGGAACTCAGCTCACGGAACCGCTGGCCGCAGCCTTTCCGGACATCGAGATCACCGCCGTCGACGAGGATGAAGGCTCGCTCGCCTGGGCGCGGCACCATGCGGCGGCGCCCAACATCCGCTTCCTTGCGCCGACCGAATTGCCGCGCGAGGAGGTATTCGACCTTGTCATCGCCTCGGAGGTGCTCGAGCATGTGGCGGCGCCGGATGCTTTCTTGCGGGCGCTGCGCGACCGACTCACGCCCGGCGGCCGTCTTCTCCTCACCGTACCGAACGGTTACGGCGCCTTCGAGTGGATGGCGTTGAGCGAGGTCCTTCTCAACCTCTCGGGCGTGCAGCGCGTGCTCCGCCGCATCAAGAGACGAGGACGCGCCGACGCGGATGGCGCGGCACCGATGACGCTGGCGAACAGCCCGCACATCAATTTCTTCTCCTACAGCGAGCTCGCGCGTCTCTTCGCCGATCTCGGCTTCACGGTCGCGCGATATCAAGCCCGCACGGTTCTCTGCGGCTATCTCATCGACAGCGTGCTGCGCCGCCCGAGCCTCGTCGCACTCAACGCGTCGCTCGCCGACCGGCTGCCGGCATGGTGCGTCAGCGACTGGATGTTCGAGCTGCTTCCGGCTGACGCACCGGGAAACCCGCATTGGCGCCGCGGCGCTTGGGCGCGCCTGCGCAAGCGGCTCAACGAGCGCCGCTGGCGCGTGTGAGTGGGTGATGGGCTCCGGCCGGCTCGCCTTGCTGTGCCATCTCCCGGCAGATGTCGTCGCAAAGCGCGCCCTCGGACTCGTGCGGCGCAAATCAGGCGCGACGATCCAGCGATTGCTGGACCGCCATCGTACGACCTATTGCGGCGATCCCCCGGAGGGCGAGTTGCAGCGCCTCATCGCTGCGCTGCCATTGGAGCCGATTCGCGCCGCTCGTTCGTGGATCGCTCCTGCGGCGTCGCTCTATTGTCGCCATTTCTTCGACCTCCTCGGCTCCGGCTGGGTCAAGGTCGAGCACGGCATGATGTGCCGCGGCCTCGACGGCTTCCGTTACGATTCGGAGCCGCGGCCTCGCATCGATCCTGAGGGTGCGTGGCTCGCCGGCCGGCTGCCGACGGCGGGTCTTTCCGCGAGCCAGCATCTCTGGCGCTTGATCCCGCCCGGCTACACGCCGATCGACTGGCAGCGCGATTTCAAATCGGGCTTCCGATGGCGCGAGAGCCGATGGGCCGCAGATACGGCGCTGGGTCATCTGCCAGGTGTCGACGTCAAGGTGCCGTGGGAGTTGGCGCGGATGCAACATCTGCCGATCCTCGCCTGGGCGCACGCGCTGGCGGCAAAGGGCGAGACGGGCCTCGCGCCGGCGGAACAGTATTGCGCCGAGTTCCGCAACCAGGTGCTCGATTTCATCGCGACGAACCCGCCGCGCTTCGGCGTCAATTGGCGCTGCACCATGGATGTCGCGATTCGCGTCGTCAATTGGGTCGTTGCGTATGATCTCTTCCGTGCCGGCGGCGGCGATTTCGATCCGCCCTTCGCCGCGGCGCTCAAATCGAGCCTTGTCGATCACGGCCGGCATATCGTCGCGAATCTCGAGATCTTTCCCGAAGGAAGGGGCAACCACTACCTCGCCAATATCTGCGGCCTCGCCTTCATCGCCGCGTCCTTGCCGCGCGCACAAGAGAGCGACGCGTGGCTCGCTTTCGCGATCCAGGAGCTGATCGCCGAGAGCGAGCACCAATTCGGTAGGGACGGCGCCAATTTCGAGGGATCGACGAGCTATCATCGTCTCAGCGCCGAGATGGTGATCTTCACGACGGCGTTGATCCGCGGCTTACCGGAGGAACGCCTCGCCGGTATCCGCGGCGCCGACGCAATGCTGCTGCGCACGCGGCCGCGACGCCCGCTTCGCGCCGTGCGCAAGCTTCCCGATCACAGGCATCTCGCGCGCATCGCGGCGATGGCCGAATTCAGCCGCGCGGTGACGAAGCCAAGCGGCCGCGTCGTGCAGATCGGCGACAATGACAGCGGGCGGTTTCTCAAACTTCATCCGATCTTTAGCGCGCACACGCCCGCCGAGGCGCGCCTCGTCTTCGGCAATCTCGACCTCTATACCGGGCTCGGCGAGGACGAGATCTACCTCGACGAGGAGATGCTCGACCATCGCCCGACGATCGCCGCCGCCGCGATGTTGGTCGCGCGGCCGGAACTCGGCGCATTCGCCGGACACGGCTGGCTCGACGCTGCCTTCGTCGGCGCGCTCGCGAAAAGCCCCCCGGTGACAGTCGATGCCGCGCCGCGTTCAGCTCCGCCAACCGACGCCGGGATCGCCGCCGATCCCGCGCCGTGTCGCGAGATCGAGATCGTCGCCACTGGCACCGATCTCCGCGCCGGTCTCGTGCTCGAATCCTTTGCCGATCTCGGGCTCTGGATCTTCCGCTCGAACCGCCTCTTTCTCGCGATCCGTTGCGGCTCCTTGGGCCAACACGGACGCGGCGCGCACGACCATAACGATCAACTCGCGATCGAGCTGACGATCGATGGCGTCGACTGGATCGCCGATCCGGGAAGTTACGTCTATACCGCCGACCGCGCGATCCGGAACGCCTATCGCAGCGTCGCCGCGCATTGCGCACCGCGCTGGGACGAGCGTGAGCCGGGCCGGCTCGATCTCGGCGATTTCTGGCTCGGCGACGAAGCGCAGGCACGCTGTCTCAGATTCGATGCGGCGGGGTTCATTGGCGAGCATCGCGGCTTCGGCCGCATCGTGCGGCGCCACGTCACGATCGGCGAGACGACGGTCACCCTGCGCGATTGCGGCCTGCCGGTGCCCGAGGGCGAAGAACGGGTCCATTGCGTCGGCCATCGCAGCGTCCTCGCCCGTTTTCCCGCTGCAGTCCCGTTCTCGGCCGGCTACGGCAAGCGGTACCGCAACCCACCACTCCCCACGCGATGAAAATCCTCATCATCTGCACGATCTATGCGCCCGACCGCTCGCCGCGCGCCTACCGCTGGACCGCGCTCGCCGAGCATTGGGCGGCAGCGGGACATCATGTCGAGGTGATCGCCGGTTGGAAACCGGGCGATCCGCGCCGGGAGCCGCGCAACGGCGTCATCGTTCATCGTGTCGGCAGCTTCGTCGAGCGGCTGCGCGCGGCGTTGGGGCGCGGGAGCCACCGCGTTGCCGTGGCGCAAGAAGGCGTCCCGAGCATGCCGCCGGAGCCGGGCAAGCTCGAGCGTGCCGCGAAGGCGATCTACAACGCCACTCTCCGCCAACTCTTCTGGCCCGACTATGCTTTCCACTGGTATCCCTCGGCCGTACGGAAGGCGCGCGCTCTCCTCGCCTCCGGCGCGTTCGATGCGGTGATCAGCGTCTCCCATCCCTTCACGCCGCATCTTGTCGGCTTGGCACTGAAACGCGCGCATCCGACGTTGCGCTGGATCGTCGATATCGGCGACCCCTTCAGCCTCTTGGATGAGATACCGCTCAACAACCGCGCGCTCTATAAAGGACTGAACCGCCGTGCCGAGGCGGCGGTGCTGCGTCGCGCCGATGCCGTCGCGGTCACCGTCGAGCGATGCCGCGCCGATTATGCCGCTTCCTTTCCCGAATCCGCCGCGAAAATCGCCGTCATCCCGCCCTTGCTGTCTCTTCCCGAGTCGACGCAAGCAGGCACATCGTATTTTTCCGGCGGCGCCATCCATCTTGTTTCGATCGGCACCTTCTATCGCGCCCTGCGGCATCCCGGCTTTCTTCTCGCATTGCTAGCGGCGCTGCGACAGCGTCGCGTTGATCTTCACCTGCACATCTTCGGCACGCTCAACGATTGTGCCGCGTGCTTCGAGCCGTACCGTGCCGAGATCGGCCGAAACATCCATTTCCACGGCATGGTGCCGCGCGAGACGATCGCGGCGGTCATGCGATCGGCCGACATCCTCGTCAATATCGGCAACAGCACGGCCCATCAATTGCCGAGCAAGCTCGTCGAATACGCCGCGGCGGCACGACCGATCCTCAACCTCGCCACGCGGCCCGGCGACAGCGCCGCCGCCTTTCTCGCGGGATATCCGTCATCGCTGACGCTCTACGCCGCCGATCCGCCCGATGAAGCCTCGGTCACGGCGGCGCTCGCCTTCATCGCCAAACCGCCGCCGATCGATCAAGACGCCGCGCGGCATTTCCTCTCTCCCTATACCATCGAGCGCGTCAGCGAAGCCTACAACCGTCTGATCGGACCGACCGGCGATGCGGCCCAGCCGCAACGGATGCGCAATGCCGGATAGTCGGCCCACGGCTCAATTGAAACCGGTCCGCCTCCTCGTCAACGCGATCCACGCGCGCGCCGGCGGCGGCGTCGCCTATCTGCGGCATCTGCTGCCGCTCCTCGCCGGAGAGGTCGATTTCGACATTCGCGTGATTCCGCATCCGACGCAGCGGGCGACTTTCGCGGGTCCAGGCGTATCGATCCATGCGCTGGCGATGCCGAGCGGTTGGTTGCCGCTTCTCCTCTGGGAACAAGTGATCCTGCCGCTGCACGCGCGGCGGATCGGTTACGACCTTCTGTTCTCTGCAGCGAATTTCGGGCCGCTCGCGATCGGCGCGCAGATCGTCGTGCTGCAGAACGCGCTCGGCGTCGGTGCGCTCGAGCGACGCTGGAGCAAACGGCTCTATTGGCTGGCACTGCGCCTCATGACGCGTCTCTCGCTGCGCCGCGCACGCGGCGCCATCGCCGTCTCGCACTACGTCGCCAAGACGGCGGCTCCCGGCGCGGCGCGTCCGCCATCGATCATCCATCACGGCGTCGATGCCGCGTTCACGCCCGCACCCACGGTGCCTGCCGCGGAACCCTTTCTTCTCGCGGTCGGCGATCTCTACATCCAGAAGAACCTGCGTTCCCTCGTCGAGGCGCTCGCCCGCATTCGTCTCCGCGCGCCGGAGATGACTCTGCGCGTCGCCGGCGATGCCGTCGACCGCGACTACGCCGAGGAGCTGCGGCAGCGGGTTGCCGCGCTTGGCCTCACCGATGCGGTGACATTCCTCGGCCGGTGCGAGCGCCCGCAGCTTGTCGATCTCTATCGGCGCTGTGCCGTTTTCGTCTTCCCGTCGATCGAGGAGAGCTTCGGCATGCCGCTGGTCGAAGCGATGGCGTGCGGCGCGCCGGTGGTCGCTGCCGCACGCGCCGCGACGCCGGAGGTCGTCGGCACCGCTGGACTCCTCGTCGATCCGGATGACCCCAGCGCGCTCGCCGAGGCGGTGCTCCGCATCGTCGAGGATGCGAATTTCCGCGCCGCGCTGCGCGACCGCTCGCTCGAGCGCGCCCGCGCGTTCTCCTGGGCTGATTGCGCCGGCCGAACCGCCGCTTTGCTCCGCGCAGCCGCACGAAGCGAGGTGAAGCCATGTGCGGGATAGCCGGCAGCACCGTCGCCGCGCCCGACATCCTCGCCGCGATGCAAGCACGGCTTCGCCATCGCGGCCCCGACGGCGCCGCCATCTGGCGAGATCCGACGAGCGGCACCGGCCTCGTCCACACGCGACTTGCCATCATCGATTTGTCGCCGGGCGGCGCCCAGCCGCGCCTTTCCGAGGATGGCCGGTTCGCCCTCACCTACAATGGCGAGATCTTCAACTACAAGGAATTGCGCGCCGAGCTCGAAGCCGAGGGTGAGCGCTTTTCTTCGCAAAGCGACACCGAGGTGCTGCTTCGCCTCTTGCAGCACAAGGGTGTCGCGGGCCTCGTGCGCGTGGTCGGCATGTATGCCTTCGCGCTGTGGGACCGCGAGCGGCGGGAGTTGCTGCTCGGGCGCGATCGGCTCGGCATCAAGCCGCTTCTCTACGCCAGCCTGCCCGATGGCGGCATCGCCTTCGCCTCGGAGATCGCGGCGCTGCGCGCGCATCCTGACATCGATCTGTCCATCGACCGCACCGCACTCTCGGACTATCTCGCTTGTCTTTACGTGCCGGCGCCACGGACGCTCCATCGCGGCATTCGCAAGCTTCCGCCGGGCCATGTCATGCGCTGGCGCGACGGACACGCCGCCGCGCCCGAACCCTATTGGCAGCCATCCTTCATCGGCGGAAGAGAGCCGAGCATCGACGAGGCGGTCGAGGAGCTGACGCCGCTTTTGCGCCGCGCCGTCGCCGACCACATGGTGGCGGACGTGCCGGTCGGCTGCTTCCTCTCCGGCGGAATCGACAGCTCGGTCATCGCCGCGCTGATGGCGGCGGAGCTGAAGGCGCGCGGCGGCCCGCCGCTCCGCAGCTTCACCATGAGCTTCGATGAAGCCGCCTACGACGAGAGCGCGCCGGCGCGCCGCGTCGCCCGGCTCGTCGGCAGCCTCCACACCGAGCTTCCCGCGAGCCCGCGCCTCGCCGATGACGCCGCGGCCATGGTCGAGCGCTTCGGCGAGCCGTTCGGCAACCCGACCGCGCTCCTCGTTCACGATCTCTCGCGGCAAGCCCGCGAGCACGTGACTGTCGCCCTCGTCGGCGATGGCGGCGATGAAGTCTTTGCCGGCTATCCGCGCTATCGCGGCGGGATCTTGGCGCAACGCTACCGGCGGCTCCCGGCGGCGTTTCGCAAAGGCGTCGCGGCGCCGCTTGCCGGCCTCATCCCGGAGAGCAGCACGGGACTCCACGGCCTGCGCCGCGCCCGTGAGTTCCTCGCCAGCGCAAACCTGCCCGATGCCGAGATGTACGCCTTCTGGGTCGAGTATTTCACACCGGCGGAACGTCAGGCGCTGCTCGGCGAGGCCGAGGAGCCCGCGAGCCCGATCGCCGAACTCTACCGCGCCGCGCCTTCGCACGATC
>JBGPOZ010000150.1:0-11920 GCA_041488295.1 Allostellaceae bacterium
ACGCCGCGGCGGCGAACGGGGCGTATCCCGGCTCCTCGCAGGATGCCGCGGACGGCTTCATCCATTGCTCGACGGCGGCGCAAATCGTCGAGAGCGCGTGGAAGCACCGCGCCGGGCAGAACGGTCTCGTCCTTCTCACGATCGACCCCGCGCGGCTGGGGCCGGCGCTCCGCTGGGAGGCCTCGCGCGGCGGCGCGCTTTTCCCGCATCTCTACGGCACCTTGCCGCGCGCCGCCGTGATCCGTGCCGACAAGCTGCCGCTCGCCGCCGGCGGCCGCCACGTCTTTCCGCCGCTCGAATGAAGGCCAGGAAGCGTCCACCCGTGCCCGCGGCCGCGTCAGGAGAAGGGAAGAGAATGCCCGACGATCCGTCGTTGTCCCGCGAGCCGCCCGAGGCCGTGGCGGGGCTGCGCGCCCTCTCCGCGCGCTTCGACGGCTTCATCATCGATGTGTGGGGCGTGCTGCATGACGGCTTCAAGCCGTATCCCGGCGCCGTCGATTGCCTGCAGCGGCTGAAGGCGGCGGGCAAGCGCATCGTCATCCTCTCGAACGCGCCGCGCCGCGCCTCGTCGGTGATCGCGCGGATGCGCGAGATCGGCATTCCCGACGACGTCTATCACCACGTGCTGTCCTCGGGCGAGGAAACCTGGCAGCATTTGCTGCGGCGGCCGGATGCGTTTTATGCCGCGCTCGGCCGCGCCTGTCTCTTCATCGGGCCGCCCAGGGATCGCGACATGCTGGGCGAGCTCGGCCTCGATCCGGTCGACGCGGTGGGCGATGCGGATTTCATCCTTGCCACCGGTCCCTGGGGCTGGGAGGAAAACGCGGCGCGTTACGAGGCGATCCTTCAGGCGGGGCGCGCGCGCGACCTGCCGCTCATCTGCGCCAACCCCGATCTCGTCGTGCGTCTTGGCGATCGGCTCGCCATCTGCGCCGGAACCCTGGCGCAACGCTACGAAGCGCTGGGCGGGCGCGTGCGTTGGCACGGCAAGCCGTTCCGCTCCGTCTATGAGGGCTGCTTTGCCCTGCTCGGCCTATCCGGCACCGAGCGCATCCTCGCGGTCGGCGACAGCCTGCGCACCGACATCGCCGGCGCGAACGGCGCCGGGATCGCCAGCCTCTTCATCGTCGGCGGCATCCACGCCGAGGAATTCGCCGTCGGCGCCGACGGCATGCCCGATCCGGCGCGCCTCGCCGCGGCGATCGCCGCGCATGAAAGCCAGCCCGATTTCATCATGCCGCAATTGGCGTGGTGAGCCAAACCACCCTCGCCAAACCACCCTCGAAGGGCCGTCCTCAGTGGTGCGCGACGTGGCGGAGGATCTGGTCCTCCATCCCGGTCTCGTAAGCAAGGCCCGCCGGGGTCAGGAGGGCAGCCATCGGGAACATCGATTTGAGCAGCCCCTTGCGCTCGAGCGCGACCCAGACCGCGACATTGCCGAGCCCGTTCGCGTCCCTGGTCATGGCGACGGCGGGGCCGACGTGGAAATGATCGCCATGCGGCTGCGGAAGGTTGGCGACGAGAACGGCGCCCGCCTCGTCGGGTGGATGGGCGTGATCCGGCAGGCGCGCTAGAGCCTGGAGCAAGGTCAAGGTCTTGAGCTGAAGCGGATTGAGCTGAAGCGGGTTGCGTTTGGGCGGCATGATGCGTCGATATCCATCGCTTGTGGCGGCGCTGGCCACGATAGCGGTTAGGCCGATGGCCGCCAAGCGAGGCGGGCGCGCAGCGGCAGATGGTCGGAGGCACGGCGGGCAAGCGCCGAGCGATGCACGGTGAAGTGCAGGAGCTCGACCGGCGGTCCGGCGTAGATGCGATCGAGCGGCAGGACCGGGCACCAGGAGGGAAAGGTGCGCGGCGCCGGGGCACGACCGAAGGCGCGGTCGAGCGCCTGGATGCCGCCGCGACGGCCGCGCCACTCGTTGAGGTCGCCCATCATGAGAATGGCCTCGCTCGCGCCATTGCCGTGCGAAGCCTGCTCATCCTCGCCATCGGCGGCGATGGCCTCGAGCAGGCGTCGCATCTGCGCCTGACGTTCATTGCCGCGCAGGCCAAGATGCGTCGCGACGACGCGCAGCACGCGCCCGCCCGCATCGAGATCGACATCGAGCGCGCCCCGCCGCTCGTATCCCTTGACGCTGAGGTCGATGTGACGGATGGCGAGGACCGGAAAGCGCGTCAGGATGGCATTGCCCATCCGGCCGCGGTGATCGTTCCGCTGCGGTCCGGAAATGAGGTGCATGCCCATCGCCTCGGCGAGGTAGGTTTCATGATCGACCGGGCGCGGCCCGTCGTGCCGCGCCATCACCTCCTGGAGGCCGATGATGTCGGCGCCGAGCTCGCGCAGCACCGCGGCGACCCGTGCCGGATCGTGACGGCGATCGACGCCGACGCATTTGTGGATGTTGTAGGTCGCAACGACGAAGGAAGCGCCGCCCGGCTCCGCCGGCGTTCGTTGCAGCCGCCGTGCCGCATGCCGTCCAACAACGCTTCTTCGTCGTGCCGCCATCGCCGCCCCACCCGCAAGATAGGCAACCATCATAGCGCAGTTTTTCGGAATCGGCGGCGGACACAGATTCTAAGGATGGTGAGCACGACCGAAGCGGCCGGCGGCGGCCTCACCCCGCCCGCCGTGCCGCCGATCGTTTAAGGCTGCGTCTCGGTCGAACGATTGCCGAGCTTCGAGATGAGGCGCAGGACATCGGCCTGAAGATGCGGATCGCGGATCCCGTAATAGCCGCGGATCAGCGACATGATCTCGCGGCGGTCGAAGGTCTCGTTGCCGGGCGCGATTTCGCCGGCGAGGTTCTTCGCGACCATGCCGTCGGGATAGCCTTCGAAGAAGAAACCTGGAGAGACGTCGAGCACTTGCGCCACGTCGTAAAGCCGGCTCGCGGAAATACGAATGTCCCCCGACTCGTATTTCTGCACCGCTTGAAACGACACGCCGATCTTGCTCGCGAGCGCACCCTGGCTGAGGCCAAGCTGAATCCTCCGCAAGCGCATTCGCCCGCCGACATAGACGTCAATCGGATGCGGTTCGTTGTCTTTGCGCGGTACTGCCACTGTATCCCCCGTTTCTGCCTAGCGACGCTCCGCCCCCGTGCGAAGTGCCTGTATAGACATTGTGCCAGTGTTTCTCTGCCCCGTAAACTCTCTTACACCTTTTTGTTATCTCGTAGGCCTACAAGGAAAAGTAGTGTGCGTGTCAATCGAGTCAACCCCAAGGTCGTATATGCGGCATTGATTGAGAGCATTGTCGAGCGACTTCAAAGACATGTAGAGTGGTGCGGTCGGACGGAAGCGGCTGGTGGTCGGGAGCGACGCGACATTTGGACGAGGTGAGCGAAGACGAGGAGATCGCCGATGCGACGCCCCTTGGCGGTGTCGAGCGGGTGCTTCGGCGCGAGGATTTCTGCGAGGAGTGGATCGAGGCGATCGCCGCTCGCGCCGCCCGCCTCGGCAATTACAAGCTGCTGACAGATGAGCAGCGCGAGGCCTCGCGCCAGAGGTTCCTCGCGGCGATTCCTCCCGGTGCCGATGCCTGGGTATTCGGGTACGGTTCGCTGATGTGGAACCCGGCGATCCACGTCGCGCAAATGCGACCGGGCGTCGTCCACGGCTATCACCGGCAGTTCTGTCTCAACATGATGATGGGGCGCGGCACCCCGGAGAATCCGGGATTGATGCTGGCGCTCGACCGCGGCGGCTCATGTCACGGCATGGTGCATCGGATTGCCGCAAAGCAGGTCGATTCCGAACTGCGCATCCTGTGGATGCGCGAGATGATCGGCGGCGTCTACAGTCCGCGCTGGGTGCGCGTCCGCGCCGGCGGCAGGGTCGTCGTGGCGATCACTTTCGTCGCCGACAGGTCCCATCCGCGCTACGCCGGGAAGCTGCCAGAGGCGATGATCGTCCGACGTATCGCCCAGGCCGCCGGCGATCTCGGCACCAACCGGCACTATCTCTTCCGTCTCGTCGAGCATCTCGATTCCCTCGGCATCCTCGACGGGCCGATGCACCGTCTGGCAAAGCAGGTTCGCGTGATATCGGCCTAGATTGCGTTTCAACCGGCGCGTTCAAGCCGGCAGGAAGCGGAGCAACGGCCGCAAAACGAGCGCCAGTGCGTCCGTCTTGGCAAGAATGTAGCCGCCCAGCGCGATCATCGCATAGGGCAGGATCGCCTGGGTCCAGCGCGGCATCGGCGGCGCCAGGTGCCGGCGACGCACCATGGCATGGGCGATGACGCACCATAGCGCGGTCAACAGCAGGAAGACGACACAGAAGAGCCCGACGTCGCCGATGGCATGGACCGAGAACAGCGGGATGTAGAGGCTGAGATTGTCGCCGCCATTCGACACCGTCATCAGCGCGACGGCGATGAAGCCCGAGCCCGACCCATCACCGCTTGTGGCGAGGGGCCGATCGAGGGTCGCCCTGTTGCGCAGCAGGCGATCGAGGCCGATTGCGATCGGCAGGAGCCCCAAGAGGCCGAGCCACCCCGCCGGGACGATGATGGCGAGCAACGAGCCGACCAAGCTGATCGCGATTAGCGCGATCATGCCGGCGAACTGGCCGGCGACGATCTGAGTGGTGCGCCATGTCGGGTCGGCGAAGATCGCGATCAGCATGACGAAATCGTCGATGTTGGTCGAGATGAAGGCGGCCGTCGCGATGCCGATCAGCGAGAGAATGTGACCCATGGGTTCGTTCGGTTGAATGCGGCGCTATAAGAGGGGTGCCGCGATCCGGCCGCAATGTCCCGGCATTCTTTGACGGCGCGAATGGGTGGCGTCAAGGACACCGATGAATTCGCCCGAGGACGAGAGGACGAAGCATGCAGCGGGAGCATGAGCTCGCGATCGGGCGATCGGAGGTCGAGGACCAGCAACGTTCGGCGCTGCGCCGCATGAAGCGGCGGGCCACGCTTTTGCTGCTTGCCGTCGCCACACTCTTCATCGCCACCATATTGGTGCGCGCGCCGGGATTCTGGCTGCTGTTGCTGCGCGCCGCCGCCGAGGCGGCGGTGGTCGGCGCGCTTGCCGACTGGTTCGCGGTGACGGCCGTCTTCCGCCGGCCGCTCGGCCTGCCGATTCCGCATACGGCGATCGTGCCGCGCAACAAGGATCGCATCGGCGAGGGCCTCGGCGTCTTCGTCGCGTCGAACTTCCTGACGCCGGCGCTCCTCGCCGTGAAGCTCCGGCAGATCGATCCGGCGCGTCGCGTCGCGGAGTTCCTGGCCGAGCCGTCGCAAGCCGAGCGCCTCGCGGCGCGGCTGGTCGCGCTGTTACCCTACCTCATCCATTCGCTCGAGGATCCGGAGATCCGCGACTTCGCGGCGCGCGCGCTCGGCGAGCAGCTTCGCTCGGCCGATCTCGCCGCCATCTTCGGCAGGACGCTCGGAGTGCTGACCCGCGGCGCGCCCTTCGACACCCTCTTCGATCGCGCCCTCGACGGCTTGCGCGCCGCGGTCGAGCGCGAAGAGGGCGAGATCTATCGCATTGTCGAGGAACGCACCGCCTGGTGGGTCCCGAAGGCGGTCGATCGGCGCATCGCGCAGGCGATCCTCGCCGGCTTCGTCGAGTTCCTTGGAGAGCTGCGCGCTCCCGACAGCCGGAAGCGCCGGGTGCTGCGCTTTCGTTTGGCGCGCCTCGCCCGCGATCTCATCCGATCGCCGGCGCATCGCGAGCGGCTCGATGCCGTGAAGAACCAACTCCTCGAGCAGCCTGCCGTCGCGGCCTGGCTCGGCGCCGCTTGGGACGCCCTGCGCGGCGCCGTGCTCGAGGATCTGGCGCTCCCGGCGTCGCGAACGCGCGAGGCGCTGGGGCGCGGGCTTCACTCGGTGGGGCGAGCGCTCGCCGCCGACGCGGCGATGCGCGGGCGCCTCAACACGGCCCTCGAAGAGGTGGCGGTCACGGCGATCGTGCCGTGGCGGAACGAGATCGGGCGCTTCATCAGCGAGGTCGTCCGGAGCTGGGAGACGAAGACGGTCGTCGAGCGGCTGGAGCTCGCGCTCGGCGCCGATCTGCAATCGATCCGCATCACCGGGACCCTGGTCGGCGCCTGCGTCGGCTGCCTGCTCTATCTGCTCTCCGCGGCGCTCGGGTGAGGCGTTCCGCCCGGCCCGATTTTGGCGTCAGCTCTGGCGCAGATAATGGTTGAAGTACTTGTCGGTGATGCGATCCATCACGACGATGATGCACACATCGATCGTATTGAAATCGGGATCGATGACGGCGCCGTCGCCGATCAGGGCGCCGAGCCGCAGATAGCCTTTGATGAGCGGCGGCAAGGCGGAGATCGTGCCGCGATGGCCGAGCTGCGTCACGACGGCCTCGGCATCGATGGCGTTTGGCGGCAAGAGATCCATCCGCACATAGCGGTGCGGCAGCGCGCGGGCGCGCAACGCCGGAGGAGCCAAGTGGTTGTGGTGCAGATAGGCCAAGGCTGGGGCGAGTTCGGCGACGTCGGTGCCGGGCAGGCTGGCGCAACCGAACATCAGCTTGATGGCGTAGGTGAAGCTGTACTCGGCGATGCCGCGCCACAGCAATTGCATGGTCGGACGCGTGCGGTGCGAGGCTTCGACGCAGGAGCGGCCGAGCTCGAGCTGCTCGCCTGGCGCGGCGAGAAGCGGCGCGATGTCGAATTCGGTCGCCGTGTAGAATCCGCCGTGGCGGTCCGCTACCGAGCGCCGCAACAGCCGATATGTCCCGACGATGCCGTCGGGACCGCTGCTGCGCGAACGATCGATGACGAGAAGGTGGTCGCAATAGTCATCGAAGCGATCGCGATCGCGGCGGCTCTGCGCCGCCTCGGCCGTGGCGCGCGCACCCATCTCCTCGTAAAAGACACGAAAGCGGAGCGCCTGGGCAGCGTCGATCTCTTCCGCCGTCTCGGCAAGGCGCACCTCGAGGTCGCCCGATCGAATCGTCGCCGGGCGATCGCGATCGAAAAGGCGTCGCTGCAAGATCATGTCATTGCCCCCTTGGCATCGACCGGTTGAAGCGTGCCGAAATGGCGCGCTCCCAACTCTGACGATCTCGTCGCTTGCTTGTCGGCTCGGGTCCGCAGCCGAGCCGGATCTGCCCTGCTCATGATTGTGCAGTGATTATACAAGGAGCCGCCCGCGCGAAGAAGTAGGAACCCATCTCTGCGCGGACCGCTGGGCCGCACGGGAGAAAGCCGGGGTTGCAGACGCGCTGATCGTCATCAACACTCGGATTACGTGTCGAACGTTTCGGGCGTGTGACAAACCTGCGGACATTCCGTGACCGGTACGATCGCATCAGGCTCTCTCGGCGGGGAATCGCCGGCTCCAGTCGTCGGGCTTTGACAAGTCGCGCCCGCCTACCCAGATGACAGCGAAGCGGCGCCGTCACAGGTGCCCATACCGGGAGCAAAAGCAGCATGACGCCACAGGAACGCGATCTCATCACGCATCTTCTCGAGCGCCTCAAGGGAACCGCCGGGCAGCCGAAGGATCTCGAGGCCGAGAGCCTCATCCGCGCTTCGATGGCGGAGCAGCCCGACGCGCCGTATTTCCTCGTCCAGACCGTGCTCATTCAGGACATGGCGCTGACCAACGCACAGCACCGCATCGCCGAGCTCGAAAAGCAGCTCGCCGCGGCGCAGCCCGCTGCCGCACAGCCGGCGAGTTTTCTCGGCGGCCTCTTCGGGCGCTCGGCACCCGCGGCCGGCGTTCCGCCTTCCAGTCCCTGGAGCCGGCCCGCGCCGGTTCAGCCGCAATGGCAGGGGCAGCCGATGATGTCGCAGCCGATGATGGCGCAGGCCATGCCGATGATGGCCTCCGGCTCCGGCTTCCTGCGCCAGGCAGCGACGACGGCGGCCGGCATCGCCGGCGGCGCCCTCCTGTTCGAAGGCATCCAGTCGCTGTTCGGTCAACATGCCGGCGGCATCCTTTCGAATGCGACGATGCAGCCGGGGCTCGGCGAGACGGTGATCAACAATTATTACGGCGCCGATCCCGGTGCGGCGACGCAATCCGCGCGGGATTCGAGCGGCGGCGGCGTCGATCGGCAAGCCGCGCTCGATGCGCCTGATTCGGGCATCGACGACGCGTCGAGCCAGGATGCCTCAGCCGATCAGGACTACGCCTCCGATCAGGACTATGCCTCGGACCAGGATTTCGGCGGCTCCGACACCGACACTGCCTGATCGCGGCCCGATCTGCCCGATACAGCCCTGTTACGCACACAGCTTTTTTGCGTGACCTTTGGTGAGTGATGACTTACTAATCACGCCATGGCAATTATACGTCTAGATAACGAAGAGCGCCGGAGCGCGATCGTCGAGGCGGCGATGCCGCTCTTCGCGCGCAAAGGCTTCGCCGGCACGACGACGAAGGAAATCGCCGAGGCGGCGCGCGTTTCCGAGGCGCTCGTCTTCAAGCATTTCCCCAGCAAGGCGGCGCTGTACCAGGAGATCCTGCGAGTCGGCTGTCTCGGCGATCCGGCGCTGGAGCGCGTCAGCGAACTCGAGCCCTCGACCGCATCGCTCGTCCACATGATCCGCTTCATGATCCGCCATCTCGTGCTCACGAGCGAACTCGACACGCGCCATCGGCTGATGGTGAACGGCTACCTCGACGATGGCGAGTACTGCCAACTCGTTTTCGAATCCATCTTCGCCCGGGTCTTCCCGAAATTCGCCGAATGCCTCGAGGCCGCGCGCGCGGCAGGCGATCTCGCGCCGACCGGTGTCGCGCTCGAGAATCGCTTCTGGTTCGCGCAGCACGTGGCGGTGATGCTGGCGTATGTGCGGCTTCCGCCGCGCGCCGTCGTCCCCTATCGCGGCGATACCGAAGCCGTCGTCGCCGAGGCCGCCGCGTTCATCCTGCGCGGCCTCGGCCTCAAGGACGAGGCGATCGCGCGGCATTGCGCCGCGGATGCGCCGAGTGAATGCCAGGAGACTCAAGATCGGGAGGCGAGCCGTGCCTGATTCCAACCTCGCAGACCGTGTCGAGGGCGACTATCGCCGGGATGCCGGCGGGCGGACCGGCGCGACGCGCGGCAAGCTGATCTTCCGCCTCGTCATCATGGCGCTTCTCCTCGCCATCGTTTTCGGCGGTCTCTACCTTTTCGACGTTTCCCGCGGGCAGAAGACGGCGGAGTTCTTCGCCACTATGAAGCCGCCGCCCGTCGCCGTGGCGGTTGCCGAGGCGCAGACCGAGGCGCTGCCGCAGTCGCTGACCGGCATCGGCTCGGTCACTGCCGTCCATCAGGTGACGGTGGCGCCGGAGATCGGCGGCCGCGTGACGCAGATCTCTCTGCAGGCGGGCGCCGTCGTGAAGGCGGGCGATCCCTTGGTTCAGCTCAACGACCAGCCCGATCAGGGCGACCTTCTCAATTTCCGTGCCCAGGCGCGCCTCGCGCAGGTCAACCTCACCCGCGCCAAGGAGCTGGCCTCGCGCGGCAACGGCCCGGTCGCCAATGTCGATCTCTATCAAAGCCAGCTCGATCAGGCGGATGCCGGGATCGCGAAGACCCAGGCGGTCATCGCGCAAAAGCTCGTGCGCGCGCCATTCTCGGGCGTCCTCGGCATCCGCCAGGTCGAGCTCGGCCAGTATGTCAGCGCCGGCGCGCCGCTCGTCACCTTGACCGATCTCGATACGCTCTACGTCAACTTCACCCTGCCCGAGCAGAGCCGTGCGGCGCTCAAGGTCGGCCAGCAGGTCGCGGTGCTGGTCGACGCCTATCCCGGGCGCAGCTTCGAGGCCAAATTGACGACGATGGAGCCGCAACTCGCCGCCGATACGCGCACGATCAAATTGCAGGCGAGCCTCGCCAATCCCAACCATCTCCTGCTGCCCGGGATGTTCGCCAATGCGCGCCTCGTGCTGCCGGCGCAGGACGGCGTCA
This sequence comes from Allostellaceae bacterium, assembly GCA_041488295.1. Lineage (GTDB taxonomy): Bacteria > Pseudomonadota > Alphaproteobacteria > ATCC43930 > CGMCC-115725 > URHD0088. The sequence goes on from JBGPOZ010000150.1 coordinate 9,876, forward strand.
TCACCGTGCCAGAGACGGCCGTCGACTACACGCTCTACGGCGATTCCGTTTTCCTCATCGCGCAGGACGGCAACGACGCCGACGGCAAGCCGGTCTTCAAGGCGAAGCGCACCTACATCAAGACAGGCGCGCATTTCGCCGACAAAGTCGCGGTGCTCGACGGGCTGAAGGCTGGCGACCGCGTCGCGACGTCGGGGCAGATCAAGCTCATTGACGGCGCGACCGTGATCCCCGGGACCTCGGACTCGCTGGCGATGCCGGCGCGTCTTCCGAACAATTGAGCGAAGGCAGCGTCGCGCCATGTCCTTCACCGATCTTTTCATCCGCCGACCCGTTCTCAGCCTCGTCGTCAGCCTCTTGATCCTGCTCGTCGGTTTGCGCGCGCTGACGAGTTTGCCGGTGCGGCAGTATCCAAAGCTCGACAACACCGTCATCACGGTGACGACGAGCTATCCGGGTGCCTCGGCCGAGCTGATGCAAGGCTTCATCACGACGCCGATCGAGCAGGCCGTCGCGACCGCCGAGGGCATCGACTACATGACCTCGACCTCGCTGCAGAGCGTGAGCACGGTGCAGGCCTATATCCGCCTCAACTACGATCCGAGCAAGGCGCTGACCGACGTCATGTCGAAGGTCAATCAGGTAAAGTACCTGATTCCGAGGGAATCGAACGACCCCGTCATCACCAAGACGACGGGCGCCGGCTTTGCCGTTATGTATATCGGCTTCGCCAGCCCGGAGCTGTCGAGCCCGGCCATCTCCGACTATCTGACCCGCGTCGTCCAGCCGCTGCTCGCGACTGTCGACGGGGTCGCCTCGGCGGACATCCTCGGCGGCCAGACCTTCGCCATGCGTGTGTGGCTCGATCCGATGCGCCTTGCCGCGCGCGGCATCTCGGCCGATGACGTTGCGGCGGCGATCCGCGCCAACAATTTTCAGGCGGCGCCCGGCCAAGCCAAGGGCTATTTCACCATTACGAACATCGTCGCCGATACGGGCCTCATCGATATCGAGCAATTCCGCAACATGGTGGTGAAGGCGCAGGATGGCGCCCTCGTTCACCTCCGCGACGTCGCCACCATCGAGCTCGGTGCCGAGAAGACCAATTCGAGCGTGTGGATGAACGGCGATCACGCCGTCTTCATCGGCGTCCAGGCGACGCCGACCGGCAATCCGCTCAGCCTCGTCAAAGGCGTGCGCGCACTCCTCCCCGAGATCCAGCGCAACCTGCCGCCGACCGTGACGATGAAGGTGCCCTACGATTCGACGAAATTCATCCAAGCCTCGATCGACGAGGTCGAGTGGACGTTGGGCGAGGCCGTCGCCATCGTCGTCGTCGTCATCTTCCTCTTCCTCGGCTCCTTCCGCTCGGTGGTGATCCCGATCGTCACCATCCCGCTGTCGCTGATCGGCGCCGCGACCTTGATGCTCGCCGCCGGGTTCAGCCTCAACCTTCTGACCCTGCTCGCCATGGTCCTTGCCATCGGCCTTGTCGTCGACGATGCGATCGTCGTCGTCGAGAACGTCTACCGCCATATCGAGGAGGGCCGCTCGCCGGTTCAGGCGGCGCTCATCGGCGCGCGCGAGATCGTCGGGCCGATCATCGCGATGACGATCACCCTGGCCGCGGTGTACGCGCCGATCGGCCTTCTCTCAGGGCTCACCGGCACGCTCTTCCGCGAATTCGCCTTCACGCTCGCCGGCGCCGTCATCATCTCGGGCGTCGTCGCCCTCACCTTGTCGCCGATGATGTGCTCGCTCTTCCTGTCGCGCGCGATGAGCGAGGGGCGCTTTGCGCGGCTCATCGATCGCGGCTTCTCGGCGGTGACGCGCTGGTACGGGCGGCGGCTTTCCTCCTCGCTCGACTATCGGCCGGTGACGGCGCTTTTCGCGCTCGTCGTCCTCGTCTCGATTCCGTATTTCTGGTTCCACACCAAGGCCGAGCTGGCGCCGGCCGAGGATCAGGGCGTGCTCTTCGGCATCACCAAGACGCCGCAATACGCCAATCTCGACTATTCCAACGCGTTCAGCGCGCGCATGGACCA